>JAEUQE010000344.1 GCA_016789785.1 Bryobacterales bacterium
ACCAACGATCCAGCAATCATGGAGACGTCGGTCCTGCTGGTCACTGTTCTCGTCAAACTGATTGCCGTGCTGCGGCAGAGCATCAAGGAACTCGATGAGAAGATCAAGGTCGCCTTCCAGAGCCATCCCAATTTCGCGGTATTTGATTCATTCCCTGGAGCGGGTGCGGCGCTCGGGCCGCGGCTGATGGTTGCCTTCGGAACCCAAACGGGACGGTTCTCCAGCGCCCAGGACGTGCAAAGTTTCACCGGGATCGCTCCGGTGGTGGAGCAGAGTGGGAAATCAAAATGGGTCCACTTTCGATGGGCTTGTCCGAAGTTCCTGCGGCAGACCTTTCACGAATGGGCCGGGCATTCCATTGCCTATTCGCACTGGGCGCGCGCGTACTATCAGCAGCAAAAGGAAAGTGGAGCCACCCACCACGCCGCGGTGCGGTCGTTGGCCGGCAAGTGGATTCGCATCGCCTACCGTTGCTGGCTCGATGGCAAACCGTACGATGAAACCATCTACTTGAACGGGCTACGGCAGCACGGCTCTCCACTGGCTGCGAGGATCGCGAATGCGGCCTGACTCGTCTTTTTCACTTGACGGATTTACTCAGATGACTGAAGCCCTGCGCTACCGTGAGGTGCGAGGCGCCAAGATGCAAACGTGAACAGTATTGCCGCTACCCGTCCAGCTTCCAGTTCTGGCGGTAGGTGCGCTTCAGCCACGCGTTCGCTTCCGGAGCGTTGGTGATCCGCCCCGTCGCGGCGTCGTACTCCAACTTCTTTCCGGCCTGATGCGCCACGAGGCCGAGCAACATTTGCTCCATCATCGTTCCGGCATAATCGAAGTCGCAATGCGTCTTGCTGCTGGTGCCGTTCTTGACGTTGGTGCTCTGACCTTTGCAGGCATTCAGCCAGTCCGTTTGGAACGCATCCGGACGAGGTGCGGGGCGGCCTTCCTTCTCGGCCTGCAGATACGAATCCACGGTTGAATTCGGCAAACCGACCGCAGCGGGCACACCGTTTTCGAGGAACTGGATGACCGGAAAGCCGCTTGCGGATGGTGTTGCGCTGGGCATTGCGGTGAAGCCCTTGGGCAGTGCGGCCTGTCTCCCGCCGCCGCCAGGGCGCCGGCCGCCCTGCGGAGGACCCTGCGTCGGCTGTCCCACGCCGCCCACCAGCGGCAGCAGATCCTTGGAGGCGCGGCGCTTGTAGTAAGTGAAATCGCCGTCGTCGTTGTTCGGAATGATCACGCGTGTGGTGAAGTCTGCCAGGATGGAGCCTTTGGTGCCTTCGAAGATGGCGCCGTTGCCGATCCCTTCCACGTTGATGTAGCTCTTCGGTGCGTCCGGCTTCAGGCCGCCCTGATACCAGGTGACCGTGATGGGTCCACGCCAGGAATTGGCCGGATGCTCGAAGATCGCTTTCAACTTCACTGGGCAGATATCGGGATGATACTTGTCGCTGACGTCGCGATCGATGTCGATGGTGGACGGCGCCCCCGCGTCAATCACGTTCCACACCAGATCCATGGTGTGCGCGCCCATGTCGCCCATCTGGCCGACACCGAAATCGCGATACATGTTCCAGAACAGGCAGTTCAGTCCCGATGTGCCGCCGAAGTACTGCGGGCTGTAGGGGTGATAGGGCGACGGTCCGATCCACTGCTCGTAGTGCAGCGAGGCAGGCGGCTGACCTTCGGCCACCGGATAGCCAGGCCGCGGAAGCTGGCGGCTATCCCAACTGTGTACGCCTTTCAACTCGCCGATGGCGCCATCAAGGATCAGCTCCCGCAGGCGCTCGAAGTTCGGATAGGCATGGCGCTGGGTGCCGTGTTGTGTCGCCACTTTGACCTTGCGCTTCAAGTAATTCGCACGCACGGTGCGCACCTCGTCCACGGAGATGCCGAGCGGCTTCTCGCAGAACACGTGCATGTTGCGATTCAGAGCCCAGTTCGCGATGAACGCATGATGATGGTCCGCAGTGCAGATGATGACTGCCTCCACATCCTTCTGGTCGAGGCAGGGACGCCAGTCCCAATACGTTTTCGCCTTGGGAAAGAGTTGCTGAGCCTCTCTGGTTCGAAGATCGTTCACGTCGCAAATGGCGACCACGTTTTCATTCTTCAGCGCGTTGTAGTGAGCCGTGCCGCGGCCCCAAACGCCGATGAGAGCAATGTTGAGACGATTGCTTGGCGCTCCCTGGCCGCGCAGCGTGCCGCTGCGAAGTATGGTGAGTCCCGCTGCCGCACCCGCGGACTTGAGCAGACTACGTCGATTCATGTTTCCGGAAAGCCTCCGCACAACATCGTATCTGACCCGGCGCCGCGATGCCACGCTCGACCTCCGGGCCAGCCGGTTGCTCGCCGGTACTCTGATATCCTGATCTGTTCTTATGACCGAGCAGGATTACTTGAGCGAAGCCCGGTTTTGGGCCAGCCGCGAGGAGTATGGCAAGGCGATGGATGTGCTGGAACAGGCCGTCGCCATTGGCGATGAGAGCTGCGAGATCTGCAAGGAACTGGCGCGTCTCTCGCTCAATGTGGACGAAGTGCGAGCATTCGCCAATTGGTGCCATGAAGCGATTCGAATTAATGGCGCCGATCCCGAACCACACCTCATGATCAGCCGGGTGATGGTCGCCAGCGAGCGCTGGGCGGAGGCGGTGGAGTCTCTGGAGAAAGCCCTGGGCATCGCCGATCTCAGCCCTCTTGAGAAGAAAGAAGCCCAGGAGCTTCTGGTGCGCGCCAAGGAAGGATATGCGGAGTACAAGAAGACCCATCCCGGCACCTCCAATATCTGACATCTACGGCAAACCCGGGATTGACAAGCACTTGGAGACAGTCCTAATGTGTAAGGAAACTCACAATGCTCCGTAACGGGATTGCCGCGCACTCCATTAGTGTTTTCTTCCCGGCCTACAACGACGCTCCGTCGCTGCCCGGCCTGCTTGAGAAGACCTTCACCACACTGCAGGCGCACTTTCGTGACTACGAGGTGATCGTAGTGAACGATGGCAGCCAGGACAATACTGGCGAAGTGTTGCTGGAACAGCAGCGCAAGTATGGCGAGCGGCTTCGCATTGTCACTCATGAACAGAACCGGGGATACGGCGGCGCCCTACGCAGCGGCTTTGCGGCGGCGGCGAAGGATCTGGTGTTCTACACCGATGGCGACGGGCAGTACGATCCCCGCGAGTTGATACTGCTTTACGAAAAGCTCGGCCACGATGTCGGCTTTGTGAACGGCTACAAGTTGGAGCGCAACGATCCGGCGCATCGGATCTGGATCGGAAGCACCTACAATCGCTTCGCGCGCATGCTGTTCGGGGTGAGGATCCGCGACATTGATTGCGACTTTCGTCTGATTCGGCGCAAGCTGCTCGAATCGGTGAAGCTGACCTCGACGAGCGGAACCATCTGCGTGGAACTGGTGCGGAAACTGGAACTGAGTGGCTGCAATGTGGCCGAGGTCGGCGTGCATCACTATCCGCGTCTGCATGGACGGTCGCAATTCTTCCGGGTCCGTTCGCTGCTGACGACGCTGTATCAACTGATCCGCCTGCGCCTTCAACTGTGGTTTTCGCACGCCGCCGGGGCCACCAAGGCAGTCGTGCACGCATGGCTGTCCTAATCTTCAATCTCCGTCCCGCGCTGGAGGCAACACGCGAGTCGTGGACTGCGCGCCTCGACGAGATGTTCGCGAGGCACCAGTTCATTCTCGGGCCACAGGTGGCGGAGTTCGAATGCGAGTTCGCCGGTGCGATGAGCGCGAAGTATGCGGTTGGGGTTGCGAACGGTACTGATGCGATTGAGCTTTGTCTGCGCGATGCCGGCCTCACATCTCAGAAGCAGGAAGTGATTACGACCGCGATCACCGCGCCGTTCAGCGGTATCGGCATCAAGGCGGCTGGAGCGCGAATCCGCTTCGCCGACGTGAATCCGAAGACGCTTCAAATCGATGCGGATGATCTGGGCAATCGCATCTCGAAGAAGACGGCGGCGCTAATGCCTGTGCATCTCTACGGGCAGCCTTGTGAGATTGCGAGGATCGCCTCAATGGCGCGCGCCGAGCGCTTGACGCTGATTCAGGATGCATGCCAGGCGCATGGCGCAACGGTAGCCGGAAAGCCATTCACGGCGTTCGGTTCCTATGTCGCCTACAGTTTCTATCCCACCAAGAACCTCGGTTGTCTGGGCGATGGCGGTGCGATTGTCACGAACCGCCCGGCGATCCATAAGCGGCTTAGGGAACTCCACGATGGTGGTCGCCGGGGCGGGCAGGTGAGCCATGTTGCAGGTATCAACTCGCGCCTGGATGAGATGCAGGCCTGCTACCTCCGAGCCTTTCTTCCGCGGTTGACCGAATGGAATGACCACCGGCGCCGCATCGCGCGCCTCTATGACGAAGGTCTGCGCGATTGCCCCGGTGTCACGCTGATTGAACGCACCGCGGATTCGGTCGGGCACCTCTATGTGATCCGCGCCGCCAGACGTGACAAACTGCGCGAGGCGCTTGCCGCGAAGAGCATCGGGACGGGCATTCACTATCCGGTGCCCATGCATCTGCATCCCGCTTTCGCGGAGTGCGGGCTCCGCAAGGGCGACCTTCCCCATGCCGAGAAGGCGTGCAAGGAGATCCTTTCGCTCCCGGTGTGGCCTTATCTGCCGGACAGTTCGGCGCTGGAAGTGGTCGAGGCGATTCGAGCTTTCTACAGAGCGTGATCACGACTGTATCTTCCCCGCCGCTGGAATCCGTCAAAAAAAGCAGCCTTCCGTGACCAGAAACACCTCGTTTCCGCACAGTCACTGGCAAGGAGATAATGTGATGTACCCCTCAGCAAATTGCCTTTCAAAGTTTGCCATTGGTGTGATCCTTGGTGCGGCTCTTAGCGCGAATGCTTGGGCCGAGGACGCCAAACCCCGGTCCCTTTTTGAACGTTTGGGCGGAGAGCCCGCCGTTCGCGCGGTTGTCGGCGATTTCGTGGACCGGCTTTTGAAGGATACGCGTGTCAACCGCTGGTTCGCTCAAGCGGCTGCGGATCCAGCCCGGCTGGCGGCCTACAAAGGAAAGCTCGGCGACATGGTTTGCCAGGCGGCGGGTGGTCCGTGCCAGTACGCGGGCATGGATATGATGGCGGCCCACCGGGGCAGGGCAGTCACGGATGAGGCTTTCGCGGCCACGGTGGAGAATCTTACCGCGACGCTGGATAAGTTCAAGGTGCCGGAAGCGGAGAAGTCGCAACTGATCGCATTGCTTGCGCCGCTGAAGCCCGCGATTGTCCAGAAGTGACAGAAGTGACCGGCCCGTTGCCTTGTTACTTAGTACGGCGTTTCGGCAGTTCGGTGGCATAGTTGTTGTGGTTGTCTCGTGCCCTCTCTCGCAATTCGGGTAGTGCGAGGTGCCGGCTTGAGAGCCGGCACGGCACGCGTGGGCTCGTGCGTCACGAGACTGCGTTGATGAAAGGGTGTGCTTAGTTAGTCTTAGTTGGTTTCTGCCGCAGAATTCTCTTTTCTCACTGATCAACCGCTCTGTCCGGTCGCGGTCCAGAACTGGTGTTCAATGATTGCAGTGACTTACAGAGCCGCGAGTGTGACGTCGCCGCGAAGCAACCGCCAGAAAGACCAAGTTCGCGACAGAAACTAGTTAGTTTACTTTGCGGAATGTGAGATTGAGGCGGAGCGCGCCAGTAAGTGGGTGCTCTCCGTCCTTGAGCGGGGATACGCCATGATAGACGAAACGCGCGGGGCCGCCCCACACGACGACATCGCCGTGTTCGAGACGTATTCTGCGGACGGGATCCGCGCGGCGTTTGCCGCCCCATAGGAAGGTGGCTGGCAGCCCCAGCGAAACGGAGACGATGGGTGACCACGCGTCGTGCTCATCGCGGTCCTGATGAAGGCTGAGCTTGGCGCCGGGCGCGTAGCGGTTGATGAGGCAGGCGTCGGGCCGGTACACCGGAAAGCCGCTTGCAGACGCGGCACGCGCTGCGAGTTCGAGGAACAGGGTAGGGAATTGCGGCCACGCTGTTCCACTGTCAGGATCGATTGAGTCGTAGCGATAGCCGCTGCGGTCGGAGACCCATCCGGTCTCGCCGCAGTTCGTCATGGCGACCGACATCACGTGTCCACCGGGTGTGATGAGATGCCGGAACGGTGCGGCCTTCGAGATCCCTTCGATGTCACGGATGAGGGCGGGGGCATCGGCGATGGCAAAGCCGCGCTGGATCCACGCGCCTTCCTCGAGTAACTCGGCTGAGGGGGCGGAAGGCTGATCGTCGAATAACATGCTCATGGTACCGCCACCGCTGGGCCTCTACTGCTCCGGATCCGGAATCTGACGCCGTTCCAAATACAGGGGGCGTGTGGCGGCGTTCGCCAGGTCCCAACTCAGTTGATACACGAGCCGCGCGATGCGCTCCACCTTCGCGTAGTCGATCCGCTCCGGCCGGTCATACTGGGTGTGATAGTCGGGATGCAGACCCGTATGAATGAACAGCGACGGCACTCCGCGCTGGAGGAACGGCCACTGATCGCTGCGGCGCAACAGATTGGACCGGTTGTTGTCATAGCGGCGCAGCACGCGCAAATCGATGTTCCGGTTCGCGGCGTCCACCATGCGGCTGAGGTCCGGACTGTAGCTCCAGCCGAGGATATTCACGCTGCCCGCGTTCGATGCCGCGGTCTGCTGCTTGAGTCCATTGAACCGGCTGCCGCCGCCTTCAGGCACTTCCTCACTGCGGCCGATCATGTCCATGTTCAACGACGCGACCGTCTTGTCGTGAGGCCAGCCGGGG
>JAEUQE010000345.1 GCA_016789785.1 Bryobacterales bacterium
CGTCCGTTGTGATGCGCCCAGATGGGGCCGTGATGTGTGTACTCGAACGAATAGTCCTTCCACTCGACCCGGCCGTTCGTGAGGACGCCGATCTTTTCCTGCTCGATGCGAAGCGGTTTCCATTCGCCGCGGAGCTTGTATTTGCCGTCGCGGACTTCTTCCTCGTAGACGTCGGCGGTGTCGGGGCCACCGGTTGTCATGGCGATCGAGACGTGGCGGCTGTGGCCAAGGGTGGGAAAGGGGAGACCCAGGCGTGCGCCGCCCGAATACGCAAGTTCCTTGCCGCCATAGATGCGCATTTCGTAGTAGCGGGTTTCGCCATACCAGCTCAGATGCGGATCAATCACCGCGATTGGGGCTTTCATCGCCGTGCGCGATGGAGCGATCAGCATCTGATTGGAGCCACGGTATGGAACGGGATCGGGTTGGATTCCGCCACGGCGCAAGTCATCGGCGGCATCGCCTTCGTGCCAGCGCCAGACGGTGTAGCGGCCGTAGGCGACGATGTGCCAGGGCTCGATTCGGAAGTGCTGGGGCTTGCTTTCCGAGGGGTGCTGGCTCTTGTAGCTTTCGATGCCCCGGACATACGATTCGAGCAAGGCACGGATCTTCGCGGGCAATTCCGGATAGCGGGTGCGCGCGATGCGGGCGTGTTCCCACATGCGCTGCTTCCAGTCGTGCCGGAGCCAATCCTCGTTGGTCTGCGGATCACGGGCGCCGAACGCTTCGGCCATGGTGCCGAGCGCTTTGCGAAGGTTGATGTGCAACTCGTCGAGGCGGTCTTCGGCCTGCAAGTAGCCGGAGGCGAACATCGCGTCTTCGGCTGTGCGCGCGAAGATGTGCGGGACGCCGAACTCGTCGCGCAAGACTTCCACGTCACCAGCAAACGCAAGACTCATCGCCGAAAGCAGGAGGAAAGCTCTCATGGGGCCTCAGTCTATCGCATGGTGAAAAAGTTGTGCGCGTGTAAAAAGGCGCGAGACTCCTCGCTTGACAGTGTGGAGGAGAACGAAACATATGATGCCAGGTAACTTTGGTCCGGTCGGCCCCTCCAAGCCAGGTGGCCAACCGAATACCGCGAGCGGAGGTCCTTCGCCCGCGCCCCAGAATAACTCCGCGGAGGTCGCGCAATTGAAAGCGATGGTGCAAGCGTTGCAAGCGCGGGTGGTGGCGCTGGAGTGCCAAATGCGTGTGCAGCAGGCAATGATCGGGGGATTGCAACAGGCCGTGTACTCGCGCTAATGGTGCGAGGCGTAGCGCTGCGCTTGCTGTGCTGACTTGCCCGAGCCTTGTGCGAGTGAGGGTGGTGGTGCAAGGGCTGACGGTGGGTGGGGCGGACGGAATGACCGGTGGACTTCCAGCAGGCCGTGTACCTGCGCCAATAGTACGAGGAGTAACGCTGTGCTCGCTGCGGTGATTTTCCCGAGCTTGAGCGAGTGGGGCTCTGGTGTCTCGATGGTGCGTGGGGCGGCGGGCATGCAGCAAGCCTTCTACTCGCGCCGAGACGGCGATTGCGTGGTAGAATCGCCGCGAGATGCAGCGCCGTGATTTTCTCTCGCTATCCTTGGCCACTGCCGCGAGTGCACCTGCCGGCACGGCGGCGAACTCCGCGGAGCCCTATCTGAAATCGATCTGCGGCGGCATTTTCCCCACGGGGATGCCGCTGCTGGATCAACTGAGGGCCGCGTCCAACGCGGGGTTTCGCGGCATCGAGGTGCGGCTTGGCCGGGGCCTCGAACTCACGGCGACGCGTGACGAGGTGCAGCGCCTCGCGGAGGCCTCGCGCCGGCTCAACGTCGCGATCGTCAGCATCTGGCCATCGGGTGCGCCAGGCGGCACCACGTTGAATGATGACGATCCGCAAGTGCGCGCGACTGGCGTCGAGAACATCCGCAAAGCAATCACGCTGGCGAAGGATCTGAATTGCGGCGCACTGCTGATTGTGCCGGGCCGGCTGGGCGACGGTGCGAAGTTCCAGCATGGCTATCAGCAGACTTGGGATCGCGTGACGGCGGAGATGAAGAAACTGGTTGCCGATGCGGAGAGGTGGAAGGTCTACCTTACGCCCGAAAACGTGTGGAGCAAGTTTCTGGTGAGTCCGCTTGAGATGCGTACCTTCCTCGATCAGTTCCAGAGCCCATGGATCCAGGCGCATTTCGATATCGGCAACGTGATGCAGTTCGGTTATCCGCAGGATTGGATCGCCACGCTTGGCACACGCATCAAACGAGTGCATGTGAAGGACTATAAGCTCAGCACGCGTCCCGAGCAAGGCCGCTTTGTGGACCTGTTGGAGGGTGATGTGGATTGGAAGGAAGTGATGGCGGCACTGCGAGCGGTGAGCTATCGCGGATTTATGAGTCCCGAGTATGGGCCCCGGCCGGCCGACCCTGAGTATCTGATGAAAGTGTCGAGAGCGCTGGATCGCATCCTCGCGATGGGCTAGCGACAATACGGCGTAGCCAAGCGTCCTGCGAAGTCGGGACCCTGCTACGGTAACGCAGACTTCAGTCTGCCGCCTCGACAATCTTGTCGAGGCCCGTGGCCGGGGCCGGCGAATCGCCCCTGGCGGCCACGGCGGCCGAAGGGCGTTAGGCTCGTAGTACCTCGGTGATCGCGCATTTTCGTTCACCTCGGCTTGCACCGAGACGAGTCTCGGCGCGGCAGACTGAAGCCCTGCGCTACCGTCTGGTGCGCGGCGCCAAGATACGAAAGTGAACAGTATTGGGCCTACGCGCGGCTCAACCAGAGGCCGCCAAGTTGAGAGAATAGATCCAATGAAACTCAACGACCGCTACCTCGTCGAGACTGGGACTGTTTATCTCACGGGCATACAGGCGCTGGTGCGTCTGCCCATGGAACAGATGCGTCGTGACCGGAGCGCTGGGCTGAAGACTGGCGCGTTCATTTCCGGCTATGAAGGCTCGCCTCTGGGTGGCTACGATCTCGCGCTTGCGCGGGTAGCGCCGTTGCTGGCGGATCTCGATATCCATGCGAGGCCAGGTGTGAATGAAGATCTCGCCGCGACCGCGATCTTCGGCAGCCAGATCTACGAAGTGATGGGGCCGTCGAAGTTTGATGGCGTGGTCGGCATCTGGTATGGCAAGGGGCCGGGTGTGGATCGCAGCGGCGATGTGTTCCGTCACGCCAATCTCGCGGGCTCACCTGGCAAATCGGCGGCGCTTGTACTCGCAGGCGACGATCATGCGTGCAAAAGCTCTTCCATTCCGCACCAGAGCGACTTCAGTCTGATGAACGCCGGAATTCCGCTGCTTTTTCCAGGCAACACGCAAGAGGTCCTGGATTACGGGCTTACCGGCATCGCGCTCTCCCGCTACACGGGCGCATGGGCGGGAATGAAGTTGCTGACGCAGGTGTGCGACGGCGGCAGCACCGTGAATGTGGAGCGTGACCGGTTGCGCATCGCGTTGCCGGAGGGCTACCAAAAGAAGACGGACGCGCGGCTGCTCATTCCGTTCACCAACGGGATGGAACCGGAAGTGAACCGGCGCCGCTTGGACGCAGCGAAGGCGTTCGCGCGGCTGAACCACATGAACCGTTGGTTTGGCGCCAGGCAGAACGCGACGCTCGGCATTGCGACGGCGGGCAAATACTACTACGACTTCATGCAGGCGCTTGCGGATCTCGGCGTCGGCGAAAGCGATCTCGAATCGATGGGCATTCGCGTGGCCAAGTTCGGCATGACGTTCCCTATCGAACCCGAGTTTGCTAGAGACTTCGCACGGGGATTGCGCAAGGTGCTCGTGATCGAGGAGAAGCGCAGCTTCCTTGAGATGCAGCTTCGCGATGCGTTGTTCAATACGTCCGAGCGTCCATTGATCATCGGCAAGGAGGATGAATCGGGCGAGCCGTTGTTGCCCGCAGCCTACGAGATGGATCCCGATTTGATCGCGCGGGCGTTCATCGGGAGCCTGGATGACGTTGAGCTTCGCGAATCGATGCGGCGAAGGATGGAACGGATCGACGTTGTGCTGGAACGGCCGAAGGAACTGGTGCCGATGCGGCCGCCGAACTTCTGTTCCGGATGCCCGCACAACCGCTCCACGTTGCTGCTGGATCATCAGGTGGCCGGCGGTGGCATCGGATGTCACGGCATGTCGGCGATGCTGCAGGATGCCAATCGTGGCTATCTGTTCTGCACGCACATGGGTGGCGAAGGCGTGCCGTGGATTGGCATGTCGCCGTTTGTGGATCGCCAACACATCTTCCAGAATCAAGGCGACGGTACGTTCTTTCATTCGGGTTCCCTGGCAGTGGAAGCATGCGTCGCGGCGGGTATCAACATCACCTTCAAGATCATGTACAACGGCCACGTCGCGATGACGGGCGGGCAGGCCGCGGTGGGTGCTTTGCCAGTGCCGGATCTGACCCGCAAGCTGGAAGCCGAAGGTGTGAAGAAGATTGTTGTTTTGGCGGAGGATCCCGCAAAGTACACCGATGGCGCGATGCTTGCGCGCAACGCGGAAGTGCGGGACCGGACCGAGTTGCATCGGACGCTGGGTGAACTGGAGAAGATTTCCGGTGTTACCGCGATCATCTACGATCAGCAGTGCGCCGCCGAGAAACGCCGCATGCGCAGCCGGGGCAAGCTCGCAGAGCCAGTGAAGCGGCTTGTGATCCATGAGGAGGTCTGCGAAGGATGCGGGGATTGCGTGAAGCAATCCAACTGCATGAGTCTGCATCCAGTGGCAACACCGCGCGGGCAGAAGGTGCGCATCCATCAGTCATCGTGCAACAAGGACTACACGTGCGGGCTTGGGGATTGCCCGTCGTTTGTGACGGTGCAAATTGCCGAAGGTAGCGGCCTGAAGAAGCGTACGCTGCCGGTTCTGCCGGAGACGGAAGTGCCCGCGCCACACGATGCCGTGAAGGCTGGTGACGGGTATCGCATTCTAATGCCGGGAATCGGCGGTACTGGAGTGGTGACCATCAACGCACTGCTTGCCAACGCGGCACTGATGGACGGGATGCACGCGATCACGTTGGATCAGACGGGGCTGGCGCAGAAGGGCGGCGCGGTGGTGTCGCATCTGTTGATCAGCGAGCGGCCGGTGGATCGCGCGGCCCGTACCAACACTGGCAATGCGGACTTGATCCTCGGCTTCGATCTGCTGGGCGCGGCCAATGGCGAGAACCTGAAGACCGCTGACTCGGACCGGACCGTCGCGGTGGTGAACACCACGCACTCGCCGACAGGAGAAGAGATACGGAAGAGAACCGTGCTGGCGGGACCAGAGCGTCTGGTGGAGGTGATCCGGTCGCGAACACGGCATGGGCGCAATCTGTACATTGATGCGTCGCGCCTGGCGGAGTCGCTGTTCGGAAATCATTTGACGGCGAATTTGTTTTTGACCGGCGCGGCGTTTCAAGCGGGTCTGCTGCCGGTGAGTGAGGGTGCGCTGAAGGCCGCGATTCGATTGAACGGTGTGGACGTGGAACGCAATCTTCAGGTGTTTCTGTGGGGTCGCAAGTACTATCATGATGCGGCTTCGGTGGAGGCTGTCGCGCAGCCGCAAACACCGGAAGGCGCGCGTCTGTTTGACCGGGCGGTTGATCTTCGGAGATATCAGAATGCGGCGTACGCTCGCGAGTTCGAAGACTTCGTCGCGAGTGTGCCGGAGCCATTGCGCGAAACAGTGTCGAGAAATCTGTACAAGCTGATGGCGTACAAAGACGAGTATGAAGTGGCGCGCCTGTTGGTGGACCCGCGGCGGGAACAGAAGATTTTCGAGATGTGGGAGAAGCCCGAGTCGTTGTCGTATCATCTCCATCCGCCATTGCTGCGTGCCTTCGGGTTGAAGAAGAAACTGACCTTCGGGCCATGGTTCAAGCAAGTGCTGCAGGTGATGGCGGCATTGCGAGTGTTGCGCGGCACGCCTTTGGATGTGTTCGGCTATTTGAAGCATCGCCGCGAGGAGCGCGCGTTGATTGGCTGGTATCGCGACCTGATTCGTGAGGCCGTGCAGCAACTCACGCCCGCGAATGAAGCACTGGTGGTTGAGATCGCGAACCTGCCGGATCAGATCCGCGGCTATGAGCAGATCAAGGAAGCCAACATACGCCGTGTGAAGGAGCTTGCCATGGAGAAGTTGAATGCTCTCAAGGCGGCGGCGAAGCTTCCTGTGATGAGTGGCCGGTAAGCGTTGCATCTGTGACCAGTGCTGCGGATGTTCTGCGCGCGAGGCCGTGCTACGTTGCATTGCCATGGCACAACTGCTTCGAAGCGCACCTTACCTTCCGGTGACGGACGTGGAGCCGGTCATCGAACACTATGAACGTGTACTGGGATTCACCTGCGAGTACAAGGCTGGGGCTCCCATTGAGTTCGCGATCCTCAGCCGCGATGGCCTTCCGCTGATGTTGCGCCGTGTAGAGGATGCAACGAAGATCTGCCCCAATGAACAGCAGGGCGGTGCGTGGGACGTGTTCTATTGGGTCGACGATGCGTTGGCGCTGCATGCGGAGATGCAGGGCAAGGGCGCAACCGTGACCTACGGTCCCACCTTGCAGGCGTATCAAGTGCTCGAGTTTGCGGTGCGCGATCCGGCGGGCTACGTGTTGGGCTTCGGTGAATCGAAGCGCGGGTAGCTTACCACTTGTCCACGCGCGTTGCCGCGATGCGAAACGATGCCTTGCCGAACGGACTGTCGGAGGCATCGATCTGAAACGCGCCCGTTACCATAACGGCTGAATCCCAATCC
>JAEUQE010000346.1 GCA_016789785.1 Bryobacterales bacterium
TCGCATCGGCCTACAGCACCTTGAAGGTGGGGCAAGGCATGGAGGCCGCCATCCCGATCTCCATCCTCTCCATCGGAATCGCGCGCATGTACCAGCGCCGAAGCACGGTGCTGGAAAACGTCATCATGACGGGCTTCGGCGGGGCGGGCGGCGCGGTGGTCGCGGGAGCAACGTTCACTCTTCCGGCACTCTATATTCTGAAGCTCGATCCGCATCCGCTGCAGACGATGCTCATCGCAACCGCCGGAGCCTGTCTCGGCACGCTGCTGCTGATCCCGCTGCGCCGCTATTTCGTGAAGGAGACGCACGGGCTGTTTCCTTACCCGGAGGCAACCGCGATTGCCGAAGTGCTGGTAACGGGAGAACGCGGTGGATCGCGGGCGAAACTGCTGCTGCAGGCCACTGGAATCGCCGGCGTCTACGATTTCTTCGTCACCACTTTCCATGTGTGGAAGGAGAACATCGATTTTCTGTTCGCCACGCCAGTGAAGAGGCTGGCGACGGAGGCGAAGCTCGCGTTCAACTTCGATGCGATCGGATTCATTCTCGGGCTCGGATACGTGATGGGGCTGCGCAGTTCGATGATCCTGTGCGCGGGTGGATTTCTGGCGAACTTCGCGCTGGTGCCGTTGATCTGGATGATCGGGTCGCAGTTGCAGGGCACTTCGGTGTATCCGGGCACGATGCCGATTGCGGAGATGAGCGCGGCGCAGATCTTTCGTGGGTATGTGCGGTTTATCGGTGTGGGGGCGATCGCGACGGCGGGAGTCTTCGGGATTCTGAAATCTCTGAAAGTGGTGAGCGGATCGCTGAGCATCGCGTTTCGGTCCTTCCAGGGCGGAGAGACAGCGGGCGAGCGAACCGATCGGGATCTGCCGATTATGAAGGTGCTGATCGGAGTGATTCTGTGCGCCATCGCGATTGCGGCGATTCTTGGGTCGTTGTCCGCGCCTGTGGTTGCGGTGACAGCCGGGGTCGCTCTGGTGATGATGTTTTCCTTCTTCTTCACCAGCGTCGGCGCGAACGCGATTGCGACCACGGCACGCAATCCCGTGTCGGGTATGACAATGCTCACTATCATCATCTCGTCGCTGGTGCTGTTGAATTTCGGAGTGTCGGGGCGGACGGGCATGTTCTTCGTGATGGCGATGGCGGGGCTGGTGTGCACCGCACTGTCGGTAGCGGGGCAGGCTGCGACAGATTTCAAAGCAGGCTACTGGATCGGGTCGACGCCCGAGGCGCAGCAGAAAGCGCGTCTGCTGGGTGGTGCGATTTCGGCGATCGCGGTGAGTCTCACGCTGGTGATGCTGGCGCAGACCTTCCAGTTTGGAGAAGCCGTTGCGGGAGATAACCGTGTGGTGCTGGCATCGCCGCAGGCCTCCATCATGAAGGCGCTGGTGGAGGGCTTCATGAGCCGTCAACCGGTGGCATGGATGCTGTTCGCGATGGGAGGAGTGATCGCGGTGATCATGGAGATGCTGGGTGTGCCGGCATTGATCTTCGCGCTTGGGATGTACCTGCCGTTGGAGCTGAACGTGCCGGCGCTGGTGGGCGGAGCGCTGAATCACTTTGTGAACAAACGGTCGGCGAAAGAAGGCGGCGGAGCGGGCCGGAGCATTCGCGAGCGGGGTGTGATTATTGCCTCGGGACTGATGGCCGGCGGAGCGCTGGGCGGAGTGATTGGCGCGGCGTTGCGGCTGATCCCTTCCTATTCCGAGGATTGGATCAAGACGCCGTTCTACGACAATGAGCCGGTTTCGCAACTGGTGTCGACGGCGGCCTTTGTTGGGTTGTGCTGGTACACGTGGGCATGGTCGATGAAGAAGGAGAAGTCCGCATGATTACGAGCGAGACGATCGCGACGGCGATCCTTGGGATCGATACGCTTTGGGGGGGCGATGTGATGTGTCTCTCCGGCACGGGCCGCTTCATCGCGGATTCCTGGTTTTCCGATGAGCCGCTGCCACTGGCGTACACGCATCCCGCGGCGAAGCGCCTGCGCGAAACGGGTGGAGTCTCGGCGAAAGAGATCGATCGTGAGGCGGTGGATGCGTATCTGCAGGCGGTTGACGTTGCGGGCGCGATCGACCAGCTTTCGGGAGCGGCGAGTGTCTTCATCCGGAACATGAGCACGAGCCTGGAAGTGATGTGGGATCTGGTGCGGGAGATGCTGGGGGAAGGCGAGGCGGTGCCCTATGAGCGCTGCGTGCGCGCATCCACTGGCATTGCGCCGGAGCCCTCGGACCCACGCGCGAAACGCGACTTGCTGGCGGAACTGCTGGCCCGCGCGGGGCACCCGTCGAACTCCACCGAAACTCTGCTTGCCGCGGTGGATGGATGGCGCAAGGAGCGTCTGGTGCCGATGGCCGCGCTGCGATCTTTGGGAGCCGCGGTGATTGCACGGTACGATGCGCTGTGCGAGCGGAACCTGATGCGGCATCTGCCTGCCGAGCTTTCCGCGGTTCCGCGCGCGAACATCAGCTTCACGGCCATCAAGGATGCGTGGTTCTCGGGATCGATGAATTACATCGGGCGGGCGCGCAACGCCGATGGATCGCCGCGGTATGAAGCGAACTACGAGATCAATGCGTCGCTGAGTATCTCAGTTCCGGAGTTTGAGCAACTGGTGACGCACGAGGTGGTGCCGGGCCACGTGACGACGTTCGCCTATCTGCAGGATTTGTACCATCGCGGCAGGTGCGGTTTTGAAGCCACTGTTCTGACGATGAACACGCGCGCCGCGACGTTGTATGAGGGGATCGCAAACAATGCGCTGTTGATGGCGTGTGGCGTCACGGACATTGCGGAACTGGACGATGACGATCTGAAGGCCGGGCTACTGCTGGCTTTGTTGCAGGATGACGCGAAGAATCAGGCGTCGTATTTAACATGGAAAGAAGGCGCTCCGCAGGCGGAGGTCGCGGCGGCATTGCGGCGCGATTTTCTGGTGTCGGAGGAACGTGCGGGGAAGCTCTCGGGCAGTTGGGGCCGGCATCCACTGCTCGGCCGCATGTACCTACCGGCGTATCGCGCGGGCACGGAACGTGTGGCGCAATGGAGGAAGCAGTATGCCGCCAAGGACCTGCTGCCGGCCATTTACGGATGCAACGGATTGGTGGACATCACGACGGTGGAGTTGGCGTTAAAGGGGAATGCGGGTTTCTTTGCCTGAGGCGCTGCTGCGGGCATGCGAGGAGTTACGTCGAGATTGTGCCAGAGGAGTAAGTCTGATCTATCATCATCCCGGGAAGGTGAAGTACTCCAGCAAGACGGCTTTCGAACTCAACAAGAAGCCTGCCGGCAAGGCTGGAGTCAAGGTAGGCGACCGCGTGGGTGTGCTCGGTTCGAAAGTGCCGACGGGTGAGATCATGGCGAACGAAGTGATTCTCGGCGTACCCGCTACCGTGGCTTCCGGGGCCACGAAGGCCGAGCACAAACACTGAGCTGGCCTGGCAGAACACCAGCGGTGGAGGTCCCTCTGACGGGAGCGCTAACGGCTCATCTCCACCGTGTGTCCTACTTCTTTTGCGTGTTCATCGCGGCCCTTAAGGCTCGTGCGAGTTCCTGCGCAGGGCCTTTGCCCCAGTAATGCAGGAACATGTATTGAGGCTCCTCGTGCGTCATGTGATTGTGGATGGCAACGATATGGATACCGGATTTGCGGAGCGACTGAAGCACACCCTGCAACTCCGATTCGAGCATGGCGAAATCGCCGTCAACCACTGCCGCTTGGTCGGAGCCGGCAAAAGCGGCCCATGTATTGACCCCCATCTGATTGTTCACCGTGCGGCCGTGCATGCTGGCAGGCCGTCCGATCGATATCTTGTACATACCCGCGTTGGTCTGGCCGGTCACGCCGAAGATTGCGTCAAGCGGAGCCGCACTGATTCTGTTCACGGCGGGAATGGACGGGCCGGGGAATGCTCTGGGCGGCTGCGCTGCCGTCTTCCTGATCTCCTTCACCTTCTCCATGGCGCGGCCAACAGCCCGGGCCAGTTTCTCAGCCGGGCCCGTGCCTCCAATGTGCATGAACATCACGCGGGGGGAATCGTAGAAGAAGTGGTTGTGGAGGGCCGTCACTTCCAGACCGTTGTCCAGCGCCACCGACATCACTGGATTGACCTCGTCCTCAAAGAGCACAAGATCTCCCATCACCATCAACTGTCCGCTGTGCGCATCTGGCGTGAAGGCCGCCCAGGACGTGACACCCTGAAAGGGATGAAGCGGCCTGCCCTCCACGGTGACGGCCAGATCGGTTCTGGGAAACGCGACGCGGTAGACATCCTCCGCCGCCGTGTATGTGCCCTTCGCCCCGGCCCCTTGATCGATGGCGCGTTTCTGCGCGTCCGTGATTTCCGCGCACAAGGCGGGGATCAGGAGCACAATGAAGAAGAGGGTAGTTCGATTCAGCATCCACTTAGTTTCCCGCAAAGCCGTCCCTTTGTGGTGTGCCGATGAAAGCGTTGTTGGTGAGTCTCTGCATGCTGCAGGTGGTGAACCTGCCGGCTCAGACACCACGGCGCGCCGCGCCTTCCGCAACACTGAGCGGTTCGGTGGTGGATCCGTCGGATGCGCCGGTACCGGGGGTCACAGTCACGTTGAGCGGCTCGGAGCAAGCGCGGCGGACCGCTACGGATACCTTGGGTGAGTTCCGGTTTGAACGAGTCGCCGCGGGGACTTACGAGCTTCGTGTCGAGGTCGCCGCTTTCGATCCGGTGGTCCGTCGCATCCGCGTGGACAACCGCGGCACGCCTCCCATTCGCGTGCGGCTTGCCATCGCGGCGCTGAAGGAAAACATCAGTGTGGACGAGCGGGAAAGGGGCGTCGCTGCGCAGGCGGACCGCAACGCGGATGCCATTTCCGTGGAGCGCACCATGCTCGACAATCTCCCAGTCCTTGACAACAATTACCTCTCTGCCCTGAGCCGGTTCCTGGATCCGGGCACTCCAGGCGGATCGGGCAACACGCTCGTAGTAGATGGAATGGAAATGCGCAACGCGGGTGTCACGGCGTCGGCGATCCAGGAGATTCGCATCAACAACAACCCCTACACTGTCGAGTACCCGCGCTGGAGCCGCCGGCGAATCGAGATCATCACGAAATCTTCGGCGGACGCCTATCATGGGACGATCAACTTCCTGTTCCGCGATTACCGGCTCAACGCTCGTGACGCGCTGGCAGCGTCCCGGCCCCAGGAGCAGCGGCGGATCGTCGAGGGAAGTCTGTTCGGACCAGTGGCGAAGAGCAAGAAGACTTCGTTTCTCTTGTCTGGGGCCCGAGAGGAAGAGGATCTGGTTGCCGTGGTCTTCGCACAGGGACTGCGCGGCGCGATCAAGGAGAATGTCCCCACGCCCCAGATCAACTCCGTCGCTTCGCTGCGTATCAGTCATCAGTTCAACGACCGGCAAGCCATGTTCTGGCAGTACAATTTTCAGGATCGCTGGCAGAACAATCTTGGCGCCGGCGGCACCACGCTCGCCGAGGCTGGGACGCAAAGCCGTTTCCGCGAAGACGAGTTCGTATTCAACCATCGTGCCGTCGTCACCACGAATCTGCTCTCGCAGTTTCGGATTCTTGTGGGGCGATACTGGGCGCCGGTGAAGAGTAATCGCGGCGCGGCGCGAGTGGTGGTGACGGATGCCTTCACGGGCGGGGGCGCCCAAGCCGACCGTCTTTCGACGGAATTGCACACATCGATCACCTGGCTATTGACACAGACGATCGGAAAACACACGCTCAAGTACGGCATCAACATTCCGGATTGGAGCCGGCGCGGGATTTCGGATCGGACCAACGAGATCGGGACCCTCTCCTTCGCCTCTCTGGAAGCCTTTGCGGAGAACCGCCCTTTCGCCACCCTCATCCAGCGCGGCGATCCTCGGACGATCTTCATCGAGAAGAACGTTGGTGGTTTCTTCCAGGACGAGTGGCAACTCCGGCAAGGACTCTCCGTTGCCGCGGGCGTGCGGTACGACTGGCAGAACTACTTTGGCGACGCAAACAACTTCGCGCCGCGGCTGGCTCTTGCGTGGGCGCCGGGCAAGTCGCGAAAGACGGTGATGCGAGCGGGTGCGGGCTTCTTTTTCGACCGTTCTGGCCCCGCGCCGATCTGGGACGTGCTCCGGTTCAACGGCATCCAATTGCGGCGCTACGTGGTGAGTGGAGCCGCTCCCTCGGACTTGTCGAGCTTCCCAACCAGCATCCACCAACTCGCGGCGGCAACCGGGCTTCCCAACACCATGCAATTCAGCGCCGGCGCCGAGCGGCAGTTGGCGAAGAGGACCACTCTGAGCGTGAACTACGTCGGCACGCGTGGAGTCCAACTGCTTCGTTCCCGTGACGCCAACGCCCCTTTGCCGCCCGGGTTCGGTAGCCGCCCGGACAGCCGTGTGAACGTTTTGCGGGAGATCGAATCCGCGGGGCGCCTGGAAGCGAACGCGATCGAGGTGAACCTGCGTGGC
>JAEUQE010000347.1 GCA_016789785.1 Bryobacterales bacterium
TTCACCTTCGTCAGCAACGATTTCAAGTTCGAAGTGGAGGCGTATCTCACCAAGCCCACCGGCATCACCGAAACATCCAAGCATCCCATGATCACTCTGATTCACGGCGGACCGCACGGCCAGCAAGGCCCGGCTTTCAACTTTCGCGCGCAGACCTTCGCGGCGCTTGGCTGGGCGGTACTGATGGTGAACTATCGTGGCTCCACTGGCTATGGTCAGAAGTTCGCCGACGCGGTCTTCGGCGATCAGAACGGCAATGAGGGGCAGGACGTGCTGTATGCGGTCAGCGCCGCCACACGCCGCAATCCGTGGATTGATCGCGACCGCCTCGGCGTGGAAGGCGTCAGCTACGGCGGCCAGCTCTCGGCCTGGCTCGTCACGCAGACCCACATCTTCAAAGCCGCCATCCCGATTGCGCCGATCATCAACCTCGTCAGCTACAACTACATGACCTACTACAACATGTATGAGCAGATGACGTTCGGCATCCTGCCGCACCAAGGCACGTTGATGGACGAATTGTGGCGGCGTTCGTCGCTTCGCTACGTGGCGCAGGTGAAGACCCCCGTCATGCTGCAACACGGCGAGAACGACAACGACGTTTGCATCGCGGAGAGCGAGCAGTTCTACATCGGCCTCAAGGATGCGGGCGTGGAGACCGTAATGGTTCGCTATCCGCGCGAAGGCCACGGGCTCCGCGAGACGAAACACATCATCGACAGCATTGACCGTTCGATAAGCTGGTACCGGAAGCACTTTCCAAAATGACGACTCGTACAGTTTTCCTTCTCAGCCTCGGCATGATTTCTTGCGGGCTTCTCCGTGCCGATGGACCGGGCCGCATTGAGGCGATTCACTCCGCACAGGAGTTTTCGCTCACCGCGGACCCCGCCGCGCCACATTGGAAGAACGTGAAGCCTGTCATCGCGGACCGCGATCGCTACGGCAAGCCCGTCCCTTCTCATCGCACCGAGATCCGCACGCGCTGGACGAATGAGAATCTCTACATCCTCTACACGTGCCCCTACGAGCAGCTCAATCTTCGCCCGAAGCCATCCACCACCACCGAAACGAACATGCTCTGGTTGAACGATGTCGCCGAGGTTTTCATCGGCGCCGACTTTAACAAAATCCATCACTACCGCGAGTATCAGGTTTCGCCGCAAGGTGAGTGGGTGGATCTCGACATCAACCGTCAGGAGCCCAAGTCGACACAGGGCTGGCGTTGGAATTCCGGCTTTACCGTGAAAGCGCGCCTTGATGAAGCGAAGAAGATCTGGTACGGCGAATTCAAAATCCCCATCCAGTCCTTCGACGCGCGCACGCCGAAAGCCGGAAACGAAGTTCGCATCAACTTCTATCGCATTCAAGGCGCCGATCCGAATCGTACCCTCGTTAACTGGCAGCCTGTGAACAACGAGACGTTTCACACTCCCGAAGCATTCGGACGCCTGGTCTTCCGCAAGTAGAACATGACGACCCAACGGCAGCTTCGAATCTCGCATGTCGGCTTGCGCGGTGTGGTGGGAATGGGACTCGAAGCTTCCCACGTTCTCGACTTCGCCGCCGCCTTCGGTACGTTCCTCGAACCAGGGCCTGTGGTTGTCGGCCGCGATCCTCGAGCCTCCGGCGTCATGATGCGCGAAGGCGTCATCGCCTCGCTGCTCGCCACCGGACACAATGTCGTCGATCTTGGCGTCGTCTCCACTCCCGTTATCCAACACACCATTCAACGCACGGAAGCGGTCGGCGGCATCTCTATTGGAGCCAGCCACAACCCGGCCGAATGGAACGCACTCAAGTTCTTCGGTGCGCAGGGCACCTATCTCTCAACCGCCGAAGCGGGCGAGCTGCTCGACATCTACCATCTCCGCAAGTTCAATTTCGTCGATCACCAACAACTCGGCAAGCTTCGCATGGACGAGACCGCGATCGAACTTTACCTGGATGAACTGGCCAGCGTCTTCGACCTGCCCGCGCTGGCGAAGTACAAGGTGTTGGTGGACTGCTGCAACGGCACCTCGTCCATCATTCTGCGCCGTTTGAGAGAACGCTTCGGTTTGCAGTTGATCCTCATCAATGCGCAGATCGAAGGCGTCGATTTCGCGCATGAGCCCGTCACGAATCGCAAAATGGTGAGCCTGCAGCTTGCTCCCCTGATGCAGCCGCTCGGCGCCGATGCGGGGTTCTTGTTCGACATCGATTCCGATCGTGTCGCCATCGCCAGCGAGGACGGAATGCCGGTTTCAGAAGAAGCCGTGCTGCCCATGCTCGCCGACTATCTGCTTCCGCGCGGCAAGGGCAAACTCGTCATCACCAACCTCTCTTCGACGGCGCTGCTGGATGAAGTCGCGGCGCAACACGGAGGACGCGTGGTTCGCGTTCCGGTCGGACGTCAGGCAGCGATGGACGCGCTCGCGACCTATAAGGCCGATCAAATCGCACTCGCAGGCGAAGGAACCGGGGCCGTCATGATGCCGCAATTCCGCTTCATCTACGATGGCATCGCGAGCATGCTCGCGATCCTCTCCCTGCGCCACGAACGCCACGATCCACTCTCCGCAATCCTCGCGCGCTATCCGAAATACTCGATCCTCAAAGAGGAACTGCCACTCGTTCCGCAGCGCATGCCGGAGTTGATGATCGAACTCCAGCGTCAATACGCCGATGGCATCGCCGACGTCCGGGACGGTCTCCGCATCAGTTGGCCCGGCCGCTGGTTTCACGTGCGCGTGAGCCAGACCGAAGCCATCGTGCGCGTGATCTGCGAGCAGCGCGGCGATGCTCCCGTGGAACTCATGGAAGCTCTTCTCGACCAGGTAAGGAGCATGGCCTGATGCGTGAACATCGTCTCAAGATTGGTGTCTCCGGCATTCGCGGCGTGGTGGGCGATTTCCTCACTCCGTCGCTCGCCTGTTCCTTCGCGCAAGCCTTCGGGACGTTCGTCGGCATTGGCCGCGTTGTTCTTGGCCGCGACACGCGATCGAGCGGCGAGATGCTGCAACATGCCGTCGCTTGTGGTCTGCTGGCCACTGGGTGCGAAGTGATCGATGTCGGCATCCAGCCCACTCCCACCATTCAGGTCTACGTCGGCGCAATCCAGACGCGAGGCGGAATCTCCGTCACTGCCTCCCACAATCCGCCCGAGTACAACGCGCTCAAGTTGTTCAACGCCGATGGGCTGTTCTTCAATCACTACGAGCGCCGTGAACTCCTGGATCTCTACTACGAGAGCGCTTTTCGCAAGGCAACGAACGCCGGGATCCGCCGCGTGATTGAGGACCGTGAGACACCACGCAAGCTGCACATTGATCGTGTGCTGCGCCATGTCGACGCGGCGCGCCTTCGTTCCCGCAGGTTCCGCGTCGCATTGGATGGCGTGAACGGTGCGGGCTCCGAGTTGAGTTGCCGCTTCCTGGAACACACGCTGGGATGCGACTTGCGCGCGATCTCGGTGGACCCCACAAAGCCATTCCCGCGCGAGGCCGAGCCGCGCCCCGATACGCTCGGGGATCTTCAGGAGAAGGTGATCAAGGAGCGTGCTGAGATCGGCTTCGGCCAGGATCCCGATGGCGACCGCCTTGCCGTCGTCGATGAGAATGGCCGCGTGCTCGACAATGATGATGTGCTCGCGCTTGTGGTCGACGCGGTGTTGCGATCCATGCCCGGCGATGTTGTAGTCAACCTCACCACATCGTCCGCCATCGATGACATCGCGCAGCAGCATGGCCGCCGCGTGTATCGCACACCGGTTGGTGAAGCCAATGTTGTGGAGCGCATGCAAGCTGTGAAAGCCGTGATTGGCGGCGAGGGCTCAAACGGCGGCATCATCTTTCCGGCCGTGCAGTATTGCCGCGACAGCTACACTGGCATGGCGTTCCTGCTCGACTTGATGGAGCGGACGCAGCAGACCGTATCTCAACTCGCGGATCGTCTGCCGAAGTACTTCCGCCGTTTCGGCAAGGTCGCCTATGAGCACGGCCGGCTGGGTCCGCTCATGCAAGCGCTGGAAGATCGCTTCCCCGATGCGCAGACCGACCGCACCGACGGCCTGAAGCTGATCCTGAGTGACGGCTGGATCCACGTGCGCGCTTCGAATACCGAGCCGCTGCTGCGGTTGGCCGTGGAATCGAAGTCCGAAGAACGCACCCACGTTCTCCATCAGGAAGTAGTCCGCCTCTTCGCGTAGCGCCGGAGACGGCACCCGTTAAACTATTCTCAGGAGCCTTCCCGCTATGTCGCAATCCACACTCATCGTGTCCGATCCAAAGGTGATGACGGGCAAACCCGTGATTCGCGGGACGCGGATCACGGTGAAACTGATCTTGGAGAAGTTTGCGGCTGGCTACACCGAAGATGACATTCTTCGTGCTTATCCCCACATCACTCGGGAAGCGGTCCGGGCAGCTCTTACCTTCGCGGCGGAAGCGCCCAACGCGTCCGTTCTCTGATACGGAACTGAGTTGCTCAAGCGCTTTCAGTCTGTTTACTTCCTCAGGATCTTCTCCATCGACTTTCCCTTCGCCAGTTCATCCACCAGCTTGTCGAGGTAACGGATCTGCCGCATCAGCTTGTCCTCGATCTCCTCCACCCGGTAGCCGCAGATCACACCCGTAATCTTGGAGACGTTTGGGTTGATCCGTGGCGCGCGGGCGAAGAAAGTCTCGAAGTCCACCTTCCTATCGATTTGTTCTTGCAGCGTCTGATCATCGTAGCCCGTCAACCAGTGGATGATGGCGTGCACCTCTTCCTTCGTGCGGCCCTTCTTCTCCGCCTTGGCGATGTAGTGCGGGTACACACTTGCGAAAGCCATGCGAAAGACTCTGGTGTTGTCCATTACCTCGTGGTTCCCGCCGCCCTCACCAACCGCGTCTCCAGATAATCCACAAACTTCGCGGTCGGATCGAATCCCACAATATTCACGGCATCCGACACAAAGTTCGACAATGCATTGATGTCGTAGAAACACGCCCGCCCGTCACGGTCGTCAATCAGATACTCAATGCCGCCGATATCGAGTTGCGCCTCGCGAGCCAGCGCAATCGCGGCTTCGATCACGTCCCTCGGCGGATCCGCCTTCACCACCTTCAGCTTTTTCGGCGCCTCCACCGGACACACTTCCATGGAAGGAGCGGGCGCCGCATCGCGCTGGCAGATATCCGCCGGGCACAGATTGAAGTTCGAAAAGTCCGTTGTGATTTGAATCGCGTAGAGAAACTCACCGTTCAATACCTCCACGCGCGTGATGCAACTCTCGCGCGCAGGCAGGAACTCCTGCACCAGCGCCGTCGAATCTACTCCGAGATCGAACACGCCGTCGCGCAACTCATCCACCGAATCGAATTTGAAGATCCCCGCGCCGCTTCCGCCGATATTGGCCTTCACCACCACCGGAAAGCGCATCCCCTGCGAGGCCGCCACTGCTTGCGACGCGTGATTGATCACTCGTGCGCGCGGATACGCCACGCCCAACTTCCGGAACAGATCAAGCTGCAACGCCTTCGAAGTCTCCACCGCATACGCTGGCGTTCCATTGATCACCACCGCGCCGCGAGCCTCCACATGCCGCAGATATTCCTTCACCGCGAAGATTCCGTTGCCGTGATTGCGTTTCCACGCCGACGGGCTCATGCGGTTCAGGATCACCGGAGCGGGCAGCCCATCGTCTTCGGGATCGAACAATAACTCGTGCGCCGGCACCTTCGCGAACGGAATGCCCCTTCGCGTCAATTCACGAAACAGCAGTTCGAACCACTCGGGATGCTCATAGAGCACGGCCAGATCAGCGGAATTTGCCATAAGCCACGTTTACCACGAAGCGCCCGCATTCCGCCGCGAAAGGCGTGATCAAGCGCCACCCTATGCCAGCAGCTTGTGCACCAGCTTGCCCGCGATATCAGTGAGCCGGAAATCGCGCCCCTGGAACCGGTACGTGAGCTTCAGATGATCAATGCCCAGCAAATGCAGCAGCGTCGCATGAATATCGTGCACCTCGACCTTCTCTTCCGCGGGCGAGAAGCCGAGTTCGTCACTGCCGCCAACCGTCACGCCGCGTTTCACTCCACCGCCCGTCATCAGCAGCGAATAGCTGTCAATGTGATGGTTGCGCCCGATCTTGCCCTTCTCCCGAACCTCGCCCATCGGCGTGCGCCCGAACTCGCCGCCCCAAATGACAAGTGTCTTGTCAAGAAGCCCGCGCTGCTTCAAGTCAGTGATCAGCGCCGCCGTCCCTTGATCGATCTCCTTGCAGACCGCATCCAGCGGCTTGGTGATGTCGTCGTGATGATCCCAATCGGCATGCCACAACTGCACGAAGCGCACACCGCGCTCCACCAGCCTGCGCGCCAGCAGGCAGTTATTGGCATACGACGCCTTGCCCGGCTCCACGCCATACATGTCCAAAGTCGCCTTCGATTCCTTCGCGAAATCGATCAACTCCGGACCGCT
>JAEUQE010000348.1 GCA_016789785.1 Bryobacterales bacterium
GTGCGAACCACTTTCCATCCGGACTCCAGCGCGGTGCGCTCATGCGCGCACCCTGTGGAAACGTCATGGGAATGTCCTTGCCATCGTCAATCCGCTTCAGCATCAGTTCGATGATGGTGGGCGGCAGATGCAGACCGTTGTTCCTGGGATTGATGCGCAGGCCCGCCAACCGGAGCATCGGCTGCGATACTTCGGCAATCGGCGGATAGCGGCGCGATCGCGTCAACAGGATATGAGTCTTTGCGGGACTGACACTTGCTTGCGGCGTCGAGGGCGCATTCAAAATATCGAGGATTTCTTTTCGCGGCTTCTTGTAGCCAGCTTCCTGACCATTCACCGTAAGCACACAAAACGCTGCAAGCAGAAACGAGAGCTTCATGGATCAGACGGTACCACACGTCCACGCGAGATGACAGCCGCGATGCGACGCGTGTTGCGGATATCTTCCAGCGGATTGGCGTCCAACAACACGAGATCCGCCAGACGGCCCTTTTGCACCGTTCCCAGTTGCTTCGACAATCCAAGGAACTGCGCGGGTTTCGAAGTTGCTGCTTGCAGCGCTTCCATCGGTGTCAAGCCGGCGCTTACCAGCAGTTCCAGCTCCTGATGCAGGCTCTCTCCAGGCACCACGCCGTTGCTGCCCGCATCCGTACCGGCGAGCAGCGGAACGCCTGCCGCGTGCATCTCGCGCACCACCTGGATCGCCGCGGCCCGTGCTTCGCGAAGGACAACCAGCGTGGGACACTGCCATACTTTCTTCCAGGCCAGCAGTTCGAACAGCGGTTTGCAGACGGAACCATCGTAGGTCGTCGTCATCTTCAGCACGGTTGCCTGCAGGCGTTTGGCGGATTCCTTGCGGGAGATCATCCACAATGCCGAGGCTCTCTTCAACTCATCCTGCAGATTCGCATCCGCCGTGCAGGCTTCGAACACACCGCTCAAGTGCTCGACGGATCGTTGCCCTGCGCGGGCTGCTTCTTCCAGAGTGATCCACACCGGAACATGGCCGGTCAACGGCAGTTTCAGCCGCTTGCTCTCGCGTGCCAGCGTGAAGTAGGCATCGCGTGGAACGAAGTCGTAGACCTTCAGGAAGTCGAGCCCGTAATCCTTGGCCTGTCTCGCGATCGCGCGGGCCGTCCCTGCATCGCCTGCACGTGCCGATGCAGGATAAACAGGCTGCGGACCATCGACGATCACGCCGTTGGTGACGATGCGCGGGCCGGCTGTACGTTGCTTCGCATCCAGGGCGATACGGATCGCATCCGCTGATTCAATGTGCATGTTGCGGACACCGGTAACTCCCCAACGCAGCATGACGCCGGCATCGGGAAGTACATGCGCGTGCATGTCCCACAAGCCCGGGATCAGAAACTTGCCGCTGCCATCGATCACCTGCGCATCTTTCGGCGCCTTCGCATCGCCCACCGATACGATTCGCCCATCCCTAACGATCACGGTCTGATTTGTTTTGGGTGGTGCCCCGGTGCCATCAATCAATGTGACGTTGAGGATTGCGATGGCGGCGCCGATCAACGCGAAACCTCGCGAAAGAGATAGTCGCGCACACGCAAGTACCACTCCGGGCCGTAAGTCTTCGCCGCTTCCGGCCGTGCCGCCGCACACCAGGTCGACACGTCCTTTCCGCCCGCCGCCTGCACAATCGCCAGCGACACTTCCTCTTTGCTGCGCGTCTTCTCAAGCACTCTCGCGATCGCGGCATCCTGAAGAGCGTTTCGCCGCTGCAGCGATCTCACGTTGCGCGCGGAGGGCACCGGCTTCGGCTCATCGCCACAAACGTAACCACGCAGTGTGGCAAGCGAGGTCGAGTCAGCGGGCTCCTGAATGGCGGGCATCGCCGCATCCGTGACCTTCACTTCGGGCAGGATTCCCGCAAGCGGACGCACCTCCATCGGGACGATGATCCAGCCTGTTCCATCGTGCATCTGCGCTTCCAGCCGGAATCGCTTCAACTCGACCAGCGGTGGCAGAAACACATCCAGCCAGAAGCTCTCATAGCTTCCGTCGCCCTTGGCCTGCACCGGCAGTTTCGCAGGCTCCAACTCGTCGCCATTCTTTTCGCGGTACAAATTGACCCGCGCTACTTCTTCCGGGTTTTGTGCGATGTGCAACGCATACCACTGGCCGGCCGGCATCGTGATCACGATCCGGAACGAGTGCCACGCGTTGCGCACCAATCCGGGTGAGAGGATTTCTCGCGGCTTTCCACCCTGGTCCTGCGCGAAGATCTCACCCGATTTCGTGACGCGGCGGAACTCGGAATAGATCTGCACGCTCTGCGCGTACACGGAGACCGCCAATAGCAGGAAGGGCGCAAGCCGGACCAACATCTTTCCATTAAGCCATGGACGAACCTTGTTCCGCAGAAGCGCGCCCTCGCGATCCGGTGCGTTGACACTTCTTAACAGCTTTTCATCTTTGCGGTACGTCGGATGGATCAAGCATGAAAGACTCCGCACCAACCGTCCCAGCGGGCCATTACGTCGTCGTGAAAGGGATGGACGATCTGATGGCGCTTCGCTCCGCAAGCTCCAGGGATGCGGTTGTGATCGATACTCCCGATCTCGACGATGCACTTCGCCTCTGCCACCACGCGCGATGCAGGTTGCCATCCACTCTGCTGCTGATTGTCACGCCGCACAATGACTCATCGGAACGCACATGGGCGCTGCTGCATGGCGCCGATGACTGCGTGTCGAAGCCGTATGATCCGTGCGAACTCGATGCGCGAATCCTCGCCGGGCAGCGCCGCGCCTGTCAGTCCGCACTCACCGCGAATATCGAATTTCGCTTTGGCCGTAACGTGGCGGATTTCGCCCGCTGGCGCGTTCTGCGCAACGGCGTTCCGGTCAACATTTCGTACAAGGAACTGCTCTTGCTCAGATATCTGATTGCCCACAGCGGCTGTGTGATCGCTCGTGAAGAGCTGTTGCGCGAGGTGTGGGACTATCAGACCACCACCACACGCACTGTGGATGTGCACATGGCGGGCCTTCGCCAGAAACTCGAAGACAATCCCCACGCGCCGGAGTACCTTCTCACCATGCGGGGCGCCGGCTATCTGTTTCGCGCACCTTCCGATGTTAGGAAAGCCTTACATCCCGAGCGGGCATTCCCGGCAACGCCGTGGAATGGGCCGCGTTTATTCCTACAGGAGAGTTCATCTGAAACCAATGAACACAAATAACTCGAGACGATACCTCATCGCGGCAATGGCCATCTTCAGCGTTCTTCCATTGGCCGCACAACCTCCAGGCAGACCTTCCGATGGCGGCAACCGGCTCGACTTTCTCGCCGGATACCTGAGCCTTTCGGAGACCCAGAGGACTCAGGCGCAAGCGATCTTTACCGCGGCTGAGACCGCCGGCGAAACCGCGCGCGGACAGCTCGAAGCGGCGCGCACAAGCCTCAACACCGCGATCAAGGCGAACGCCACGGATGCCGAACTGGACCGTCTTTCCGCGGCCATGGGCGTGATTCACGGCCAGATGACTGCGATTCAAGCCAAGGCATCCGCGAAGTTCTATGCCTTGCTCACCGCCGAACAGAAGACCAAGTACGACGAACTGATGAACCGTGGCCCAGGCAACCGCCCCGTTGGTGGCCCGGGAGGACGGTGATTCGGCCCGTGGGCTGCTGAGACAGTGCATCGCAACTCAGCATTCGCGGGAGCGGGCGTGGAATTAGGGCACTCCACGCCCGCTGCAACCATTTCCCATGTCGATTGTTTGAAACAGAACTACGAAACTTCGTTGTTCGATCCGGTGAGCCGGTTCACGGTGTGATTCGCCACTCGCGACACATACTTGTTGGGATCATCGGGAATCGCTTTCCGAAGCGCTGGAATGGCGGGCCGCGCAACCTCGCCAATCTCGTCGAGCGCCAGCGCCGCTTCCAGCCTGGTCCACTCCGCCTCGTTGGACAGGCCCGCCATCAGCGTCTTCAATGGCAGGTCCGCGGGTTCCCCACAGCGGATCAGAGCCTGCGCCGCGCGGATGCGAACACTCCAGGAGTCGTCGTTCATCAGACCCTGCATCTTCGTGAGAATGTTCTTCGGTACCTTGCCGAGTGCGCCCAACTGCAGCGCCGCACGCGAACGCACCGCCGCCTGACGGTCGCTCAGCGCACTGCCAAGCCCATCCACGTTTTGGTGCTCACCCGCGCGTACCACGGCCAGCAGCTTCGGCACCATGTCGCGATTCTCGCGCTGCTGGAGGATCAGCGCCTCGCTACCGTAGCGCTTCGTCATCGCGAGCATCTCGGTTTCGGGGACGAGGCCGAGATCGCGGATGTCGCGCATCCATTGCTCCAGCTCTTTGCGCATCTTGCGAAGAGTCGCCTGATGCTCCGGCAATTCAGCCAGATTGCGGACCTCGTCCGGGTCTTTGCCCGTTTCGTACAACTCCTCGGCGGGCTTGCGCGACGCCTTGAACTGCTTGCAAGCTTCCGGCGGGTTTTCCACACGCCGGATCTCACGCATCGTCGGGTTCTTCTCCGACGTGTTCATGTACTGGTAGTAAGGCTGGTGCGCATCGAAGTTGCGAATGTAGCGGAACTTGCCGTCGGACGCTGCGCGCACCATGTCGTAGCGCTCATCCATACGGTCCCGGGCGGCGAACACGTACTTTCGTGGCGCCTTCAAATCCGCGCCGAGAAACGCTTGCCCCTGCATGTGCGATGGCGGCGTCACTCCGGCCAGATTGAGCACCGTCGGGCCGAGGTCGATCAAGCTCACCAGCCGCTCATCCCAAGTATTCGGCGAGCCCTGTCCGCGGTGGCGATACTTCTCCGGAATGCGCACGATCAGCGGGACGTGCGTGCTCGAGTCATAGAGCCAGCGCTTGGCGCGCGGAAGCCCAACACCATGGTCCGACCAGAAGAACACGATCGTGTCGTCCAGCAGACCGGCCTGCTCCACCTGCTTCAACAGATCGCCCGCTTCGTAGTCCATCTGCGTGATGAGATCGTGGACGTTTGCCAGATCACGGCGCACCTCGGGCGTATCCGGATAGTAGGCAGGCACGCGAACCTTCGATGGATCGCGGCGTTCATTGGCCTTCAGCCGCCGCGTCTGCTTCAGGTGATCGGCGCCGCGAAACGGGATGCGGCTCTCGTGCGTGATCGTGAGATTGAACACCGAGAAGAACGGTTTCGCCTGCGGCCTGTTCTTCCAGTGCGCCTTTGCGCTCGATTCATCCCACGCCTCCTTGGGCGTGGCGAAGTTGTAATCCGTTTTTGAGTTGTTCGTGCAGTAGTAGCCGGCTCCGCGCAGATACTCGGGAAAACACCGCACGTATGACGGCGGCTTTGCGTCGCTCCGCATGTTGTGCGAACCCAGCGACGATGCGTACACGCCAGTGATGATCGCGGACCTGCTCGGCGCGCAGACTCCGATGGTGGAGTACGCGTGGCGGAATCGTGTCCCTTGCGAGGCGAGTTTGTCGAGGTTCGGCGTGATGGCAAGGGGATCTCCGTAGCAGCCCAATTGCGGGCTCATGTCCTCGCAGGAGATCCACAGAATGTTCGGGCGCTTGCGGGATTCCGCAGCCAGAGGCAATACAGAACCGCCCACGAATGCGCGCCGCGTGAGCATCTATCTCTCCCAGGCGCGCTTCGGAACGCCGTGATCGCGATCCTTCACTCGGTCGTAGAGGTGCAATCCGTTCACCGTGCCCAGCGATTCGTTGTACAAACTGATCATGCCAAGCCCTTCGCGCAGGTCTTCTTCGAAATTGTGCAACGCCTTCAACTGATCCGCGGTCGCCGCCGCGCGAGCCCCACTGGGCGCCAGCCAGTACTTCTGGAAACCCGCATCCACCAGCGCGCCAATTTCTTTGCCGAGAAGCAGGCCCGCCTTTGCGACCTTCACCGCGCCGCTGCCCTTGTCGGTGACCACCGCGCCGCAGCCGTTCTTACTTGCGCGCATGCCGCCCTGGTCCGATTCCACGGCGAAGCCCTGTTTGCGCAGCTCCTCCATCCGTTCGCCGAAGGAGGGAACGTGAACTTTCTCCCGTTTGAAGAACATAAACTCCTATTCTAGCGGTACCGGCGCGCACGCGGCATTTGCGGCCAAAACGGGCATGCATGCCGCGGCTATAATTCGATGGTGCCCTATCTGATTGCTCTTGATGAAGGAACCACCAGCGCCCGCAGTGTGCTCTATGACGAGCAAGGCCGCGCCATCGCCATGGAGTCGATGCCCATTGATTGCATCTATCCGCATCCGGGTTGGGTGGAGCAGGATCCGGAGCAGATCTGGAGTGCGCAACT
>JAEUQE010000349.1 GCA_016789785.1 Bryobacterales bacterium
TATCGCTGGAGACAACATCGTCGACGCTGGCGAGTGTCGTCGGACCGCAGATGGTGCAGGATCTGCCGATGAATGGCCGCGATTTTCGTCAGATGCTGAAGCTGAATCCAGGCGTGTCGCCGGCATCCAACTCGGTGAACGGGATGCGCACATCGGGGAATAACTATCAGATCGACGGCGCTGACAACAATGACGCGTTCCACAACACTTCCGCGGTGAATCAAGGCGGCGTGGCGGGAATCGCGGGAACCCTGTTGCCTGTGGAAGCGATTGACCAGTTCTCGGTAGTGACGAACTCGAGTGCCGATTTCGGGCGCAATGGCGGGTCGAACGTGAATCTGGTGATCAAGTCCGGCACGAACTCGCTGCATGGCAGCGCCTACTACTTCAACCGCAACGAGTTCTTCTCGTCGTTCAGCCCTTTTCAGAACCCCGCCACCGATCGCAAGCGCGTGATGCGCAATGATCAGTGGGGTTTCTCGGTGGGCGGCCCGATCCTGAAGAGCAAGCTGTTCTACTTCACCACGTTCGAAGGGCAGAAGGCGATCGCGAACCTCTCGCTGCGCTCCACGCATCCCTCAAGCGCGTGGGTGACGGAAGCCCGCAACGTGATGGCGCGTTACGGAGTGCCAGTGAATCCGGTGTCCACCAATCTGCTCTCATTCTGGCCTTCGCGATACAACTCCCTACCGGCCTCGATCAACAACCTGGTTGCATCGGACCGCAACGACTACGACAGCTACAACGGCATTGGCAAGATCGACTACGCGATCAACGCGAAGCACAACCTGTCGATGCGCTACTTCGGTGGCACCGGCAAACAGGCTGCTCTGGTGAATAACGACGTGCCCTATCGTGAATACTTCCAGGTTGCGCCCAGCCGCATGCACAACGTTGCGGTGAACCTCACGAGTTCGCTGTCGCCCCGCGTGGTGAATCAAGTACTGCTCGGCACAAACTACTTCCTGCAGGTGTTCAACGACGCGGACATCAGCTTCAACCCAATCGCCGCCGGCCTGAACACGGGTGTGCCACAGGATGGATCGCTCTCAGGCGCGCCGACGCTGCGGATCACGAACTTCGCCGGTGCGAGCGCGACGCAGCCGCTGGGGCGCATTGATACCACGGGGCACATCACCGACAACTTAAGCTGGACCACGGGCCGTCATCAGTTCAAGTTCGGCGGCGAGTACCGGCGGTCGCATTTCGACATTTTCTACGACACAAACAAGCGGGGCAGCTTCACGTTTGACGGGACCCGCGGGCCGTGGGCGCAAGATGCTTCGGTTTCCGCGCCGCTGCGATCGCTGGCGGATTTCCTGGCTGGACACGTAACGAACAACAACGGCGCGACCATTGTTCGCGGCCAGCTTCAGCGCGACTACCGGCAGAACACATTCGACTGGTGGATGCACGACAACTTTCAGATCAACGCGAAGCTGAACGTCAACTTCGGAGTTCGCTGGAGTTACGTAGGCCCGCTCTACGATACGCGGCAGAGCATCACGTCGTTCCTGCCAGGCCGTGGGTTTCAGGTGATCGACGGAGGCAACCGGCTATGGCCACAGGACTGGAACAACTTCGCGCCACGCGTTGGCTTCGCATACAACCTGATGCCGAAGACCGTGATTCGCGGCAGCTACGGCCTGTTCTACGACGTGCCGCCGCTCAACTTCATTGTTGCGAATACGGCCATGCCGAACGGCGGCTCGGCGGGAGTGCATGCCAATCCCGCCGGTCCCGACCCGGTGTTCACCATCACACGCCCGGGTGTGGATGTGGTGTCTGGCCAGGCAATTTTCCCGACGGCCGCAACAGCGCCGCGCAACGTGGGCGCTTTCGGTGTCAGCCCGGACTTCCGCACGCCCTACGTGCAGAACTTCAATCTCAACCTTCAGCAGCAGCTCTCGTCCACAACTCTGCTCCAAGTGGGCTACGTTGGAAGCACTGGCCGCAAGCTCAGCCTGCTTCGCTCCATCAACCCGACACGCGGCGGCGTTCGTCTGCTGGCAAATGAATTCCCGCTGCTCGGTGCGATCAACATGCTGGAGACGATTGCGAACTCCAACTACAACTCTCTTCAAACACAGTTGCGCATCACGCGCTGGAAGAACTTCACGGCGACGGCGAACTACACCTGGGCGCATGCGCTTGATAACGGATCGAACGTGCGAAATGCGCTTCCCGCGAACAGCTTCGATCTTCGCCGCGAGTATGGATCATCGAACTTCGACATCCGGCAGATCTTCACGGGATTCGTATCCTACGACGTGCCCGCTCTCACCACACGCATGCCGCGTCTGATGAAGGGCTGGCAACTCAATGCGCTGATGACCTACCACACCGGTGAACCGCTGGACCTGCTTTCGGGCACAAATCGCAGCGGCTCGCTCGACAATCGGGACCGTGTGGATGTGGTGGCCGATGCGTTCACATCCGTGGCCGCCCGTGCGACGCCCTTTGGTGCGGTGCCATGGTTCAATCCAAGAGCTTTCGCTGCCGCGGCCAGTGGCACGTTCGGCAATATCGGCCGCAACGTGCTCTATGGCCCGTCGTTTGGCGCGGTGGACTTCAGCGTCTTCAAGACGACGAACATCACCGAACGGTTGAGCACGCAGTTCCGTCTGGAGGTGTTCAACATCGCGGATCGAGCCAATTTCGCGGGTCCCGGAGTGAATCTGAACGCCGCTTCGTCATTCGGTCTCATCACCAACACGCGCAATGGCGGCTCCGCGCCCGGCATCGGGTTTGGCGAGCCGCGCAATGTCCAACTTGCATTGAAGCTGATATGGTAATCGTTCCCATGAGATCCCTGGTCCTTGTGTTGTTGCTGGCGGGCATCGCCTCCGCGCAGGATGCCCGCACCGTGAGTGACGCTGAAGTCATGAAGGTGCACCGTTCCGCGATTTTGATCGACACGCACAACGATGTCACCTCGGCCACGGTTGCCGGCCTCGACATCGGGAAGCGGCGGACCGAAGGCCACACGGATGTGCCCCGGCTGAAAGAAGGAGGAGTCGGTGCAACATTTTTTGCTGTTTTTGTTTCGGGCAGTTACGTGGAGGGGAATCGCTCCGCCAACCGCACCATCGAGATGATCGACACTGTTCGTCACGACATCATTGGCCGTTATCCGAACGAGTTCGAATTCGCGGTCACAGCCGATCAGATCGTGTCGGCGCACAAGCGCGGAAAGATCGCCGCGTTGATGGGCATTGAGGGCGGTCACGCCATAGAGGACAGCCTGCGGTTGCTGCGCAGCTTCTATGCGCTGGGTGTCCGCTACATGACCTTGACGCACTCCAACTCGAACAACTGGGCAGGCTCATCGGGTGAGGTTGGCTCCGGTGGCTTGACTGCCTTCGGCAAAGAAGTGGTGCTCGAAATGAACCGCCTCGGCATGATGGTCGACATCTCGCACGTCTCGGACAAGACGTTCTGGGACGCGCTGGAAACATCGAAGGCGCCGATCTTCGCATCTCATTCCTCCTGCCGGGCGATCTCACCGATTCCGCGCAACATGTCGGATGAGATGATTCAGGCCTTGGCCAAGAAGGGCGGATTGGTGCAGGTGAACTTCGGGTGCGAGTTCGTGAATGCGGAATCCGCGAAGTCGTCGCCGATGTTGAATCCCGCCATGCGCGAAAAGATGGGAAAGATGATGGCAGAAATGAAGGGCAAGAGCCAGGAGGAGCGCCGCGCCGCGATGCGGAAGATGTTTGCCGAATCCGGTCCACGCGTGCGCGCGAAGCTCTCCGATGTGGTGGCGCATATTGATCGCATCGTAAAGATCGCCGGTGTGGACGCGGTTGGCATCGGGAGCGACTATGACGGCGTGGGCTGCGTGCCGGAGGGCCTGGACGATGTTTCGAAGTTTCCGAATCTCACCCGGGCACTGCTGGAAAGAGGCTATCCGGCGGAGGACATCCGCAAGATCTACGGCGGCAACCTTCTCCGGGTGATGCGCGCAGCGGAGAGGACGGCGGCGCAACTGCAACGCGGATCGTAGTTACTGTTGGCGCGGCGTGGGCTCCAGAACAGGATATGTGCCCGCAGTCTTGCGGAGGAACCGGTGTGCGCGGTGAATCCAAGAGGTTCCGGGGAGGAACATAATGGGGCATTCGCCCGCCACGACATTCATCTTCGCGGCGCGCGCATCGCCGATCGCGTCATGATACGCGGAACTCTCGTTTTGCGGCCGGCGGAACCACACATGGCGGATGCCTGCCTGAATACACTGTTGGGTCGCCTCGACAATCTGCTTGTCGGGGACCAGGAGCACCACGGCATCGGGCTTTGGGTCGATCTCGGTGATCCTGGCATAGCACCGCTCTCCACCGATTTCGCTGGCAGCGGGATTCACTGGGATCACGGTATATCCACAGCGCTGAAACTCCTTCATCACGAGACGGCTGTAGTCTGCTGCGCTGCGCGAGGCTCCAGCGATCGCGATGCGTGCGACGTCAAGAAACTCATGGATGCTCTGAAGACTTGCGGATGGCATGTGTCGACCTCCCTTGTTTCAAGCTACTCCGATACGATGCGGCGCGGAAGGGGGGCTCGCGCCGGCGGTGGCGCATCGGCGGTCCTCTCGATCGATCCACCTGCCGAATGGTGTAATGGATGCAGGTTTCCCACATGAGTTCTCCTCTCAGCATCATCATTCTCGCGGCGGGTCTGGGTACGCGCATGAAGTCCCGGAAGGCGAAGGTCCTTCATCAAGCGGGCGGTAAAGCTCTGGTTGAACACGTGGTGGATGCCGCGCTCGAATTGACAGCCGCGGAAAACATCTACGTTGTCGTTGGCCATCAGGCCGATCGAGTGCAGGCGTTGCTGGCTCCCCGCGGGATTTCCTTCGTTCTGCAAACGGAACAGAAGGGCACCGGACATGCCGTGATCACGTGTGCGGAAAGCATGCAGACCCGGGAAGGCCGCGTCATGATCCTGTATGGCGATGTTCCGCTGCTGCGTGCGCAGACGCTGGTGCGGCTGCGGGATCTGCATGCGGAAACGAACGCGGCGGCCACCGCGATCACCACCTATGTCGACGATCCCACCGGCTACGGCCGGATTGTGCGGAATGCCTCGGGTGAGGTGATGGCAGTGGTGGAGCAGAAAGCGGCATCGGAGGAACAGCTCCGGATCCGAGAGATCAACGCGGGGATCTACTGTTTCTCGGCGCCGCTGTTGTGGAAGCACCTTCCGGACATTCAGCCCAACAACCCGGCTCGTGAATACTATCTCACCGATATGGTGGAGATCCTGAACGGAGCCGGGCACAGAGTGCTGCCGATGATTGTTGACGATGCCTCGGAGTTGCTTGGCATCAACAACCGGCTGGAACTTGCACAGGCTGACCGGATCCTGCGAAATCGCAAGGTGCATGAACTGATGGTGGAAGGCGTGACGATCGAGAAGCCGGAGACGGTGACGATTGATCTGGATGTGCGCATCGGGACCGATACGGTGATCGAGCCGTTTGCGCGGATCACCGGCGCCACGGTGATCGGATCGGACTGCCGCGTTGGCAGTTGCTCCATCATTCACAGTTCCACGATCGAGGACAACGTGGAGATCCTGCCATTCTCCATCGTCTCCACTTCGCATGTGGAGGCAGGCGTGCATGTCGGCCCGTACGCCAGGCTGCGGATGGAGAATCATGTCGAAGCGGGCGCGCATGTGGGCAACTTCGTGGAATTGAAGAAGACGCGGCTCGGCAAGGGCGCGAAGGCGCAGCATCTCGCCTATCTGGGCGACTCGAGTATCGGCGCCGGGGTGAACATCGGCGCGGGGACGATCACCTGCAACTACGATGGGCGCGCGAAGCATCGCACCAAGGTCGGGGATGGGGCGTTTGTGGGGAGCAATTCGACGCTGGTGGCGCCGGTGGAGATTGGCGACGGCGCCTATGTCGGAGCAGGCTCGGTGATCACGGACCCGGTTCCCGCGGACGCGCTCGCCCTGGGGCGTGGGCGCCAGGTGGTGAAGGAGGGTTGGGCGCGGAAGCGTCGGGAAGACGCGGACGGCTCGCGCTAGGCTAGACGAGGATCTCCGGCGCGCCACCGGTATCGGCGGACAATCCAGCCAGCACGTGTTCGAGCGGGGCGGCCACTGCGTAGCGCGGCGACCTCCCTCGGGTCGAAGTACCAAAGGCGATTCCCGCCGGGAACATGCGTCCGCCGCGTTCCACCACCACCAGACTGCCGGAATCACCAGGGTTCACGAAGCGATCCGCTAACTTCTCGATGAGTATCTGGTCCGAGAACGAG
>JAEUQE010000034.1:0-47685 GCA_016789785.1 Bryobacterales bacterium
GATTGCGCACGCGCAACTTCTTCCTGCCGGCCGGACGCCCCATTCCCAAATCGATCTTCAACATCTTCGGCGGCACCATTGGCGGCAAGATTATCCGCGACAAACTGTTCTACTTTGGCAGCATGGAGAGCACGCTGGAGCGAGCCGGCATCACCCGCATCACGGACTCCGTGCCGACCGCGGCGATCCGCGCCGGCAACTTCAGCGGACTGCCAACCACGTTGTACGACCCGTTGACAGGGACCGACGGCAACAATCGCCAACTCTTCCCCGGCAACATGATTCCGGCCTCACGCATCAATTCGGTCAGCCGCCGAATCCAGGAACTCGCGCCGCTGCCCAATCAGGCAGGCACTTCGTTCGGAACGCTGCAGAACTTCTTCAGCGCCGGCACGGAGCAGTTGAACCGCTACAACTACGACGTGAAGATCAACTACAATCCGCGCAGCGACCTTGCCGTATGGGGCAAGTACAGCCGCATGGATGCGAACGTCTCTTCGAAGTTCGCATTCGGCGATGTCGGCGGTCCGGGACTGTCCCGCGCTGGCGCCCCCGAAGTGGCGCCGATGGATGTGAACATCTACACCATCGGCTTCAGCAAGACGTTCTCTCCGACGTTCATCGTGGACGGAACGCTGGCCATCAACCGCATGGACACCAACGGCGTGTTCCCCGGCTTTGGTAAGAACATCGGTTCCGAGTTGTGGGGCATTCCGAACACCAACGATCCCGTCGTCTCAGGTCCAGGCGCGGATCGCATCAAGGCCGCGTGCCCCGCCCAAGCGGGTGGCGCATGCTACACCGGCATGCCGTCCATCAATCACGGCTTCACCACGTGGGGCAACACCGCAGGCTGGCAACCCTACTTCTACAAGGAGCGCACTTACAACTACTCCACGAACTTCACCAAGACGCGCGGCGCGCATGAGTTCCGTTGGGGTCTCGATCTGGTGCGCTATCACATGGACCAGTGGCAACCCGAAGTGAGCGGCGGCCCGCGCGGGTCCATCAGCTTCGATGGCAACGTCACCGGCCAGCGTGGCTACACGCCGAACTATCTCAACCAGTACGCAACGTACCTTCTCGGATTACCGACAACAATGCAGAAGGCCGTTCAGTTCTTCCAATACACGAACCGGGAATGGCAGTTCGGATTCTATGGCCGCGACCGCTGGCAAGTAACCCGCAAGCTCACCGTCAATCTCGGCCTGCGCTGGGAATACTTCCCGCTGATCACACGCGCCGACCGTGGTTTGGAGCGCTGGGATCCGGCCACCAACCTGGTCTACATGGGCGGCATCGGCAACGTGCCGCGCAACACAGGAATGGGCACGCGGAAGGATCTGTTTGCACCGCGCCTGGGCATCGCCTACCGCGTGAATGAAAAGACGGTGCTCCGCACGGGCTACGGCCTCACTTACGACCCGCTGCCGTTCTCGCGGCCCTTGCGCGGCATGTATCCATCGACGATCGGCGCAAGCTTCGTTTCGGCGAGTCCCTTCGCGTGGATCGATACGCTCGACAAGGGCATTCCCGCGATTCCACTGCCGGATATCAGCACCGGCGTGGTCCCGCTTCCGCCGACCGTCGACATGGGACCGCGCAGTCCCTGGGGCGGAACACTCAACCGGGGCTACATCCAGTCGTGGAACTTCACGTTTGAGCGGCGGCTGCCCTCGGACATCATCACTTCCATCGCTTATGTTGGCACGCAGACGACCAATCAGTTGGCCGACCGCGACATCAACGCGGCGCCTCCGGGAGGTGGACCGGCGGGACGCCCGCTGGCCGCCACGCAGAATCGCCGCATCGCCGCGCTGATGTGGGATGGCTGGCTCAGTTCCAACTACCATTCATTGCAGACCGCGGTGAATCGCCAGTTCCGCAGAGGTCTCTTCCTCAAGGCGGCTTACACCTGGTCGAAGGCGATCAACATGACCGACGAAGATGGCTGGACCGGCGCTCTGCCATGGGGCTGGGATCCGGTGGTGGGCCGCAATCGCGCCGTGGCTGGTTACGACCGGACCCACATGTTCTCGGCGGGCTTCTTCTACGAACTGCCCTTCGGGCCGGGCAAAGCGGTCGCACCGTCTGGCCCTGCTTCGTGGCTGCTGCGGGGATGGCAGACCAACGGTCTCTTCACTTCGTACACCGGCACACCATTCACGGTGGGCGCCGACGGCGGCGTGCTCAACGCACCCGGCAACACGCAGACGGCCGATCAGGTGCAAAGTGGCAAGGTTCCGGTGATCGGCGAGATCGGCCCCAACAAGCGCTGGTTCGACCCGCTTGCGTTCCGTCAGCCGGCGGGTGTGCGTTTCGGTACCACGGGCCGCAACACCATGCGCGGACCGGGCATGTGGAACTTCGATCTCAGCCTGTTCCGCACCTTCAAGCTGAGCGAGAGGATCAACATGGAGTTCAAGGCTGAGTCGTTCAACTTCACGAATACGCCCAAGTTCTCCAACCCAGGGTCGGGCGTGCAGTCGATGCGGTTGAACGCCGACGGCTCGGTTCTCGATCTCGGAAACTTCTCGTCCATCACGAGCACGCTACCGAACCTCGGGTCGGCGTCCGAACGGCAATTCCGCTTCGGCCTGCGCCTGAGCTTCTAGCGCTGCCCGCACGCCGCGCGCGGAGCAGACCGCTCACGTTCGCTTCCGTCATTCAAGGCCTGTTCACTTCTGTTGAGGAAGTGCACAGGCCTTTTCCTTTTGCTGTGCCAAATCATGGCCGGAACTGAGCGTTCAACGTGAGGCACTTGCGCGGTGATTCGAACTACGGACCCACGATCCGCACCCAGGCATCTTTGTCCCCATTGGCGCGCTGCACCTGAAACGCCATGCCGGATGATGTTTGTTTCGTCTTCTTGACGATGTAGAGCAGACAGCAGGGACCGAGGTCGCCCGCCGATTGCACCAGCCATAACTGGTTCGCCGCGGCCAGACAGCCATGAACAACGGCGATGTGGCCCGGGTTTTCGAGAAGGGCACCGTCCTCCGTGGTCCAGAGCAGGCAGTCATCCATCTGCACATCCTGGATGCTCTTGCGTGGGATGCCCGCGCGTTCCCGGCTTGCGATACTCTTCGCCTCGGAGTGGGGCTGCCTGTGCTTTCGCAGAAAGTAGGCATTCACGAATCCGCTGCAGTCGATTCCGAAGTGTGTGTCGCAGTGGGCCTGGATACCCGCGATCTCAGGGAACGCTCCGCACTGGCCGGTGCCGGCGGCGAACTCCAATGCGAGTTCGTACTCCTCCGGGAAGCCCTTCCCGCTGTAGGCCATTTGAAGCATACCGCGTTCGCTCTTATCGTATTGGGATCCGCGCGTCTTCTTCAGACCTGCTTTGATCGTGTCGAACCAGAGGTCCTTGCGTGCCTTGTACTCCTCGTATTTCGGGCTCTCCGTGTTGATCGGGACCATGAAGTAGGTGCGTAACTTCACTGGGTGTACCGTCCGCATCACCTCTTCCCCGTTCATCGTGGAGAGAAAGCTCACGGTGAGGCTGTGATAGATGTTCATCATCTTCAGAGGATCGAGTGCGGCATACCGCTGCTCGAGCATCGTATCGTAGACGAGTTGTTCCATGACCTGTCAATGAGGCCTCCTAACAGGCATCAGTCTATCGCCGGCGCCTGCGCAAGGCCAAGCGTCGCAGTCCGCCGGGACCAGGTGAAAGCGTGGAAAGACTCCCGTCGTTTGGCGCGCTCCGAAGTTCGCCAACCAAGCCTGCGAGCAAGGGGCCTCCCCGAAGACGCAGGAAACAAATCGTCCGTAAGATGTTTGTGATGAAAACGCGCAAGCCTTACCGAATCAGCCGTAGCACTGTACATGGAGCAGGGCGAGGAACTCACTCACGATGACGGACAAGAAGTCACCGTTGAAAAACTTGCTCCGCTGTCGATGGTGATCTGGCTGCTACCCACGTTGCCTTTGACGTTCGTGATCCAGTTCTGCACGTCGGTAACGACGGTGCCGCTTCCGGTGAAATTCTGGAGTTGGAAGGTGGTCCCGGGCCGGACGCGGAGGCGGTAGCCTTCCTGGACGGCGGGGTTGCTCGTACTGTTATTGGAGACCAGATTGAGGCAGACAGACGCGTTGGAACTCCCGGCGCTCGATCCAGCCTCGACGGCGATGCCTTCGAGCGAGGCGCTCGAGTCGAGGCGGACGGTGTTGTTGTTGGCGGTGAGATTGAGAACACCGCCGTTGGTTTTCGCCTGGCCGCGGATGCCATAGGTCGCGTTACCCGAGATATTGTTGCCGCTAATGCTTGCACTCAGCCTGCCATCATTCTCCACCTCAGCCGTGATGCCATTGCCGGAGCTGGAAGAGACGGTGATGGTATTGCCGTTAAGGTTGGCTGTGAGGATGGAGTTGCCCTGGTTGGAGAGGTTCACCGGACTGGAGAGTGCACTGCTGAGGGTCAGGTTGTTGATGTTGGCGTCGAGCCGGCCGTTGTTGGCCGTCGCCAGATTGATCGCCGGCCCGTTGTTGCCGGTCATGCTGGCAGAGTCCAGGGTGGCCAAGAGTTTACCCTGGGACGGACTGACCCCTTGCGCCACCAGTTGGACGCAGTTCTGGGAAGCGCCGCTGATCTGTGTGTTGCCAGTGACTGTCAGCGAGAGGTTGGCTACAGCGTTGGAGAAGATCTGGATCTGGTCACCGGGCGCCGCCGATCCTGGCGAGGGAGTCTGGAAGCGGGTGTTGTTGCGGATGGTCAGTGCGTCCGGCGTTCCCGCGTAGGCGGTTGCCGTGCTGTTGCTGATGGCCAGATTCATATCCTTGCCATCGCGAACGATGCTGTTGTCGATAACGGACGTGCCCAGCAGATTGTCGATCTTGATGTTGTGGATATTGAGAGCGTTGGTGGCGCCACCGTCGAAGATCGCGCCGTTGGAAATGCTGAGGTCGCGCACGTTTAAGCCATAGAAGTTATGGCGTTCGGTGAGATCCGGGGAACCGGGAAGCGCGCCGGTGGTGGTGTCGAAGGTGGACCGGTTGATGGTCAGACCGTTGACGTTGCGGGCGTCCAGGTTGTTATCGAAGCTGTTGGTGACGGATATGTCCGTGAGCGTGACGACGCGGGTGCTGGAAAGGCGGATGCCGTCGGCAGTGGCACTGCCGATGGAGCCGCCGGTGTTGGCTGTGCCGGTTCCGGTGACAGAGAAGCTGCCGCTGGATGGATTATTGACGTTGCTGAGATTGATGCCGATATCGAAGGTGCCGCTGGCGTTCACGGCCGTGATGCTGTAAGTGCCGCTGACGTTGTTGAGATTGACGGCACGGGCACCGGTGGTGGTGATGTTCGGGATGTTGCCGACCACCTGGCCGGTAAAAGGGCCGGTGAGCGTCGCCTGTAGCCCGGCGGTTCCCAAGGGAGGCTGGATGCGAAGGCCACGCACATTGACGTTGTTGCCGTTCATGCTGACCGTACCCTGGATGATGGGGTGCGTACCGCCGATGGTGGGGCGGGCGATGGTGAAGGCGGATGGCGTGATCCCCATCACGGCATCGAAGGAGGCCCCGGTGACGCCCTGGCCGACCAGCCAGCCGTCGGTGGGGAGCGTGACGCCGGCGCCGCTGGCCGTGGTGCCGCTATAAACAAAGATGCGCTGGTTGGTGTTGGCGCCCAAGGCGGTGGTGGCCGAGGCCAGCGAGTTGAACGGCGTCTGCAGGCGGCCATCGCCATTGACGCCGGCCCCTGGGTTGACGAAGTGGATCACCGGACCGGCGATAACGAAGGTGCCGCTGCCGCCGGTGCAGGCACTCGGCGTGGCGCCCGCGCCGTTATCGCAAACCGTGTAGGTGAAGTTGACGTTACCGGTGGTGCCTGGCGGAGGATCGTAGATGAACGAGCCATCGGCGGCGAACGACACCGCGCCACTGGCGGGCGCCATCGCGGTAAGGGTGAACGCGGGGCTGGCGTTTTCCGGATCGCCTGGATCGGTGGCACCGGCGAGCATGGTGGTGGCGGTGGCGACGATGCGCATATTCGCCTGCACGTTGAAGTTCTTGGCGGTCAGCACCGGCGGGTCATTGACGGCGTTGATGGTGATGTTCACGGTGACCGCCGAAGAGTTCCCTTCGCCGTCGCTGACGCGGAACGTGAAGCTGTCCGCGCCGTTGAGATTCGCGCTGGGCGTGTAGATCACGGCGCGGGTACAGCTCCAGGACGTACCGCCGCAGGAGCCGCCACCAAAGGTGCTCACGTTACCTTTTGTGGGGGCGTCGACCAGGGAGAAGATCAGGGTGTCACGATCCGGATCGGTTGCGGTCAGCACGATGAGCTGCGCGGTGTCTTCGTTCGTGCTGATGGACTGCCCGTTGGCCGTGGGCAGGCGGTTGGGAATCAGGATGGAGCAGTTCGCGGTAGCTGTCTGTTGGATGGGCGACGTGGCGTCCTGGACCTGCAGGACGAAGTTGTAGGTGCCCTTGGCGTTGGGGGTGCCGGAGATCAACCCGGTTGACGAGTTGATCGTTAGGGGGGGAGGTAGCGTGCCGGACTGCAGCGAGTAGCTATAGGAAGCCGTACCGCCGCTGGCGGTCACTGAAGAGGAATACGCCGTCCCAACATTTCCTTGGGTGGCGGTTGGGCAGGTGGCCGTGAGCGCGGTGACGAAGTTCGCGGTCACCGACAGGGGCGCGTTCATGGTAACGGTAGTGGCGGCACTCGTGGCGCTGGCGACCGGGCCGGTCCAGCCATTGAAGGCAAAGCCGGAATTGGCGGTGGCGATGACATTCTGCACCGAGCCGGCAAGGAAGAAGGAGCCGGAGGCCGGGGTGACGTTGCCGCCATTGGAAGGCGTAGCCGCCGTGGTGAGTTGGTGTCCGGTGCTGAAGGTGGCGGTGAAAGTGGTGGCCGAGGAAGGCGCAACGATCGCATGGACGATGGCGCCGCCATCGGACCAGTTGGTGAACAACTGGCGCGTACTGCCCGAACCCTGTGGCGATGTGGTACCGATGGTGTGGTTGGAACCGGATGTCCAGTTAAACGTCTGCGGGGCGGTGAACGTATTCCCATCGACGATGATGCTGAGGCCGGCGGGGACGGTGGTGACGGTGATGGCGCTCTGTGCCGTGAAGTTGGCTGTCAGCGACACTGGCGCCGACATGGTAACGGTGGTGGGGGAGCTGCTGGGGCTGGCCACCGGACCGGTCCAATTGGAGAAGGCGAAGCCGGAGTTCGCGGTGGCCGTCACGGTTTGAACCGAACCAGCGGCGAAGAACGTACCCGTGGCGGGCGTCACGTTGCCGCCGTTGCTGGGCGATGCGGCAATGGTGAGTTGGTGTTCGGTGTTGAAGTTGGCGGTGAATGTGGTGGCGCTGCCGGGAGTGACGATGGTGTGGGCGATCGCGCCGCCATCGGACCAGTTATTGAAGACGTGGCGCGTACCGCCGGAGCCTTGCGGGGTGGTAGTGGCGATGGTGTGGTTCGAGCCGGGAGTCCAGTTGAAGGTTTGGGGAGCGGTGAGGGTATTGCCGTCAACGACGATGGTAAGACCGGCGGGCACGGTGGTGACGGTGATGCCCACCGTGGAAGCTGTGCTGATGTTAATGCCGCAGTTGGCGGTCTGCGTCTGCAGATTGGCATCGGTGACGACGCCGGTGAAATTGAAAGGGCCGGCGGTGTTCGGGGTGCCGCTCACTACGCCGGTGCCGGGCGTCAGCACAAGCGGAGGGGGCAAGACGCCGGACTGCAAGCCGTAGCTATACCCGCCGGCGCCGCCGGAAGCGACGAAGGCCGAACTGTAGGGCGTGCCGACCTGGCCGTTGGAGGTAGGGCAGGTTAAGGTCAAGGCGCTGGAGGCTGGGCTGATGGTGATGCCGCAGTTGGCGCTGGCGGTGCCGCTGGGCAGGCCCGTTCCATCGACGAGTGTGGCGGTGAAGTTGAACGTGCCGCTGGCGGTCGGGCTGCCGGTGATAACGCCGGTGGCGGGGTTGAGGATGAGGCCGTTGGGAAGGCTGCCGGGACCAATGGAGTAAAGGTAAGGCTGGACGCCACCTTCCCCGTTCAGCGCGGAGTTGTAGGATACGCCGTTGGTGCCGCCGTTGGCGGGGCAGCCAACCGTGACGGGAGCGGGCGGAAAAGTGCCGGAGTAGGTGACAGGCGTACCGGAAATAATGACGCCAGTCGGATTATTGAAGCTCAACGCAATCGGCACGGACTGGCCGGGGTTGAGTCCCCCGGCGGCGGTGCGATACGGACTTCCGTTGAAGGTGCCGTTGAGATTAGCCAGGGTGACACCGGCGGGCAGATTCGTGAGAACAACATTGATGGGACCGGGGATGGCGGTGCCACTGATGTTCGTCACGGTCATGGTGCCGTTGAAGGTGCGGGTGACCCGCGAAAACAGGAAGCCAGTGGTGATGACGGAAACCTGGCTCGAGACATTAAAGATGGTGCTGGCGGCGGAGCGCACGGTGATGGCCAGGGCTTTGATGGCTCGGCCGGTGGCGAGCGCGCTCTCTGACCCGGCGGCCGTCCAGTAGCCGGCGGGGTTCTGCTGGTCGAGCAGGGTGCGGGCGGCTTCCACGGAGAGATCGATGGTGGCCGCGCGGGCGGTGGCGCCGGCCTTGGCGATGGATGCTTCCAGATCCGCCGACTGCACCAGGGGGTTATCCGCGTTGCGAGTCAGCCAGGCGCGGGCGAGCGCGATGGTCTCGCTGTAAGGGATTGCCGCGCCAGAGGACTCATCGAACCCGGCGCGTTCGAACGCCAGGAGGTTGGTGGCCGTGGAAGCGCCCTGGGGGTCGCAGGCGGCGCAATCGCCGCGCCAGGAACCGGCGGCGTCACCGTTGCGGGTGACCGAGCGGTGCAGGTACCAGAGTCCCTCCTCGACAGCGATACGAGCTTCGGTGGCGATGCCGGCTTCGCTCACTTTTACTACATACGTGGCGCTGGCGGATTCGCCCGTGGTCTTATTGGTGACCGTGAGGCGGGCGCTAAACTGTGACCCAGTGGGCGCGGTATAGACGTGCCGTGCCGACAGATCGCTGGGGTCGGTCGGTGTGAACCGCGCGCCGGGCGAGCCGTCGCCGAAGTCCCAGAACGCCTCGAGGGTATCGCCGGCGAGCGTGGCGGTGGCCTTCAGCGTGGTTGCACGGCCAGAGAGTACGGGGTGCGGGAGCGAGAGGTCCGATGGGTCGGCCGGAACGGTCCTGACTTCCAACGGGGCGGCACCCCCGGCGAGAGCCGCAGAGGCAAAGAGAACAAACAGACGGGCACACGTCCGGTCACGATGCACAGGCAACCTCCGAGTTGTCAAGGAATGGGAATTTCGCTACTGAATGCTATGTGTTGCGGCGGCGCTGGGCAAACAGGCCAAGCGCAACCAAGGCCGTAGCGATCGTGGCGGCGGCCCGGCTCAGGAATAAAGGTGACGGCGGGAGATGCATTGCCCGGTCCGCCAAAGGCAAACGGCAATGTGGAGCCATTGAGGTCAATCTCCACAATTGCGGCGAACCCCAAAGGGTCCACTGTGAGAAGCGCATTCAAGTTTCCGGATACGCCGCTGTTCGCCGAGGTATCGACATTCGCCGGATAGACGGCGGCTGCTGCCCCTGGCGTTCCGGCGCAGAAACAGAAAACGGCTAGCGAGGCAGCGCGTGCCAGATGAGACAGGCTCAACACTACGAAAGTCCTCCGAACGATCCGCGATCTTGATTCGATTCGCTTCCCTGAGTGTTTTGGTACAGAATGTTACGAACCCGGGACTTGACCTGAGCGTATCATAAGGTCCTTTTTCAAGTAAAGAACGGGCTGCGGGGATTCAAGAGGTGCGCCTTGACATTAAGAACGGACGTGAACGCAGCGGCGGATCGGAGAGCGCACCGGCTTGGGCATCGGCGCCGTGACGCGCCCGATGGCCTCGCTGCGCCATGGTGCACGTCAGGAAGCAGCTTTGCGCCTTTCACCCACTGACAACCGGCGGAGGCGCCGCTCAAATCGGGCTCATACCTCTATTGATCCCGTCGCTTCTCCGCGTCTACTATTGGTTAAGGCTCCGTTCCGATAAGCAAAGGGAGGCGTGTGGAAATGCCAAGCGTACATGACGTTGCGGCCTATGTGCTGGAAAGAAAAGGGCCAATGACGGCGATGAAACTACAGAAACTTGTGTACTATTGCCATTCGTGGTCTCTGGTCTGGGATGAGTCGCCCTTGTTTCCGGAAAAGATTGAAGCATGGGCGAACGGTCCCGTGGTTCCCGAACTTTACGCCGTCCACAAAGGGAGATTTCAACTTGAGCCGCCATGGCCGAAGGGTTCTTCAACCAATCTCAACGCATTGCAGAGAGAGACTGTAGACGCTGTCCTCGGATTCTACGGCGATAAGAGTTCTCAGTGGCTCAGCGACCTCACCCACAAGGAGACTCCCTGGCTCAACGCACGGAAAGACGCTGGTCCAGGGGAGCCAACTCGCAACGAGATATCGGATGCGGAGATCGCGGAGTACTACGGTAGTCTTTATCGATAAGCGACACCATGGGCAAGAAGCAGCCGAAAGTTCTGTTCTCACCCACCACCTCCAAGCAGCCAATCGTCGCAGAAGCGCCCGAGAGGTATTATTCGCACACACCCGCTTGGCGGCTGTCACAGATACAGATGGTTGGTCCGTTGGGGTGGCACACTCTCGACCGGACCTCGGTAATGGCCATTCACGGCAAACTGAAATCATTCGAATCAATGACGTGGCGCGAGATCTTGCTCAGTGCGAAGAAGCAGCATCAGTCTGTTGATGTTGCGCGCTTGTCACCGGAAGCCCAGCGCCAACTTGAGGAGATCGGATACGGTGACCTCGACAAGATTGTCTCGCTGCGTCTTTCTGCAAATGGTACTCACTAACGACTCAGTAAACTGTGGGGAATCCGAACACTGGACGCGTACGGCGCAAATAGTGCCACGTAAACTATTGAAAACTGGTGAGCCGGGCGGGACTCGAACCCGCGACCCTTTGATTAAAAGTCAAATGCTCTACCTACTGAGCTACCGGCCCGAGTGTGGGGATTCAACAAAGGAGTGCCCCTTCAGGATACCACGCGCTCCGCCTTCCGCGCCTCTCATTGCGGCATCCCACGCCCGAGGATTCGACCGCATCGAGTGCCCGGCCCGGCCAACTGGCTTGCCACCGCTTCACAATGACTAACGTCGAGTGCTAACGTTGGGTGAGCCGCATGAATTTCCCCTTCGAAGCAGCCCTCCTCAACGTGGCACTGCTCTGCATCCTCACCGTGCCGCACGAGTTCGCCCACGCCTGGGTGGCCACCAAACTCGGCGACGACACACCGGAACGCGAAGGCCGCGTCACACTCTATCCCCCCGCACACATCGACCTCATGGGCACCGTCATCCTCCCCGCCGTCATGACGCTGCTTGGCGCGGGCCTGCTCGGCTGGGGACGCCCGGTCAACACAACGCCTTCCCGGCTGCGTTGGGGCATGAACGGATTGGCTCTGGTCGCCTTGGCTGGCCCTGCCTCGAACATCGTGCTGGCGGTAATCTGCGCAGCGATCTCCGTTACCATCGGCGCCATGTTCTCCGATGTCCGCGAAATCGCCGGGCGGGCGGCGCAACTCAGCGTCTACCTCGCACTGTTCAACATGATCCCGGTGCCGCCGCTCGATGGCTCGAAGCTGCTCATCGCGGCCAAGTTGCCCGTGGCGATCTACGAAGAACTGGCGCGCTTCGGCTTTGTGCTCCTGTTAGTCGCGATGTCGGTGACCAGCCTCGGCGGATATCTCGCGCACTTCACTTACTTGATTACCAGTACGATTTTCGGAATCTTTCACTGAAAACTGAGATACAGCGCGACGGCTGGCATCGAGAACAGAGAACTGTCCAGCCGGTCGAGCCAGCCACCATGCCCCGGCAGCATGGTTCCACTATCCTTCACCCCCGCGCCGCGCTTCATCGCCGACTCCGCCAGGTCGCCCAACTGCCCGGCCACGTTGGCGCCCAGCGACAACAGCGCGATATGCCATAAGGGCACCCCAGGCAGCGCCCATCCCAGCAGCACCACTCCGTAGATGACGGAAAAGATCACAGCGCCACTCGCGCCTTCCCACGTCTTGGCCGGACTGATTCGCGGCGCAAGTTTGTGCTTCCCGATCGACTTACCCACGTAAAATGCCGCCGTATCTCCCACCCAATTGATGCTGACGGCGAAGAAAATCCACCACGAATCAAACGTACGGAGATAAGGAGCGCACCGCCACGCTCCATAGACATACACAACCCCCAGCAACAGGGCCGACGCTTGCGGCAACGCATCGCGCAGATCGGAGGCACGCAGCGCCCAAACCATCGCCAGCACAGTAAACAGCAGAAGCAATCGCCAATCGGCCACCGGCGCAAGCACCAGAGTGACACCCGCGGCATGCCCCGCAAGTTCCGGAATCGCAATGCCCTGCGCCGCGACAATCGAGGCGTACTCGCGAAAGCAGAACGCGCCCATCAGCAGCACAACCGCCTGAAACAGCCAGGGCGGGCCGCCGAAGATGACATAGACAACTGTGGGAATGAGCAGGAATGCGGTGAGGACCCGCTTCATCGAGACGAAACCCCTAGGGGCTCCGCCAGCGCTTCTTCCGCCTTCCGCTTCCTGGCGGTGGTGAGCCCGCCGAACCGCCGGTCCCGCTTCTGGTACTCAATCACCGCACGCAGCAGGTCGGCGCGCTTGAAGTCCGGCCAGAGAGTTTCCGTCACGTAGAGTTCGGCATACGCGATCTGCCACAGAAGAAAATTACTGACGCGCATCTCACCCGATGTGCGGATCAGCAGGTCGGGATCCGGCTGGCCCGCCGTGTAGAGGTTTGCGCCGATCGTATCCTCATCAAGCTGGAGATCGTTGAGGTTTCCAAGCCGCCGCGCGTTCTCGATCGCCCGGTTCATGGCATCCACCAACTCCGCGCGGCCTCCATAGTTGATCGCGAGATTCACCGCCAGCCCCGTGTTACCCGCGGTCTCCGCAATCGCGGCTTCCAGATCCTCCTGCGCGGCGGGCGGTAGCGAGTCCACTCGGCCAATCACATTCAGACGGATGTTATTTCGCCCAAGCCTCGGAATCTCGACTTTCAGATAGTAGCGGAGCAGGCGCCACAGCGTCTCGACCTCGGTGCGGGGGCGCTTCCAGTTCTCGACCGAGAAGGCGTAGAGCGTGAGATACTCGATCCCCAAGCGGGCACACGTCTCCACCACTGTCCGGACAGGCTCAATGCCCGCCTTGTGTCCAGCCACCCTTGGCAGATTGCGCTTCCGTGCCCAACGGCCATTTCCATCCATAATCACTGCTACATGGACGGGAATTCGCTCGGGATCTACAGCTTGCGCAAGCAGCCACTCTTCATCGCCTGGAGTGAGCACCGCAAAGAGGTCTTGCATGCGTATCGATTTATAGTATCGCGCCCGTTGGCCCTGCATCCACTTGAATTGGTGGCTTGCCAAGCAGGGATCACCGGGGGCAAACCTAGATGGCGGTTCCCCGAGCCCAGTGAACATCGAACAGTCCCTTCATGGCTTCGCCCATGCCAAGATGATCGAACACCACGGAGGTCCAGGTGGGCTTGGTGATCACAGGATCGAGCAGTGCGATCAGACCCTGCTTGCCGTCGAATAGCGCCAGCTTCATTGGCAGGGAATCGGCCTGGCGCACTTCCACCCCCGCCGACGCGTAATCGTGCAAGCGCTGCCGGTGCTCGTGATCAATGGCCAGGCTTTCCAGCAGCAGCCGGCAAGTGACGCCGCGCAGCCGTGCCTGCTTCACGAGTTGCTCATCGAAGGGATCGACCGCGTAGGGGGGCCGCGAAAATTCCAGATACTCCGACCTCACATCCGCCAGCATCGCCCGGTACTGCGTCGCCGTCTGCGAGGGCTCACTGACAATGCGCAGGTAATCGAGCGTGCCCCGGCCCTCCTGCCCTTCCGAGTAGGCGGCCTTCAGATCGCCGATCAGACCGTCGGCCAGCCGTGCCTGCTCCTGCAGCTCCTTCTGCAGAACCTGATGCTGGCGGGCCAGGTACGAGGGTACCGCGAGGCTCGGCTCCACAGCGGAGAACAACTTGGTCTTCTCCTGAACCACCTGCGCGAAGCCCTTCTCCACCAGGCTGTCCAGCACCTCGTAGATCTTCTGCCGCGGCACATGCGCGCGCGCAGCCAGTTCCAACGCTTTGAAACGCGGGTGGCCTACCAGCACCAGATATGACCGGGCCTCATACGCATTCAGACCGATTTGTTGAAGCCTGCGCCAGAAGCGCTGAAAGTCCATCTCGGCCAGATCTTTCTGCAACATTCGGACCATGAGCATATCAGAAATCTGAAACGCCAAGCGGATGGGCCGCTGGATAAATAGCGCCACCTGGTTTTAGCGACACCGAATCTGACATGGCAATTTTCAGACAGGCTGCAACGCCGGTGGCGGACTTGCCTGCAATATGGTGGCGCGAACCGCGCGGACGCTAGAGCGGGATATTGCCGTGTTTCTTGCGCGGCATGGTGTCGACTTTGTTTTCCAACATGCTCAGAGCCTTGATCACGCGAGGCCGCGTTTCGTGCGGCATAATCACATCGTCGATGTAGCCTTGCTCGGCAGCAATGAACGGACTCGCGAAACGGTCCTGGTATTCAGCCACCTTCTCCTGAAGCGCCTTGGCCCGATCCTCCGCCGTCGAAAGCTCACGGCGGTAGATGATGTTGGCCGCACCCTCGGCGCCCATCACTGCAATCTCCGCCGTCGGATACGCAAAGTTGATGTCGGTCCGCAGATGCTTCGACCCCATCACACAGTACGCGCCGCCGTATGCTTTGCGGGTGATCACCGTGATCTTCGGGACCGTTGCTTCCGCATAGGCATACAGCAGTTTGGCGCCATGGCGGATGATGCCTCCGAACTCCTGATCAGTGCCGGGCAGGAAACCAGGCACATCCTCAAGCGTGAGAATCGGGATCTGAAACGCATCGCAGAATCGCACAAAGCGCGCGCCTTTCACCGAAGAGTTGATATCAAGACACCCGGCGAGATGCGCTGGCTGATTCGCCACCACACCGACCGGACGCCCATCCATCCGCGCGAATCCGACCACAATGTTCTTGGCGTAGTGTTCATGCACCTCCAGGAAATCGCCGTCGTCCACAATGCGCAAAATGATGTCCTTGATATCGTAGGGCAGATTCGGATTCTCGGGCACCATGGTGTCCAGCGCGGAGTCCATGCGATCGGCCGGGTCGGTGCAAACCTTGCGCGGTGGCAGGTCGCGATTGTTCTGGGGGAGAAAGCTCATCAGGCGGCGAATGGTGCGCAGGCAATCGCCATCATCAGCGGCGATGAATTGCGCCACTCCACTGATCGAGTTGTGCGTCAGCGCTCCACCCAGGCGCTCCTTGGTGACATCTTCATGCGTCACCGTCTTGATCACATCAGGCCCGGTCACGAACATGTAGCTGGTGTGATCCACCATCAATGTGAAGTCGGTGATCGCCGGCGAGTACACGGCGCCACCCGCACAGGGGCCAAGAATCGCCGAGATCTGGGGGACCACGCCGCTCGCCAGGGTATTGCGTAGAAAGATGTCGGCATAGCCGGCCAGCGACATCACGCCTTCCTGGATGCGCGCGCCGCCGGAATCGTTCAGCCCGATCACGGGAGAGCCCGTCTTCATTGCCAGATCCATCACCTTGCAGATCTTCTTCGCGTTCGCCTCGGAAAGCGAGCCTCCGAACACCGTGAAGTCCTGCGCGAACACGTAAGCGGGCCGCCCGTGGATCAGTCCGAAGCCCGTGACGAAACCATCGCCATCCACCACCTGGTTTTCCATTCCGAACTCGCGGCAGTTGTGGCGGACCAGCTTGTCGAGTTCTTCGAACGTGCCCTCATCCAGAAGCAGTTCGATCCGCTCGCGCGCGGAGAGCTTGCCTTCGGCGTGCTGCTTCTTCATGCGCTCCTCGCCGCCACCCGCCTCCGCCATGGCATGCCGCCGCCGCACCTCGTCCCAACGATTGATCGCCATAAGCTTGTAAGGTACCAGAGAGGCGTGGTCCCCACGCAAGGTGTGAACGGGCCGGGGACTACGCCGTTCATCAGGCTGCAATACTCCATCGAGCTATGCCAAGCTGAAGGGCGTGCTCCGCGCTTCCGAGCGTCTCGCCATCGCCTACTTCGCCTACTGTTGCGCGTGCAGCGTGGTGATGCCCGTGCGCGCAGGCGTGCCGCTCGTCACATTCAGCGTCAACACGCTCGTGATCGCGGGGTTCTTCCTGCTCGCGTGGGCCGAGGCGTTGCGGCATCGCAAGTATTTGCGCGTGATGCGCGACTGGTATCCCTTGCCACTCATGCTGCTCGCTTACCGCGAAATGGGTTGGTTTGCGCCGCTGACACACACCTTCCGCTTTGAGCATGGATGGATCGTGTGGGACCGGATGGCGCTGAACGATTGGGGCGTGCGGGCGGCAATCGAGATGACCGGACCGCTGCTGCCCTCGCTGCTCGAAATCTGTTACAGCCTGGTCTATGCCATTGCGCCCTTCTGCATGGGATGGCTATATCACCGCCGCCGCGAGGAGCGCATGAATGAGTATCTGCTCCAGTTTCTCGCGAGTATTTTCCTCTCTTATGCGTTGAATCCGTTCTTCCCCTCCGAGCCTCCACGTTCCGTATTTCCGGGTCAGGACTTACCTACCATTACCACCATATTCCGCAAGTTCAATCTCGCATTAGTTGGCAATTACGGAATTCACCTCAGTGTGTTTCCGAGCGCGCATTGCTCCGGCGCGTTCGGAGCAGCGTTCGCGATGATGCGAGTACTGCCCGAAGAGCGCTGGATCGGGCGGGCCCTGATGCTGCTTGCCTCGGGCATCGCCGTGGCGACGCTTTACGGCCGCTATCACTACGCCGTGGATGCATTGGCCGGGATCGGCGTCGCGATCGCCGTCGCCCTGTTTTGCAATCACCGGCGAACAGGCCGGCAGAATCCCCCCGCGCAAGAAAAAAAACGGCTGCGACCCCGGTAAGGAATCGCAGCCGAAGCAACTGAGCAGGGCTCAGCCAATTATGAGAACGGAGAAACAACAGAGAGCGAGAAGCGACAAGGAATGCACTCACTCTCAGGCACACACAAACAACTCATCCGCGAAACCGCGGGACTCGGCGCTCAAACGATGCCGACGGGGCGGCACAACGCGAGGCCCACAAGCCGCTCTTCCACTCGCCCTTCAACCCGCGGTGTCAACACACGGTGTCAACACACAAAGCTACTTCACTTCCGAAGGACTTACACCCTTGGTATCGCCATAGGCGACCCAACGGATGTAGGAAATCACATCCGCGAACTGCGCATCGGTGTAGCCGCTCGACTCGGGAGGATGCTTCCAACTCGCATTGTCCTTGATCGAAAAAATCTCGGATTTGTCGAGGTTCAACTCCTCGGGGGGCATCTTGGAAAGATCGTACAGCTTCACCTTGCCATCCTTATCGGACGCAACCATGCCGGGAAACTTGCGCCGGGCTTTCAAAGTAATCTCCTGCGCATACACGGTACGGCTGGAGTTGATCGAAATCACAATCGCTCTCGGGCTCAAACGCGCGAGCTTCGTCAAATCGGGACCCACCGCGGTACCGTCCTTGCCAAGTTGATGACAGCTTGCGCATCGAGTCGCATTCGACTCATCCAGAAAGATCTTCTGGCCGCGCGCGGCCTGCTCAGGCATATCAGCGGAGACGGCGGGAAACGCGAGTCCCAGCAGACAGGCACCTGCTAAGTACAGCCGGAACATTCTGTCCACCTCCTATACGCAACTACCCGTGCACGTTGCGTGCCATGTCGTCGCCAAGCGTGGGTGCGACGCGTTTTCTTCAAGTTGGGGCATGGGTGGGAAACGCGTCCCACTTCCGGATGCGCGCATTCCCCCACAGCGTTCCATAATGGTGGTAGATGTTGCGCAGACCCTGGGTCCTCCTGTTGCTTGTTCTGCTCGGCTGCGCTCCGGCCTTCGCGGCCAGACGCATCCTGTTTCTTACCCACTCGGCCGGTTTCCGCCACGATTCGATTCGTACCGCTGTCCGTGTGTTTGACGAACTCGGGCGGCGATCCGGCAAGTTTGAAGTCACGGCCACCGAAGATGTATCCCAACTGAACGCGGCGTCGCTTGCGCAGTATGACGCGGTCTTCTTCTTCACCAGTGGCGAGCTTCCCGTCACGGACCGCCAGAAGCAGGATCTCCTCGACTTCGTGCGGGGCGGCAAGGGCTTTGGTGGAGCGCACAGCGCCACCGACACCTTCTACGGCTGGGCGGAGTATGGTGAACTGATTGGCGCCTATTTCGATGGCCATCCCTGGGTGCACGAAGCCGCCATCGACATTGAGGATCCGGATTTCCCTGGCTTGCGCGAGCATGCGCCCGGATTCCGCATAGTGGAAGAGTTTTATCAGTTCCGGGCCTTCTCTCGCGATCGCGTCCGGGTATTGATGACGCTGGATCCGGCCACCATTGATCTCACCCTGCCCGGCGTCAACCGCCGCGACAACGACTTCGCGCTCGCCTGGTGCCACCGCTACGGCAACGGCCGCGTGTTCTACACCGCGCTTGGCCATTTTGATGAGACTTGGACCGACCGCCGATTCATGGCAATGCTCGAACAGGCGCTGCTGTGGCTGGTGGGTGAAGTGGAGGCCGATGCGGCGCCACGGTCGACCTCGCGCAGTTTGCGGCCGGAGATCGCCGAGGGTGGCATCGGATCGCCGGTGGGCGCAGCCACGGTGCATGCGCCTGGCTCAGTGGTGGCCCTCTATGGGCGCAACCTCACCAGCGGGTCCACACTGAGCGCCGGCCTCGACCGTTTCCCGGACCGCCTGGCAGGAACCATGGTCGAGGTAAACGGCCGTCCCGCGCCCATGATCTATGCCGCGCCGGAGCAAGTGAATGTCCAGTTGCCTTACACCGTGGAGCCGGGCGGCGAGGCACGGCTGACAGTGCGGAGCGTGCAACTCGCGAGCCCTGAAGTGCGCATCCGCATCACCGAGGCGGCGCCCGTGATTCTCAACGGAGCCGTATCGGCCGGACAGGTGCGCCTCATGGGCGCGGGACTTGGTGTGGTGGAAGGCGATCCCGCCCTGGGGCGCCCGGCACCCTTCGGTCAGGTGCATCCGGCGAGGCTCCGGCCCCGCGTGCTGGTGAACGGGCGCGAAGCGGCCCTGCGTTCCGCCGGGCTCGCGTCGGGACTAATCGGCGTCTACGAAGTGATTGCGGCGCTGCCGGAAGGAGCCGTGGGACCCTACGAAGTCCAACTCGAGAGTGCCGGACAAAGCTCGAACCGCATCAGCATTCCGTAGCGGCCCGCCTGCGGACCAGAGTCCCGGCCCCGCACAACCCACCGCGCCAAACCCTCGCCCAATCCGCCGCCCAATCCTCCCCCGTCCATTCCACTGTCCAGGTATTGTCACCACGCAGACATTTCCCTCGCCGTCCGATAAGCCCAAAAGGGTGGCAATCGCGACGAATGTTTGATCTCAAGAAACTCATCAGGAAGAGCCCACCGGCGGCAACCGGAAGTATCACCGGATCCATTCAGCACATGGACGATCTGGCAGGGCTTTACGACCTGGCGCTGGCCTGTTATGGCGATGCGATCGAGGGTGCCGGACAGCATGCGCCCGACACGCCGCGCGCCTTGCGCGAGGAGCATCGCAGAAAGCTGAAGCAGATTCGCGGGCTGCTGGCGATCCCCGGCAAACCGTCGCTCGAGGGCGCACGCAAGCACCTCGACGCCGAACTCCAGGCCTACGGCAAGGGCCTGGAAAAGCACATCCATCAAAGCGAAAAGGATGTGAAGGAGATCATGGCGATGATGGCCACCATGGCCGACTCGCTGGCCTCCCGCGAGAAACAGTATAACGTTCGTTTTCGCGGCATCGCCAAACAACTGCGCCTGTTGACGACGGCGAACGATCTGGCCGAGATTCGCATGAAACTCGCCTCCGAAGTGGAGCAACTCGAGAAGTATGTGGAGGACATGGCGCGTGATACGCAGGCCGCGCTCGAGCGTGTGAAGGGCGACTTGCAGGTGCGCGAGCAGGCCGCACAACAGGCCCGTGATCAACAAGCACGTGATCAGCAGGCGCCAACACCAGGCGCCGCACGGAATAGCGCGCCATCCCCCGCTTGGGTTGACAGCGCCGTCGATCCGACCACCCAACTCGCTGGACGGCCCGAGGGACTGGCGATGATCACCACCTTGAAGCGTAACGACGTCCGCTTCTGTCTGGCGCGGTTCTCCGTCGATCCGTTCGAGCAACTCCTGGCGAAATACGGCCGCGGGGTTATGGATGCGGTGTTGAAAGAGGTCTCTTTCCGTTTGAAAGAAGGGTTTCCGGCGGCGTCGCTCGTGGCGCGCTGGAATGACGCCGATTTTCTCGTGGTCTCCGAATCGTCCTTGCCGGATCTCGCCATGCAGGTCACCGAAATCGAACGGAAACTCGCACTCACGTTCTCCATTCCAGGACGAGGTGAGAAGATCTCGGTAAGCTGCCGCACCTCCGCCATCCAGAGCCTGCGCACCGAAACCACTGATGAAATGATCAGCCGCGTCCTTGCCAGCCGCGAGTTGGCGCCAGCAAAGTAACTAAGAGTGTAACTGGCTATGTTGCGAGCAATTCTCATATCTCCCGATCCGGATCTGCGGCGCGAATTCGAGCAGCGGCTCGCGGATACGGGCCAAATGGTGCTTCTCCGCAGCTTCGATCACTATCTGAGCTTTGAGGAAGTACAGCGTTTCTCAAGGGCGCATGCCCCGCAAGCTGTGCTGCTCGATGTGGAGTCAAACTCCGTGGCGCTGGCGCTTGCGGGCCATATCGCGCGGCAGCTTCCTTCGGCCCGTGTGGTGGCGCTGGCAAGGAGTTGCGATCCGGCATTGCTGATGCGCCTCATGAATTCAGGAGTGCGGGAGTTTCTTTACTCGCCGTTTCCCAAGGACCTCTATCTCGAGTCCGTGGCGCGGCTCCTCGACGCCGTGCGCGAGGCGCCGGTCGAATCCGACTCTACCGATCTGCTGTTCGCGTTTCTCCCCGCCAAGCCCGGCTGCGGCTGCTCGACGGTGGCGATGAATGCCGCCGCCGCGATGAGCCGGCATTGCGATGGCCGCGTGCTGCTCGCGGATTTCGACCTTCACTCAGGGATCGCGCGCTTCCTGCTGAAGCTGAACAACGCGTTTTCGATGCTCGATGCGCTGGACCGGGCGGCCGAGATGGACGACGTGATCTGGCCGGAGTTAGTAAGTCGCACGGAGCAAATGGACGTGCTGGCTTCCGGAGCGGTCCGCCGCGGCTATGTTCCCGATCCGGTCGCCTTGCGCCGTCTCCTCGACTATGCGCGGCGCCGGTACCGCGCGATCTGTGTCGATCTCGCGGGTACCCTCGAGGAAGCCTCGATCGAGGTGTTGCACGAGGCAAGGCGGATCCTTCTGGTTGTGCAGCCGGATCTGGCTTCGGTGTATCTGGCGAAAGAAAAGCTGCGGTTTCTGGGAGCGATGGAATTGGAGGACCGCGTCAGCGTGGTGCTCAACCGATGGCAGCGCGATGCGTGTCTTTCGATCGCGGATATTGAGAGCGTGGTCGGCCTGCCCGTGCAGTTCACCATTAGCGACGATGCCTCGCAGATTTACCGTGCGCTGCTCGGCGGCGTTGGTTTGGATGCGGGTTCCGAGATCGGCCGCGAGATCGGGCGTCTCGGTCTTGCCCTGGCCGAAACCAAGCCGGAGAAAAGTGAAGTTACTCCGAAACGCCGGATGGTGGAATACTTTTCGCTGTTACCCGCGAAATACTCGCTATTTCCAACAAGCAAGGAGTAACTCGGCGAGGAGGCGCCGCCACAATCAGGGGCTGAAGGCTGAGAGCTGACCGCTGATGGCTATAGCCAAAAATGTCAAACATTTTTGGCTATATTCAGATTCCGGTAAATCCTAATTACTAACCCGAGAGTCAGCACCGTCTGTACCGCGTAGCCCACGGCCTGCGCCATCGCCGCTCCCGTGATCCCTCCGTCCGGCACGGCCGCCCACAGCGCCACCACCATCGTCACCGTCGCCGCACCCAGCAGCGGGATCTGCGGAACAAAGCACCGCACCGACGACATCACATACCCGCAAGCACTCGCCAGGTAGGAGAACGCACCGCCCACCATCAGCCATACGAACGTCCGCTGATGCTGCCCGTAGCCGGCGCCGTACAGCATTTCGAGAATTGGCGCACCCCACAGCCATGCCACCAGCACCGAGCCGCCGCCCAGCAAAGCCGCCATCGCACCGAGCGCGATGCTCAGCTTGCGGAACCCTCGGACGTCGCGCGAGGCATGGAGCCGCGCCAGCCGCGAACTCGCCGTCTGACCCAGCGCCATCACCGCCATGTTCGCCGCGAACGTCATGTAAGCGATCGCCGAGAACAGCCCGATCTCGCGCTCCGTGAATTGATGTGCGAGCCAGTAGCGCGGCAGATAGGCGTTCAACGATACCAGCGTCATCAGGACACCCATGGGCGCGGCCACCCGCACAACCGGCATGGCATCGCGAATCCAACTTGCCCCCCGCGGCCGGAGCCGCTCAATCAACGCTCCGAAACCCTCGCCTGGACGGCGAAGAGTCCGCAGGTCATAGCCGCACAGCACAACGAGCGAAGCAGCGCACACGCTTGCCGCTGACCACGCGGCGTCCCGCGTAACTAAAACGGCCGTGGCCAGCGCCGCTACCGACAGAACGCCACGCAGCATCATCGACACCGCGATCCGGTCCATGCGCTCGTCCCGCTGAAGGTGCCCGTGGATGGTATCCGCGATCGCTTCCAGCACCTTTGCACACGCCAGAACCGCGATCGCCGCCGATGCCCCGCCCGAATACGAACTCCACAGGATCAAGAAGAACGTGGCGGCCACGGCTGCCAGCGACATCATGAGACGAATCCCAAGATAGGTGGAAAGCGGCGGTCCCGCACCTGTATCCGTCGCCTGCACCGTCCGCAGATTACAGCCCGCGAGGACGAAAATCGGCGATGTGACGGCGAGCCCCAGCGCATACTGGCCGACGATTTCCGGTGTGCCCAGCCGCGCCAGCACAATGATCAGCAGCCACTGGCACCCGCTGCCCACGGCGTTCCCGGCGAGCGCCCACGCGAAGTTCGAGCGGATCGTTCGCGTGCCCGGCGGCACCAGGCGATCCGCACTCTCCACCGTTTCCCCCGTCATGCCGCGCCTCCGGACGCGTTCCCTCCGTCAATGGGTAGAATCATTCCAGAGAAGATAGTGCCCTCAGGCCGCGCAACTTCTCAGTGGATTTCCGCGTAGCGCGTTACTTCAGATTCATCCGCGCCAGCAGCCCGCGAAATCGCGCATCCGAACGCAGCGGCTGATACACCGGATCCACGCCGATATACACCAACTGGCTGTCGCGCTCCTCGTAGGCGCGCTCCATCCATTGCATGCACGTATCCACATCGCCGATGCGCGCGGAGAGCTGTGCGATCTGCATCGGCGGAACGAATGCCGCCCGCGCGCGGTCCACCAGCGTATCGCGATAGAGCTTCAGGCCCGCTGTGTACCTGGCTGCGCCGAGCAGGCGCACCTGGCTCGCCAATTGCGCCTCGCCCGCCAGTTCAAGCGCCTTCACCAGTTGCGGGAACGCTTCCTCCGTCCGCTTGTCGAGTTCCAGTGCCGAGGCCAGGTCCTCGCGCGCGATGAGGAAGTTCGGATCCAGATCAAGCACCTTGCGATAGATCTCGATGGCTTTCGCGATCTGCCCCGTGTATTGATACGGGTAGGCGAGATTCGTGTTGATGATGCGCGAGAGCGGATCCAGTTCCTGCGCGCGCTTCAACTCGCGGATCGCTTCCTCGTGCTGCTTCATCGCATTGAGATGCACGCCATACCAATGGTGCGCGGTTGCGTGACCCTGATTGTTCTCGATGGCGCGGCGGAAGGATGCTTCGGCGGCGGGCCAGTCCCAGGTGTAGAGCGCATGGATCATGGCCTGCGATGTGTGCGCCTCCGCCGACCGCGGATCGAGAGCGAGCGCCTTGGCCACCATCGCCTGGGCCTTCGGAAAGTATTCCTTCGGACGGCCATAGCTGAAACCCAGCAGACCATAGGCGTCGGCAAGCCCGGTATAAGCAAGCACGAACGCAGGGTCGGCGCGAACCGCTTCCTCGAATGATTCCACCGACTTGAGAAAACCTTCGCGAGTGCGCTTGTTCCAGTGATACCGGCCCATCAGGTAACTGCGATAGGCGGGACCGCTGGTGTGGTCGATGCGCACGAGCCGTTGCTGCTGATCACCCTGCAACTTGAGCTGCAGAGCGGAAGCGACTTCCACCGAGATGCGAGCTTCGGCAAAGGAAAGCCGCGAGTCTTCCACCTCATAGCGCTGCCCCCAGATCTGCGCGCCATCCTTCACGTCCACAAGTTCCGCGCTGACCGCGAACTTCTTGCCTTGTTGCTGTATGCGGCCAGTGACCACGGCCTCCACGCCGATGCGTTTGCCCGCTTCGCGAGGATCCACGGTTGTGCCTTTGTAAGTGAACACGGTGCTGCGCGCCATCACACGGATGCCAGGCAACGCCGAAAGGCTGTGAATCAGGTTCTCCGTAAGACCGTCCGCCATGAACTCGACGTCGCTGTTGCTGGTGAAGGGAAGCACCGCGAGGGATGTGATGGACTGCTTGCCCGGACGCTTCGAGATCAGCGTCACCGTCACCGCGAGCAACACGGTGAACAACGAGATTGCCAGCGCGACAAAGAGGATCTTGCGTGGCGGTCCGGGTTGGACCTGCCCTGGCGGTGATACGGCCGCGGCGGCTTCAGGCTCGGCAACTGCCGCGGCGCTCGCCAGTGTCGCGGTTTCCGTGCGGCTCTCGCCAGCCTCCGGCCCCGCGGGCTCAGCGATCTCCGCGGCCGCAATGTGGCGCTCCAACACTGGGCGAGGCAACAGTGGATCCGTCGCGGTGGCTGGTGAGTAACTGCCATCGAGAATGCGCTCATAAAGGCGCTGCGTCGCGGGTTCGACATCGGCGTCCAACTCCTTCCGCAGCGCGTCCTGGCACGCGCGGAACTGGCTGATGGCGAGATGCCGGCGTCCCGTGGTGGCATAGAGCTTCATCAGCCGCCGGTGCGCGTTCTCGTTGCAGGGATCCGCCGCGGTCAGCCGCTGCAGAATCTCCGCGGCTTCTTCCGGAGCCTTCTTCGAGGAAAGCTGCCACAGCAGTTCGCGATGAAGTTGCACCACACGTTCGCGCAGCAGCGCGCACCAATCCTCATAGCGGTCCTCCGGGAGCAACTCGCCTTTGTACGCGCGGATGGCTGCTTCCATCGCGGCCGGATCGCCGGAACCGAGGGCGGCCGACGCGGTACGTTCAAACTCGATGGCGTCGATGCGGATTCCCGCGGGCGCGCGCAACGCCACGCGCTGATCCTGCGCAAGCAGAAATCGCGACGCCGGTCCTTCCTTGAGTCCCGGCTCCAAGGCGCGCCGTGCCGCATGAATCGTCTTGTGGAGGTTGTTCTGCGCGGACTCCGGATCCTGATCGGGCCAAAGATGCTCAATCACCTGATCGCGGTGCAACTCGTGATTCGGAGAGATCGCCAGCAGCTTCAGCAGCGTCTTCGCCTTCTTGCGGCCCCATCCCGATTCATCAATAGCCGTGCCATCCACGTGAACGCGGAACGATCCGAGCAGTTGAATATCGAGAGCCCCATCGGACATCTGCTTTGACCTTTTCAGGGAACAGCAGTGAACGTTCCCTGGAGCAATGACGTGCGGCCGCTTCGCCGGAGACGGACACAGCACGGTCAGTGCTCAGAATAGCATTGGCGGCGCGTATTCCCGAGTCGGCGGCCTCGTGTGTTTACAAGCGGTTTCAGCAGATGTGCGCGCCGATCGCTTCCACGTACACCGCGTAAATCGACTGGCTGCCCGTCATGAACAGCCGGTTGCGTTTGGCGCCGCCGAAGCACACGTTGGAACAAATCTCTGGTAGTTTGATTTGGCCGATGCGCTGCCCGTCGGGAGCGAAGATATGCACGCCGTCGTAACCGTCGCCCACCCATCCGGCGCTCGCCCAGACGTTGCCCTCTTTGTCGGCACGGATGCCGTCGGCCATGCCCGCGCCCTTGCCGGCAAGCGCCATGGAGCAGAACTCGCGCCCGTTGCGTAGCGTCTTGCCATCCACCACGTCCCAAACTTTGATGTTCTTCGGCGCGTCGGGATAGTGCGACGATCCCGTGTCCGCCACGTAGACCTTCTTGTAGTCCGGCGAGAAGCACAGACCGTTCGGTTTGTAGATCTCATCGGTGACCATCGTCATCGTGCCGGTCCTGTCGATGCGATACACAGCTTCCTTGATTTCGAGCGGACCTTTGTTGCCTTCGTAGTCCATCAATGCGCCGTAGCCCGGGTCGGTGAACCACACCGCGCCATCTGGCGCAACCACGCCATCGTTCGGTGCGTTCAGCCGCTTGCCCTGATACTTGTCCGCGAGCACGGTGACGGTGCCGTTGTACTCATAGCGCACCACGCGGCGATGGCCATGCTCGAAGGAGATCTGCCGGCCTTCGTAGTCGAACGTGTTGCCGTTGCTGTTGCCCGCCGGATTCCGCATCACGCTGACGTGACCGTCATCCTGAAGCCATCGCTGTTGGACATTGTTGGGAATGTCGCTCCACACAAGGTACTTGCCCACCCCGTTCCATGCGGGTCCTTCGGCCCACAGACAGCCCGTGTGCAGCCGCAGGATCGGGGAGTTGCCGATCTTGATTTTGTCGAAGCGCTTGTCGAGCGGGACGACGTCGGGCTCGGGATAGCGGACGGGGTTCTTGCTGGAATAGTCACGTTGAGCGAACGCGGCGGTTGCCGCCAGCGAGCCGGACGCTGCGGCAAGGAACGATCGGCGTGTGGATGACATAGATCAAGTCATTTTACGCGATCGGACCCCGCGGCGCGCAATCGAGGCGAGGCCAGATGCACGAACATTCTCAGGCGGGCTGAGAACGATCATCCCCGCGGCACGGACCGTGAGAATCGCAAACTCGCGAATGCGCCACCGGCTAGCGGTGTCCGGACCATGAGGCATGGTCCCTGGAGTTGGACATTTTTGTATGCTCCGGAGCGGGCGGATTCCTCCCGGCTTGGTCCAAGCTCTGGAGTTTCTACATTCGGTGGGGGGCCAACGGTACGTGCACGGTAGCGCAGACCCCCAGGTCTGCCGCATCCCCTCTCCAGAGGACGCCTGGAGATTGGCGCTTTGCGATTTACAATACGCGGGAAGCGGCTGGTTCGGAGTTGTGCCTTCGCCCGTAAGTCCAGTGTCTGAAGTCATTGCGATGGCGCCAAGGCTCCGCAACGGCTCGCCGCGGCAAAGCCAGGATAGGATGCTGCGCAAGGCGGTGCATAGTCGCCAGGGCAGTGTCGCGCATCCGGCGAGGAATAACTTGCGGCGCCTGCTCTGTAGCCACTGCCGGACGCCCGCCCGCGCTCTCTCGGGGATCATGCTGCGTGTGAACGCGCGAGGGCATTGCGCCGTGCGACCGCGGGAGCAACTTGAGAGTGAGGATGAACGGACCCAGTTCGGCTGACACCCCCGATATCTGCCTCGCTCGCAATGACCTGCCAGCGAGCAGCGGACAGTAGCCGCCAACCGGTACGCCGCGGGTGGTCGCGGTCTGCCGCATTGTTCGCGACTGATCGGGGCCAGCCTGGTGGCCGCTCTCACGACGGGGCGCCGTGGAACCACGCCGGGGACCGGCCCCATCCGTGGAGTTCCGTAGCTTGCTCTGCGTGAAGTCCCGCCGGCAAGCAGCGGCGCCGAAGATGCGGCGACTATAACCAAAGTTAGTGGTCCTCGCCGCCTCATCTCCTTAGGATGAGAATCATGGCGAAACTCGGCCGCAAGTCGATATCCTCCAGAGTCCCGGCGCTCTCCCGCCGCGGATTTCTCGCCGCCTCCCTGTTTCCACTGCCCGCCTCGGGCCGCGACCCTCTGCGCAGTTCGGTCGAAACCGCCCGGGAGGAACTCACCCGCCGCTTCCTGGACCCCTGGGGAACCCTCTACCACTATGTGGGACTGAAGGGCGAGGTCATCCGCCCCACAGCCGAGCATTGCCGCGCCAACCAGCCCAGCATCATGAGCTGGTCCACACCCATTGAGGACGGCCCCTTCTACGGCGGCCTCTACCTGATGGGACTCACGGCGCGCGCCCGGCGGCTGCGCACCCCGTCTGCCGCCACCGACGCAGCCCGGATGGCACATGGCCTGGTGCGCCTGGCACGCGCCTCCGCCGAGGATGCGTTCATCGTGCGCGGTCTGTGCGCCGATGGCAAGTCCCACTATGCGGCCAGTTCCGAGGACCAGTTCTATCCGTGGTTCCTTGGTCTGTGGACGTATCTGCGCTCTCCTTTGCCCTCCGCCTCCGATCGCGCGGGGATCCGCTCCGAGTTGCTGCGCGCGGGGACCGCGATCGAGAAGCACGGATGGAGGGTTCCCTGTTCCCCACGAAGCTTCGGCTATCGCGGCACTTACCTCCGTGCGACCGCGTTTGACTCGGCGCGCCTGCTGTCGCTTCTGCTCATGCTGCACGACCTCACTGGCGATCGCCACTGGCGTGCCGAATACGAGCGCCGCCTGGAAGAGTGTCCGGCCCCGGACTCCTTCACGCGCCTCGAACTCTGCGCACAGGGCATTCAGTACGTGGAAACCGGAGAAACCAACCTCTGGACGAGATCGATGGGCGTGGCCGCTCTCCGGATGTTGATGGACGCCGGGAGCGATCCCTCCCACCGCAAGCGTTTCCAGCAGGGCTTGCTCGCCAGCGCCCGCGCGGCGGCCCCGCATGTGGCCCGCTATCGCGGATTCGATGCCGGAAAGAACTTGGCCTTCGATCCCGACTGGCGCTTCCTCAATGCCTCCTGGAAGCCGCACACCAACGCCGACGACGGGAACCTGCTGGCGCGGAGTCTCCTGCCACTCTGGGCGGCCAGGAACCCGCTCAGCGTGTATGAGGATCAGTGCATGCGCGAACCGTTGTTCGCCGCCTGGATCGTCACTCTGGCCGCGGACCCCACGCTGCTGGCCGCCCATGCGGACACGATTCGACCCGCGCTGCTGCACTTCCGCTGGTCCCGCCTGTACAACTCGTCGTTCTTTGTCTGCGTGAATACGTACTACGAAGGAATCCGATGGGGCCTCGCAGACCCCGCCGGTGCTTAAGGAGATAGGAATGAAGCTGCCCAAGGCTGTCCTCTGTTGCATCGCGCTTGCCGGCCCTCTGGCGGCGCAGAACGTGTCCAGTTCCGTCACCGGAACGATTCTCGATCCCTCCGGCACCGTCGTGGCTGGAGCTGAATGCTTGCTTACCCGAACCACGACCGGTGCCACCTCTACGGCCACCTCCTGGACCGATGGATCCTTTACAATCCCCAACGTGCAGGCAGGCACGTACTCCTTGCAGGTGCGCAGCCCGGGATTCAAAACCCTCACGCTCAGCAGCATCGAAGTCACGTCCGCCGAGACCCGGGCGCTCGGCAGGCTCAGTTTGACGCTCGGAGAGACGCGCGAAGTGGTGGACGTGCGCGCTGAGGTCTCCCCCCTGCAACTGTCTTCCTCCGAAAAGTCCGGCCTGATCAATGGGCAACAACTCAATAATGTCGCCATCCGCGGGCGCGATTTCGTGGCGTTTCTCGCCACCGTGCCCGGCGTGGTGGACCGCTCGCAGTCCCGCGAAACCACATCCCCAACCTCCATCCAGGGCATCTCGATCAACGGTGGACGCGAGAACGCGAAGAACGTCTCCATCGACGGCATCACCAACCTCGATGTGGGCGCCAATCAGACGGTCCACTATCAGCCAAACATGGATGCCATCGCTGAAGTGAAGGTCCTCACCTCCAACTATCAGGCCGAGTATGGGCGAAATGCCGGCGGCGTCATCACCGTCATCACCAAGTCCGGGACCTCTCAGTTCCATGGATCGGCTTATCACTTCTACCGCCACGAAACTCTAAACGCGAACAACTTCTTCAACAACCGGTCGGCGACCCAGCGGCAGCCCTACCGGTACAGGATCTCCGGCTATTCCTTGGGCGGACCCATCTACGTGCCGGGAAAGTTCAACACCTCGAAGAACCGCTTGTTCTTCTTCGCCTCGCAGGAGTTCGTCGGTGTCCGCAGGGATTACGGGACACGGCTGGTCAACGTGCCGTCGGTGCTGGAACGCCAGGGCGACTACTCGCAGAGCTTCGACATCAATGGCGCCTTGATCCCCGTGATTGACCCGCAGACCCGCACCTCGGCCAACCCAAACGGCACGGCCTTTGCCGGCAACCGGATCCCCGCGGCCCGGATCAACGCGGCCGGGCAGTCCATCCTGCGCTTCTTCCCCGAGCCGAACTTCACTGACCCCGAGGCCCGCAACCGCTATGCGTGGAACTTCCGGTCCACTTACAGCGGCACTTACCCACGCCGCAACGATGTTTTCCGCGGCGACTGGAACTTATCCTCGAGCACCCAGGTCTACTACCGCTTCATCCAGGACAGAGACGAGCAGAACGCCCCCTTCGGCACCACGGCTAATGGCGCCATCAACTTCCTGCTCACGCCGATGCGCTTCGGCCAGCCGGGCCAGGGCCACGTCCTGCACCTGTCGAAGACCTTCAACCCGACCACCGTGCTGGAGGTCAACGCCGGCCGGAGCAGCAATCAGTTGTACTGGAATCCCGAAGATCCCACGCTGCTGAGCCGGTCACGGATGGGCAACGCCCCTCAACTGTTTCCGCAGGGAGATCCCGACACCACGCTTGCGCCCGACGTCTCCTTCGGCGGCCAACCCGCCAACACGGCGCTGTTCGTCATCAACAACATGCCGTATGAGAACTGGAACAATATCTTCAGCATCTCGGCGAACCTGAGCAAGGTGTGGAACAGGCACACGTTGAAGGCCGGGCTCTATTTCGAGCGGACTTCGAAGTTCCAGGTAGGCGCGGGCAATTTCCGCGGCGCTTACAACTTCACTCGCGATGTGAACAATCCGCTCGACGCCAACAACAGTTTCGCCAACGCCCTGCTGGGCAACTTCCGCAGTTACACGGAAGCGACGGAGCGGGTGAATGGAGAATACTACTTCAAGAACTACGAGTGGTATGTGCAGGACAACTTCCGGGCCACCAGCCGGCTCACCCTCGATCTTGGGCTGCGCGTCTACCACCTGCCCGCCGTCGAAGACCGTAATCTGACGACAGCCACGTTTGACCCGTCGCGGTTCAACCGATCCCAGGTCCCGGCCCTTTACCGGCCCGCCCTTGACAGCACCCGGAGGCGCGTCGCACAAAATCCGCTCAACGGAGCATTGGCGCCCGCGCCGCTCATCGGACTGTTTGTACCCGGGTCCGGGGATCCCGCCAACGGCTTCGTTCGATCCGGCACGCAGGGCTATCCTCGCGCACTGTTCACCAACCCAACCACGGCTTTCGGACCTCGCGCCGGGTTTGCCTGGGACGTATTCGGAAACGGGCAAACGGCGGTTCGCGGCGGATTCGGCCTGTTCTTCGATCGCAGCGGCGCCGCGATCCAGATTCACATGAACGGCCAGCCGCCAGTGGCTTACATTCCCACCCTCTGGTACGGAAGCATGGGAGGGCTGGGAGAGGGTGTCGCGACATTCGGGCCTACCAATGTTCGAGTGATTCAGGGCGAAGAGAAGCTGCCCAAGACGATGAACTACAGTTTCGGCGTTCAGCAGCGCCTGTTCGGCATGGTGGCGGACGCATCCTACGTCGGTTCCCTCACGCGGAACCTGATCGGCAGCATGAATATCAATCCGATCCCGATGTTTGCCCGGTTCGACCCCGCCAGCGCGGATCCCACGCAGGCCGGCCGACCGCTTGCCGATGACTTCTTCCGGACCTACCTCGGTGTCGCCGACATCGCCATGCGCGAAGCTCGCTATACATCGAACTACCACGCCTTCCAGCTTTCGCTGAACCGCCGGTTCTCGCAGGGTTTTCAGTTCGGCTTGTCGTACACGTTCTCCAAGGTGCTGGGCGTCACGGATAACGAAAGCGCGCTGGCCACGCCATACTTCGACCCCCGGCGCTGGAACTACGGGCCGTTGGCGTTCGACCGTACCCAAGTGGCGGTAGTGAACTACATCTACGACATCCCGTCGCCCGGCAAGGCTCTCAACTGGCGGCCGCTCCACTGGGCGCTGGGCAACTGGCAGATCAGTGGGATCACGTCGCTCGTCACCGGAGCACCCGTCACGCCGGGATTCAGCACGGTCGATGGGCAGGACATCACCGGCTCATCCGAAGGTCCGCGCATCACGGTGACCGGAGACCCCAAACTGCCCGCCAGCGAACGCACCTTCTTCCGCAACTTCCGGACTGAGGCATTCGCCCGAACCCCGCTGCGCAGCTTCGGCAACGCCGGCATCGGCATCCTGCGCGGTCCGGGATACGTCAACTGGGATCTGTCCATCACCAAGCGCGTTCCCCTGTGGTCGGAAGAGCGGTTCCTGCAAGTTCGCGGAGAATTCTTCAACGCGTTCAACAACACGCAGTTCTCTGGATTCGATCTCAGCCCGCGGTTCGATCTGGCGGGCCGCCAGGTGAATCCGAACTTCGGGGCCTTTACGTCCGCGCGAGACGCGCGCGTCGTGCAAATCTCGGCGAGGTTCGCCTTCTAAAGGAGAGAGAGGCGAGACACCCATGCGAACCTCCATCGCAACCATCACCGCGCTTGGGCTGCTGGGCTGCGCCGCTGCCGGGACATCCGCACCGGCGTCCACCCTCGATCGGGTGAAGTCGCTGTGCCGCGACTATATCACCGGCTACCTGAGCCCCGCCACCGGTCTGGCCTACGGCAAACGGATCAACGGACCCACCGGCATCTCGGTCCTCGAGAGTCCTTCGGAGATCGCCCAGAGACGAGTCGGCGGAGAGCCGCGGCCTTGGGGCTACGGCTCCGGCATTGAGGACCTCGCCTACCAGAACGGGATGTTTCTCTACGCCCTGCTCGATGCCGAGCACACTACCCGCGACAGCTACCTCGCTCAAACGGCGGAACAGGTCTTCCGCGGGCTGCAAAGCATGTCGCGCCTCAGCCCGGTGCCCGGCTTTGTGCCGCGTGGGCCGCATCCCGACGGCAAGAGCTACTACCCGGATTCCTCGCTGGACCAGCACAGCCTCTACATGTGCGCCTTGTGGCGCTGGTATCACAGCCGCTTTGCCACAGCCGCGGACAAAACCTGGATCCGGGACATGGCCGCAAAAGTAATGCGCCGGCTCGAAAAGGACGGCTGGTCGATTCAGAATGAAGACAGCTCCAAGCCGTCCCACGCGGGCGGAACCATGCTCAACATGGATCCAGTCACCTCGCTGTTGTTGCTGCAAATGCTGGCCGTCACTCACGATCTGACCGGAGACCCGCACTGGAAAGAAGCATTTGACCGGTTCGGCTTGGAGGACAATGGCCGCCGCTGGAAGCTCCTCGATCGGCCTGTCGACCCGGAGCGCGCCTTCCGGCACACCATGTTCATCAACCAGGATATGCTGCGAGCCGAAACGCTTCGCCGCATCGTCCGGGAGCCGGAGCGCCGGGCCATTTTGCTGAGGCGCCTCGACAACTTCGCGACCGACATGATTGCGTGCAACTACTTCCAGGCATGGCGCCGTGTGGACTGGCTGGGCGACGAAGGCTGGCCCGATGCGAAGCAGCCAGAGGTGGCGGACCGTTACCTGCAGCCGTTGGGGTTGAACACAGGCTCCCGGCGGACGGTGCTCGAACTGGTCCGGATGTACGATCCCGCCCGTCTGTCGCCTCCCGCGTTGCACGGCAGGCGGAACCGTTATGAGCCCATGCTGATCGCCACACCCGCCATGGTGTTCCAGATCGCGTTGATGTCCCGAAATCCCGAACACGTGAAGACGGCGGCCGCCGGCGTACACGACATGCTGACCCGTACCGCCTTCGATCGGGTGGACCTCGGCTGGGCTTATAACTACACGGTGCTCGCGGCTCTCTGGAGTCTCGCCGGTTTGCCCTGATCAGTCCAGATGAACCAGGCCGCGGTGCAACGCCATCAGGGCCGCCTTGGTGCGGTCCGACACGCCCAGCTTGGGGAGCAGACTGTTCACGTGCAGCTTCACGGTGCCTTCGGAAATCGACAACTCCGCCCCGATTTCACGATTGCTCAGTCCCTTCACGATCCCCCGGAGGACATCTGTCTCCCGTGGCGTGAGTTCGCTTCCCGGCAATCGCGCCGAGAGCCGCTCGGCCACGGGAGCGGGCAGGCACCGCTTGCCCTGGTGGGTCAGACGGATCGCGCGGAGCAGGTCTTCGCGCGGAAGGCTCTTCAGGACATAGCCGCAACTGCCCGCCTGCAGCGCGCGGAAGATGTCTTCATCGCCGCCCCAGGTGGAAATCAGCACCACCCGGGTCTGCGGCCGCAGCCGGCGCAACTGCTTCGTCAGTTCCACTCCATCCTCGCCAGGCAACCGCAGGTCGATCAGCGCTACGTCGACCTCGAAGTTCTGCGCCGCCTCCAGCGCCGCGCCTGCGTTGCCTGCTTCCGCCACCACCACCATGTCCGGCTCGCTGGCGAGGGTGGCCTTCAAGCCCATGCGGACCAGAAAATGGTCGTCCACGACGAGAATCCGGATCATTGATCCCTCCCCTTGTGAGGCGCTGTCACCTGCACGGTGGTACCGGCAAGGGGAGCGCTCTCCAGCGTGAGCACGCCTCCCAGCTTGTTCGCGCGCTCCTGCATGCCGAGAATGCCGAAGTGCGGTCCGCCCGATGGTGTGCCCCGGCTCATGCCGCACCCGTTATCCTCAACACGCAGCGTGGTCTCCCGCTCGGCGAACCGCAGCCGCACGACGATTTCCGTAGCCCGGCCGTGACGGACGGCGTTGGTGATGGATTCCTGGCCGATCCGCAACAGGTGCGCTTCGGTCGCCGCGGGCAGAGTCCTCGGTGTGCCTTGCGTCTCCACGCGGCATACGACCGAGTCCGAGGCGCCGAACTGCTCGGCGACTTCGCGCAACGCCGATTCGAGGCCGCCCCGCTCCAGCGCCTCGCTCCGCAGATCGCGCACCGCGCAGTGCGCCTCCCGCATGCAATACCGGACCATGCTGCGCGTCAGTTCGAGGGCGGGCCGGAGCTTGGGACCGACGCCTTCGCCGCTCTCCAGCAGCGCGTCCAAGTGCAGATGCGTTCCCGCCAATCCCTGCTCCAGGGTGTCGTGCAGTTCGCGCGCGATGCGCGTCCGCTCCTCCAGAACCGCGGCAAACTGGCGCTTCACCATCGCCACACGCCGCCGATAGACCAGCCAGCCCGCCCCGGCGAGTAAGGCCGCCAGCGCCGCCGAGAACCACGCCGTCTGGTACAAATGCGGCTTCTTGCGGATCCAGGTGGATGCCCCTTGTTCATTCCACACACCATCGCTGTTGGCAGCCGCCACCACGAAGCGATAGCGTCCATGGGGCAGATTCAAGTAAGTGGCGGAGTGGCGGCCCTGCACCTCGGACCAGTCGCGGTCGTATCCTTCCAGCCGGTAACGGTATGTGATGCGCCCTGGATCGGCGAAACTGAGTGCCGCGAAGTGGACACTCAATTCCCAGGTGTCCGCATCCGCCACGAACTCGGCGCCTCCGGCCACTTCGCGCCCGTCGCTCCTCACTCCCTCAATGACAACGGGCGGCGGCACCGGGTTCGCCTCCAGCCGGGCCGGGTCCACCGACAGCAGGCCACGCACTGTGGCGAACCAGAGCCTGCCGTCGTGGCTCCGGCAGCCGGCCGGCTGATAGTAGCCATTTACGGAACTGCCCGCCGCCGGAACAAAGGCCAGCCGCCCGGGCTCAATCCGAGGGATCCGGCCTTCGGCAAACGCGTGGAGACTCTTCAGCGGAACACGGTACACACCGCGATCCGTGCTGAGCCACAGATGGCCGGAGCCGTCGTGCACCACCTGAAGAATGTATCGGTCCGGAAGACCGGCCCGCCGGAAGTCCGTCACACGGTCCCCGTGCAGCAGCCGCAGTCCCCGATTGGTCCCGGCCCAGACGCCATATTCATCTTCGAGTAGCGATGTAACGATGGGAGCATCCAGCTCCGGCCCGCGTTCCAGAGTCCCGCCCGCGTTCCTTCGCAGAAGACCCGCATTGGTTCCGATCCAGAGGTCTCGCCCGGCCGACACGGTAGTGGCGGCGCTCAGACCGTGAGTCGACCACTCCACTTTGCCCGTCAGGGCATCCAGTTCGAAGACGCTGCCGTGGAGAGTCGTGGCCCAAAGACGTCCCTGGCGCAGTTGGAGTGCGGTGATCGTCTGCCCCGCCAACTCGCGCACCTCGCTGAGCACGCCGCCCTTCAGCCGTCGCAGACCACGCGCGGACAGGCCGATCCAGAGGTCTCGCGCGTCGCCTGCCAGTGACGCGATCACTTCCCCGGCGAGTTCGGGGACGGCCGGACGGAAAGCCCGCCCTTCCCGGCGGCTCAGACCATGCGCCGTTCCTACCCACAGAACCCCGGTCGGATCCTCGTGCACACTCCGGATGCTGTCATGAGACAACCCGTCGGGAGTGGAAAACACCGCATGCGCCCGGTTGCCCAGCCGGCCCAGGCTACCGTCGTCGCTGCCGATCCAGACGCTGCCCTCGCGATCTTCATACAGCATTCGTACGCCGCTCGACACCAGGCCCTGCCGTACGCCGAAGAAGTCGACCTTCGTCCCGCTGATCCGGTCCAGCCCCCCGCCTTCAGCACCGGCCCATACCTGGCCGTCGCGGTCGGAACAGACCGCCAGCACCCGGTTGCTCGACAAGCCGCCCGCAACGTCGATCCGCTGATACGCACCGCCGTGGAACCGCAGCAGCCCCTGATCGAGAGTGGCCATCCAGATCACGCCAGAGGCGTCCTCGTGCAGCCGCCGCACATGGCTGCTTGGCGATGCGTCAGCCGGCTTGGCATCGGGGTCGCCGCCGGGAATCCGGATCGCGCCGCGGTCGTCGGTGGCCACCCACACGTTGCCCGCGCGATCCTCGCGCAGAAACTTCACGCGCTGTCCGGCGTACCCCTGAGCGGATCCAAGCCGCCGCATCTTCGGTCCCCGAATGTGGATCAGTCCATTGGAGAAGGTGCCCACCCACAAATCACCCGTACGCGTCTCCAGCGCGGCGCGAACCGAAAGCCGGGCCGTTCCATGCTCGGGAGCGACGGCGGCGAACCGCCCCCGCTGAACCCTCGTGATCACCGCGCCGCTGGTGCTTACCACCAGCAGGTCGCCTCGCGGCGTCACCGAGAGATCCCACACTTTCCCGTCAATCAGACCGCCGGTGTTTGACCGGGAGAATAGGACAAACTCGGCTCCGTTGAATCGGACAAGTCCGCCCTCGGTCCCAAGCCAGAGGTAGCCGTCAGGCGTCTGCGCCAGCGAGTGGATTGCTCCGTAGGTGAGCCCCTCGCGGGCCTGCCAGACATCGTACTGATACTCGGAGATGGCTCTGCCGGGATCCAGTGCTGAGCCGCACAGAGGCGAAAGCACGCACACCATCAAGCGCAGCAGACCTCGGGCGGGACGCGTTTTCCACCCCGGCGCCCGCTGCTCCCGATTGGTCACACTGGCATCATATACGGTTTCGGCGAACCGCACGGCCGCGGCGACAGCGCGGTGAAACCACGGCGACACCACAGTGACACCACAGTGACGCCGCTTCCGGTGCAGTGCCCGCCACCAGACAGACCAGGCGACAACTGACCGATCGGATCGCACTGGCCTCGCGACGGTGTGGCTACGGTGATCGCATCGCGAAGTCACTGCTCCGACGCAGTATCGCGGGTTGTTTCTGGCTCGGAGTAGTGAGAAAGCAAATGGCGATGCGCGTCGCTCTGGGCACGTCGCGCCGCCGCCTTGTTGTTGAGACGTCTGCGGATGCAATGGTGGTCAAAGCCCACTTCGCGACAAGGCAATGCTTGTGACCGGCGGTCACCTCCGGTTCGGGAGCCGATGTGACCGTGAGATGGGCACGGCTGTTGCGGCCACGGCACTACCGGTCTGACGTGCGTCCTGGTCGATCCGGTCGACTCCCTCCGGCTAACTGATTCGCTCGTCCGAACCGAGAAGCACCTTATCCTGCGATAGCAGAGTACGCTTTGCCGGGGCGGTTTGGACCACAAAGCATTCTCCAACTGCGGAAGCCTGGCGCCGTGTGGCTATAATGATCGATCATCCTCATGTCCCTCTTCGTTCTCTCGTTACTCGCCAGTGGTCCCGTGTTCGCCCAACCGCCCATCCGCGGCTTCGCGCCGGAATCCTGGAAGAACCAGCACGAAATCGAGCGCCGGCTCCGTGCAACGCCTGAGGCCGAACGTCTGCGAACCTACATGCGGCGCATGGCCGGCAAGCCGCATCACGCGGGGTCGAAGGCGTCGCGCGATGTTGCCGAATACGCGCTTGGCCTGCTCAAGGAGTGGGGGCTCGACGCGCGCATGGAGACGTTCGAGGCGCTGCTACCCTACCCGAAGTCACGAGTGGTGGAGATGATCGAGCCCCTGCGGACGCAGGCCCGTTTGCAGGAGCCCGCGGTACCCGAGGATCCCGATTCGAGCGACGAAGGGCAACTGTCGACGTTTAACGCCTACTCGGCCGATGGCGATGTGTCGGGCCTCTTGATCTATGTCAACTACGGTCTGCCGGAAGACTACACCAATCTCAAGCGGCTGGGCATCGACGCGAAGGGAAAGATCGTGCTGGCGCGCTACGGGCGGAGTTGGCGCGGGACAAAGGCGAAGGTCGCTCATGAGAACGGGGCGCTTGCGTGCCTCATCTACTCGGATCCCCGCGACGATGGTTACTTCCAGGGCGACGTCTATCCGATCGGTGCCTACCGCCCGCCGTTCGGCGTGCAGCGCGGCAGCGTGTTGGATATGCCGGTGCGCGTCGGCGATCCGCAGACGCCGGGATGGGGGGCAGTGCAGGGTGCCAAGAGGATTTCGAAAGAAGAGTCCGGACTGCTGATGAAGCTGCCGGTGATTCCGATCTCCTACGGGGACGCCTCGGAGTTGTTGCAGCAGCTCAAGGGGCCGGTTGCGCCTGAGCCGTGGCGCGGTGCGCTCGGATTGACCTATCACCTCGGGCCGGGCCCCGCGAAGGTGCGTGTCAAGATGGAGTCGGACTGGGGCGTTCGCCCGGTGCACAACGTGATCGCGACCATTCCGGGCAGCACCTATCCAGACCAATGGATTCTCTATGGCAACCATCACGACGCATGGGTGCATGGCGCCAACGACCCCGTGAGCGGCGCTTCGGCGCTTCTCGAAACAGCGCGCAGCTTCGCCGAATTGTGCAAAAGCGGATGGCGGCCGAAACGCACCATCATGTTCGCGTTGTGGGACGCCGAGGAGTATGGGCTGGTCGGGTCCACCGAATGGGTGGAGCAACACCGCGACGAATTGAACCGCAAGATGGTGGCCTATCTGAATACCGATTCCACAGGGCGCGGACGCATTTCGGCCGGCGGTTCGAAGAGTTTGGAAGCGTTCTACCGCGAGGTCTTGCGCGACGTGAATGATCCCTCGACGGGTCAGCCGTTGCTCGCGCAGGCCAATGGGAAGAAGCAGCCAGCGCCCGATGAGCAGAGGCTCGGATCACTCGGCGCGGGGTCGGACTACGTGGCGTTTCTCCACCACGCGGGGATCGCGAGCATGAACCTGGGCTTCGGTGGCGAGGGCGGCGGTGTTTATCATTCCTCCTATGACACCTACGAATGGTATACGCGGTTCTCGGACGGCGACTTCCGCTACGGCCGCACACTGAGCGGCGTGATTGCGACCATGCTCATGAGGCTGGCGGATTCCGCGCTGGTTCCGTTTGATCTCCTGCCGCTGGCTTCCACCGTGCAGGCGCAGGTTGGCGAGATTGCGAAGAGCGCCGGCCCCTCGGCTTCCAAGCTCGATACCAAGGAACTGCTGGCCGAGTTGCAAAAGCTGGCCGCCGCCGCCAAGCTGTTCGAGGCAGAATACCAATCGTTCGCCCGGCGCACCGCCGCACTCAGCCAGGACCGGCTCGCCAACGTGAACCAGTCGATCTACCGGTTGGAGCGCACGCTGCTTGCGCCCGACGGATTGCCAGGACGCCCCTGGTACCGCCATCAGTTGCATGCTCCTGGTTTGTATACCGGGTATGGCGTGAAGACACTGCCTGGCATTCGCGAGGCTGTGGAAGCGGAACGTTGGGAGGAGGCCAACGCGCAGAGCAAGGAATTGGCAAAAGCCCTCCGCGCACTCACGGCGGAGGTTTCGCGCGTGACGGCGGGCATGCGCGCCCGTTGACTTCAATCGTCACCAGCACGCATTCCCCATTTGGCGAGAAACGCGTCGGAAGCGTCATTCTCGAGTTCACGATCGGCCTCTTTCTTCCAGTCCGCATGCTTTCGCTCCTTGAGTTTCTCGAGAAGCTTCGTCTGGCGCGTCTCCTCCATCAGCACTTTGCGCTGGCTGACAATGGCATCCGCCAGCTTCCGTTCCTGCTGGACCAGTTGCCCTTGACGGAACTCCACCGCCCGGCGAAAGGCGGAAAGAGCCTGAAGGTCCGCGGCTTCAATGGTCTTGTTGCTCCGAGTGGAAGCTTCCGAATCGTCATAGTCCTGTTGCAGTTGCTGGCGCAGCCGGCGGAGTTGCTGCACCTGCGACAATAGCTGCTCCAGCCGCGCTTGTTGCGTCATCATGCGCTGCCGGCGCCATTCGAGCGCCATCTCCAACTGAAAGCGGAAACGCTTCATCGGGCTTGCCTTGCCATGCTACCCACTCAGCGAGGTGGCCAGTCGTTCCAGCCTCGCCAGCGTGTCTTCGCGGCTCGACTTGGCGTGGGCGTCCTGCCGGAGAAACTCATCCAATTCCCCTCGCATGCGGATCGCCGCGTCGAGCTTCGGGTTGGATCCCGACGCGTAGGCGCCCAGCAGAATCAGATCCTGTGCCCGGTGGTAGGCCGCCATCGCTTCCCGAACCTTTCCCGCCGCCGCCTTCTGCGCCGGCGTCGAAACCTGGCCGGCCACGCGCGACACGCTTTGGAGAATGTCAATGGCAGGATAGTGCCCCGCCGCTCCGAGTTCCCTCGACAGAATGATGTGACCGTCGAGAATACCGCGCACGGCGTCGCAGATCGGCTCGTTGAAGTCATCGCCCTCAACCAGCACCGTGAAGAAGCCTGTGATCGAGCCCTTCTCGAAGTGACCGGCGCGCTCGAAGATCTTCGGCAGAATGTTGAACACCGAAGGCGTATAGCCCTTCTGGCTCGGCGGCTCACCGGCGGCGAGCCCGATTTCACGCTGCGCCATCGCCAGACGGGTAACGGAGTCCATCACCAGCAGGACATCCTGCCCCTGGTCGCGAAAGTACTCCGAGATCGCAAGCGCAAGATAGCAGGCTCTCACTCGCAACGGCGCGGGCCGGTCACTGGTCGCAACCACGATCACCGATCGCGCCAGCCCCTCGGGGCCCAACTCTTGCTCAATGAAGCCGCGCACTTCGCGGTTGCGTTCCCCGATCAGCGCGATCACACTGACGTGCGCGGAGTTCTGCCGCGACATCGCGCCCATCAGCGTGCTCTTGCCGACACCCGAGCCGCCGAACAATCCCAGCCTCTGCCCCTTGCCGCAAGCCAGAAGACTGTCGATGGCGCGTATGCCCGTCACCAGCGGATGGCGGATCGGCACCCGTTCCAATGGGCCCGGAGGCTGGCGGTAGAGATCGTAGTGGGCTTCAGCCTCAATCGCGCCCTTCCCGTCCAGAGGCTTGCCGAAGCCGTCGAGCACCCGGCCCAGCAGACCTTGCCCCACCGCCACCTTCGCCTCCGCCCCGCGAGCCACAATCCGGTCGCCCAGTTGCAGTCCGTCGGTCTCCTCAAGCGGCATGCTCAGAACGCGATCGTTCCGGAAGCCGATTACTTGCACGCGGATCCGGCGGCCGCTGGACGTCAGCACTTCGCAGAAATCGCCAATGGCGGCGGCAGGTCCCGCGGACTCGACCAAAAGCCCCACCAGTGCCGTCACCGTTCCCGTCCACCGGGCGGGTTCGGCGCGTTGAATTGCCTGGAAATAGCCCCGCAGGTCGAGGGGACCGGCTTCCGGAAGCGGTAACGTCATCGTTCGTTCTTCCTTCCCAGCAGGTCGGTGAACCCGCGTTCGATTTCTTCCAATTGCGTCTCCACGGACGCGTCCATCGTCCCGCGCTGCGTCTCAAACAGCAATCCTCCCCGCTCAATCGCGTTGTCCGCCACCACGTCGATCCGGTGCGGGCTGCCGATTCGATCCAGAAACGCCTTGATCAGCGGCGCGTCCTCCGGGCGCAGGCGAACCCGGTGAGTCTCGCGCAACTCCACACGCTCCAGGGCCGCTTTCACCAGGCCGGCCATCGCTTCGGGGTCAATCGTCAACTCCCTTCTCAGGATCCTGCGCGCCATCGCCACGCTGAGCTTGACAACATCTTCTTCGGCCTCCCTGCGCAGCTTCGGCCGGAATGCGGCGAGATCTGCCAGCGCGCGCGAGGTTTTCTCCAGAGCTTCCTTCCAGCGAGCCTCGGCTGCCGCGTCCGCCTCCTGACGGGCTGCCTGGCGGATGGCCTGTTCCTTGGCCGGCGCCTGCTGTTCGAGCGACCGCAGTTTCCCTTCCAGAGCGCGGTATTCCTCCCAACTCGGGCCCGCCGAAACAGCCGTCGCCGAAGGCTGCGGTGGCGGCTCGCCCTCGACGGCCGCGTCCTCCAGGCTTTCGCCGATCGATGTCCAGACAAGGGGCGCCGCCTCGGCCAAGGACGCCTTCCGCAGGATCCTAGACGACATACTGGTCGCCACCGCCACCCTTCATGTTGATGACGCCCTCGTTTTCCAACTGCCGCACCACCGCGATGATCTGTTGCTGCGCGGCTTCCACTTCCTTGATCTTCACCGGCCCCATCGCATCCATGTCCTCGCGCAGCATCTCGGCGCCGCGTTGCGACATGCTTTGCATGAAGTGGTTCCGCAGTTGCTCGCTCGTGCCCTTCAGGGCATAAGTAAGTAGCTTGCGGTCCACCCGCCCGAGAACTTCCTTCACCGCGTTCTGGTCCATCACCAACAGATCCTCAAAGACGAACATCAGGTGACGGATGGTCTCGGTAAGGTTCGGGTCCTCACGCTCGATCACTTCGAGAATCTCCTTGCTGCTTTGTGTATCGAGGCGGTTGAAGATCTCGGCGACCGCGCGAACGCCGCCCGAGGATTCGCGGCTCAGCTCACCCAGGGCCTTGAGTTTCTGACCAATGATTCCAGCAATTTTCGAGATAATCTCCGGTGAGATCTGATCGAGGTTCGCCATGCGCAGCGCGACGTCGGGCCGCAGTTCCGGAGGAAGCGACTGCAGAAGCCCTGCTGCCTGCGAAGAATTCAAGTGGGACAGCACGAGCGCGATCGTCTGAGGATGCTCCGAGTGGATGAACTTCGCCAACTGCTGCGGGTCGGCTTTTTGAAGGGCGTCGAAATTTGCTCCTTCACTTCCGAGCGCCTTCATGAGCCGGTCAACGATCTTCTTCGCCTGTTCGGGTCCAAACGCGTTGACGAGCACTTTCCTGGCGTATTCAAGCCCTCCTTTGTGAACGTACTCCTGGCCGAGAGACATCTGATAGAACTCTTCAAGGATCGCTTCGGCCTCCTCGGTGGTCACGCTGGAGATCTTGGCGACTTCCCGGCCGATGACGTAGATCTCATCCTCATCGAGTTCCTTGAAAATCTCCGCGCAGACGTGGTCGCCGAGGATCACGCTCAACACCGCAGCCTTCCGCGGTCCGCTGATTCTTTCGATCACCGAATCAGGCATTGCGCCATCACTCCCCTCAGCCCCATTACCGGCGCTCCTTCTCCGATAGCCACGACCGCAGAAGCTGCGCCATGGCGATCGGTTCCCGCTTGGCCTGCTCCGTGATGTGTTTCACCAGAACCTCAGCCTTCTTTGTGGTCAGTTCTGGTACCCGGATGGACTGCAGCAACTCGGCTTCGGCGCGAGCCATCGCATCGGCGCTCTCTCCGATCGGGATGTGCCCTCTGCCGGAGGAATCAAGCCGCACGAATTCGGACGGAGTTGCCGGCTCAACCACGGCCGGGAGCGGCTCGCCGGCTCTCGGCAATTGCTGCGGCATTTCGACGCTTGCGGCGTGTTTCGCTTTCCGCTTCCGGCTGAAGAAGTAGAACGCTCCGGCCGCCAGGAACAGAAGCGCCAGAACGGCGGCCCCCGCGATTCCGAGCATCATCGGCGTGAGCGCGATGTTCCGGGCGGCCAGCCACTGTGTCACCGGAGAGTCTACCGTCACGGGTTTCGTAGGCGCCGCCGGGTCGGCCGGAGCGGGATTGGCGCGCAGCGTGACCTCGAACGGAAGACTTTGAACGAATATCTGGTCGCCGCGCTCCTGGTTGTATCCGACCGCGCCAGAGATCAACTCGCGTACCTTTTTGAGTGTCTCTTCGCTGGGGGGCTCCAGCACTCGGCGGGCCTTGGCGCCGGTTCCCTCCCAGCGCACGTTCTGGTCGAGGATCGCGGAGACGGAAATTCGCCGGATGGAACCATCCGGAAGCTTCGTGCGGCGGACCGTGCGGCTGGTTTGGTAGGAAGTGTTCTCGGTGCGCCGCGTCATTGCCGCCGACGACGAGCCTGGGCGGCTGGTGGGCCGCGGCAGGCTTGACGCAGTGCCCGGAACGCCCGACATCATGTTTGGCGTGTTGCTTTCCTCACTGCGTTGCTGAGTGACCATCACGCTTCGGTCCGGATCAAACGTTTCCTCGCTTTGCTCCCCGCTGGAGTAATCGACGTCCACGGAAACTCCGGCGCGAAAGTGATCAGCGCCCAGGACAGGTTCCAGTGTGGAGTAGATGTTTGCGAGCAGATCCTTCTCGATCCGCTGCCGGTACTCGATGTAGTGCTGCTTGTATTCATCGCCGCCTTCTTCGCCACGGGCCCGTTTGCTCAGGAGATTGCCCTTCATGTCGACAATCGAGACGTTTTCTGGAGCCAAACCTTGTACGGCATTCGCCACCAGGTGCTCTATCGCCAGCACGTTCTTCTTCGATAGTTCCGCGTCGCCCTTCAACTTCAGCAGCACGCTCGCCTTGGCCGGCTGCCGCGATTCGGTGAAAACCGATTCCTTGGCGAAGGTGAGGTGTACCCTCGATTGCTCCACCTCTTGGATGGATCCGATGGAGCGCTCCAGTTCTCCTTCGAGTGCCCTGCGGAAGTTGACCTGCTCGGCAAAGTCTGATGTGCCGAAGTTGGTTTTGTCGAACAACTCAAAGCCCAACCGTCCCGACTTCGGCAAGCCGCTTGAGGCCAGCATCACCCTGACCTCCGCGGTCCGCGCGGACCGGACCAGAATGGTCGCCCCGTTGTCTCCCAGCCGGTATTCGACGTTCCCTTCCTTCAGACGAGCGACGATCTTTCCCGCGTCCTCCGGAGCCAGACCCGTGTACACCGGCTGGTAGTCGCGATCTCTGTTTCGCACAATCAGGAAACCGAGCCCCGTGGCGATGGCAATGCTAACCACAGCGATGGTAAGGATCTGCCGTCTGTTCAGGTTGGCGGCGAGCGATTTGATTTGATCCAGCATCTCTGTTTACCGTGGTCCGTTTCGGTGATCTCGTTCCCGTTGGTTCGTTCCGGTTGGTTCGTTTCCTGCCATGCCCGCCGGTAACACTAGATCTGCATTCGCATGACCTCTTGGTATGCCTGCACAACCTTGTTCCGGACCTGCATGAACATGTCGAATGCCATGCCCGCACGTTGCGTGGAGAGCATCATGTCATGCAACTCCTGATCTTCTCCCCGCAGGAAGCGGTCGATTTTCTGTTTGCTCTCGTTTTCCAGCGTGGCGACATGGTCCACTGCTTTTTCGAGGATCGCGCCGAACGTGAGGTCCTCTTTCTTCCGGACCGCATCGAGCGATAGGCTCTCGAGCGGAGTGGGTGCGGTGATAGGTCGAATGGGATCCATGGGACTACCTCATAAGATCGATCGAACGGTGAATCATGTCCTTGATTGCCGACATGGCGGCGACGTTGGCCTGATAACCCCGGCTTGCACCCATCAGGTCCACCATGTCCTCGGCGGGGTTGATTCTCGGAAACGCCACATATCCGTCCGGCCGGGCGTCGGGATGGCCGGGAAGGTAACGCAACTCGGGCTCGCGGTCGTCAATCCGGACTTCGGCCACTTCCACTCCCGCGGCTGGATTTCCGAGGTGCTCGGCAAACACGTTGGAGAAGGGCGAAGATGCGCCGGCCGTCTGGAAGACGGCGTCCTTCCGGCGGTACGGCCCTCCTTCCACGGTGCGTGTCGTCTCCGAGTTGGCGAGGTTTTCGGCCAGCATCTCGGCTCGTGAGCGTTGGGCGGCCATGCCGGAAGCGCTCACGGAAAGCACATTGAACAGGCTCATGTCTTACTTCCCTTCCTGAATGGCGGACTTGATCTTGCGGAACTCCTCCCGGGCCATGACCGAGGCGAGTTGAAAACGCATGGCATTCTCGGCCAGCAGGCGCGCCTCACGGTCCATGCTGACGTTGTTGCCATCGTTCTTCGAAGGCAGGTCCGGCTCGATCACATTTGGCTTGGAGTCTTCCAGCAGGGTCTGAAACTCGAACTGAAAGTCGATGTCCCGGGTCTTGTAACCAGGGGTGTCGATGTTGGCGATGTTGGAGGCTACCAGCTTCTGGCGCAAGCTAAGCAGGTCCATGTAGTTTTCCAGTTTCGCGTTGACACGGTCAAACATCTTGCTGGTTGCTATGCAGATGGATTGCCAAGCTGCCGGGACCCCCTCAGAAGCCCGTTCCGGACGGCCAAGTGACACAAAAATGGCGATTTATGACGAGTTCGCGGCGGTGGTTAATCGGAATACTGCTCGGGGTAGGCCGTTTTCATTTCCTGTGCCATTTCGAGCGCTGTTCCAATTTGAATCAAAGGGCCATGGCCGATGCCGGGACAGAAGATGGTGGTAGCGTCCCAGCGTGCCCGGTCCTCCAGCAACTCGGGCCAAAACGGAAACAGCCGGCACTGTGTGGGTTTGGCCGGATGGATGGAGCATTTCTCCGACTCGAGAAACGGGCACTGGCGATCCGGGGGCTTTCGGAACCTGAGGTGGTTCTTCGCCCGGATGACGTACTTCGCCTCGAATTCCTCCGGCGTCAGGGACACGAACGCGGCGGCCTTGCGGAGATCCTGTTCGGTGAGATACACCCAGCCCTTCTGGTTGCAACAGGCCGTGCAGCCGGACACGCAAGTGAATCGGACGCCAGAGGCGGGGTGCATGGTTTCGTATGGGGCGCCGGCGGACGATAAGCCGGTTTCTGTACCCGCCCCTTTCGGGATGGGCGGCAGCCATTCCTCTCGACCAGCCATTACTGGCTGGCTCTAGCAACCTACCCGGGAGTCAAGCGGAGCGGGCCGCTCCTTCTCCCCTATTTGGTCTTGCTCCGCGTGGGGCTTGCCCTGCCAGCGGAATTACTCCCGCCGCGGTGCGCTCTTACCGCACCATTTCACCCTTACCCGCCTCTCACCTTGCGGCAACAAACGGGCGGTATCTTTTCTGTGGCGCTTTCCGTGAAATCCGCTTTGAGCGAATCCCCCCGGCCGTTAGCCGGCACGCTGCCCTATGGAGACCGGACTTTCCTCGCGCC
>JAEUQE010000034.1:47784-50214 GCA_016789785.1 Bryobacterales bacterium
ACTGGATTGCTCCAGCCGGACGCGCGGCCGCCCGTCCGACGGCACCCAACCTCAGCATCGCATGCCGCCTTGCACTCCGGCAAACCGCGGCAAACCGCGGCGAAGCGATTCCTCCAGGGATTTCGACGTTCCGTGGGCTCCGGAGCCCCCGCAGACGGTAGCGCAGGCCTCCAGGACGCCCGCAGATCGATGTACGCCGACTTTCTGGCCCCGCCATCACCATGCTCGTGATCGACGGCGGCAGCGCATTTTCGTTCACCTCACCCTGCACCGGGACGAGGCGCCTTAAGCCTAGCACCATCGTTGAGGCGTGCGGCTTCAAAGTGGCCGTAGTGAAGAGTATTGCGTCCAGGTCAGGAGCGGCGCCAAGGGCGCATTCCGCGCCTGGCGCTGGCTACGCCTGCAACGGAATCAGCGTGCGAATCACCGTTCCCGAGCCCCGCAGCGTGACCCGCTGACCGGGGTCCGCCTCAAACACCTGGCCGCAGAGAAAAGGCTCTGCGCTCGCTCCCGTGCCAATCATGCCCTCTCCCTCGAGCACAATGAAAGCGGACGGCGTGTTCACGGCATCCAACTGCAACTCACTTTGCAGCACGTGCCGTTCGGTGTGGAAGAACGGACAGCGGACCGGGAGCGCGGCGCGCCCATTGAAGGGCCCAAGAAACGATACGGCAAGGCCCTCGTCGAGGTGAAGCTCGCGAGGACGGCCATAGTCGAACAGGCGGTAGGTGATGTCCGACCGCTGCTGGATCTCACAAAGCGCCAGACCCGCGCCGATGGCGTGGACGGTTCCAGCCGGCACGAACAGCGTATCGCCGGGCCGCACGCGAATCCAGCTCAGCAGCGTCACCACGGTACCGTCCAGTGAGGCTTCCCGCAGTTCTTCCGGAGTCACACGCTGCCGGAATCCGATCGCCACCTGCGCGCCGGGCGCCGCTTGCAGCACGTGCCACATCTCGGTCTTGCCGCGGCTGTTGAGGGCCGCGGCTTGCTCGTCATTGGGATGTACCTGTACCGAGAGGCGGTCCGTCGTGAACAGGAACTTGATCAGTGGAAGATGATCGCCGCCATCAAACCACACCTCTCCCGTTTTGTTCTCCGGGTTCGGGAACCAGGGGGAAAGACCCGTCGAACCCCACACTTTTTCGTGGAACGCGGGTGTGATCGGCCGGATGGAGGGCAAGCCTAGTTAAGCTCCTTCAGGAAGTTCCCGATGCGATCGAGGCCCTTGGCGAGTTGCTCCATCGACGTCGCGTACGAGATGCGGATATGCTTTTCGGTGCCGAAGGCCTCGCCGGGCACAACCGCCACCTGCCACTTGTCGAGCAGCTTCTCGGAGAAGTCCATGGCCGACCGGATCCCGGACTTGCCGAATGCCACCGAGATGTTCGGGTAGGCATAGAACGCACCCTTGGGCTCGACAATCTGCACGCCTGGCATCGCGCGCAATCGCCCGATGACGTAGTCGCGGCGCTTGCGGTACTCGCCGAGCATCGCGCCCACGGACTCCTGCGGGCCACGCAACGCTTCGATGGCGGCCTTCTGCGCAATCGAGGTCGGATTCGACGTCATGTGGCTCTGCAGCTTGTTGATCGCGCCAATGACGGATGCCGGCGCAAGGCCGAAGCCGATGCGCCATCCCGTCATGGCGTAGGTTTTCGAGAGTGAGCCCGCGACAATCACCGTGTCCTTGGCGCCGGGCATCGACGCGATGGAGAAAGGCTCTTCGTCATAGAGGAAGCGGCAGTAGCACTCGTCGGTGATCAGCCAGATGCCGTGCTTGCTGGTGAGGTGGTAGATCTTCTCGAACTCCTCGCGGCTCATCACGCCGCCGCTGGGGTTCGATGGTGAGTTCATCATCAGCACGCGAGTGCGGTCCGTGATGTAGGGCTCGATCATGGATGCGGTGAGCGTGAAGCCCGCTTCTTCATCGGTGTCGACGAAGACGCATTTGCCGCCGGCGTAGTTGACGACGTCCTTGTAGGTGACCCAGTAGGGCACCGGGATGATGACTTCATCGCCGGGATTCACCAGCACCTGCATGAGATTGAAGATGATGTGCTTGCCGCCCACGGTGACAATGCACTCGGCGGGCTTGTAGCTGGTGCCGTAGTCGGTGGTGTGGCGCTCGCAGATGGCTTCCTTTAACTCGAGAATTCCGCCTGCTGCTGTGTACTTGGTGAAGTTGGCATCCAGGGCCCTGACGGCGGCCTGCTTGATGTTGTCCGGAGTAGGAAAGTCCGGCTCGCCGGCTCCGAAGTCGACCACATCCAATCCCTGACGGCGAAGCTTCTCGGCGGTGGCGGCCACCTTCATCGTGGACGATTCGCTGATCAGGGCGATTCTGTCTGCAAGTCCGAATGTTGCTGTACTCAAGGTCCTTTGTACCCTCTACGCGTGAAGTGTTTGTGCCGATCGCAGACGTGCTTT
>JAEUQE010000350.1 GCA_016789785.1 Bryobacterales bacterium
TGTGCGTTTGCGGCGTTGGCCGCGAGTTTCGCGGCGGAAGACGTGGAATTGTCCATGGAAGTGCTCCTTATCGGGATCCGGAGAGGGTGTCTCCGATCCGACGGTAGCATGCGGGTTTTGACGTGCTGGCAGGATTGGGGCAATTGGTGTTGCAAACAAAGGAGATTGAGTTGAGGAAGAACTGTGACTGAAAACCGGCCAATATGAGAAGACCCAGTTCTGGCGGCGAGAAGTATGAGGCTTCTCTTTCAGATGGGTTTCTGATTCAGTAGGGAGCGAAGACGGATAATCTGCCGACAATCTGCCGATGAGAAGGCAGGGGACTGGCGTGAATTGGCGGCTGACGTGGAACGTCCTGGAAAGGGACGCGGCCAGTTGCCACTCCTCCTCGTCGTGGTCCGCGCGGATTGCGAACAAGCGAAGAACCTCGATCCACCAAGTTGCTGACGAGAGGCAGCGCGAGGGATGATGGTCGCGCCGTCGAAGCCGTGACAGCTTCCACCGCTCGGAGCGTTTTCTCCGGCGTTACCGGTTCTTCCCTCCAACATCACGGCGGCTCCTTGTGAATCACTTGTCGCGCAACGCCCCGCCATACGTCCTGGGTCGCCGACCGATCCTGCGACGAGCGATGCTGACTCGCCGACGGGACTCCGAAACCAGTGGCTTGTGACTTTACTGAGTCCACGTCGCGCGCACGAACCCCCGCGAGTACCCGCTGGGGAAGGTTGCCGTTGCGCTGGCTGTCGAGACTGCCAACGTGCCGGCGAGTGGTGTGGTTGTCAGGATCTGATCGGCGCCCTGTTCCGAGAAGAGCCGAAGACTCACGGTAGTGCCAACGGGAATGTTCCTTGCCTCGATTGTGATGGGAACGGGGGAAGCAGTGTTGATCGCGATGTCGGGCACGGTGAACGATCCCGTTGGCGTGGAAGGTACAGGAATGCCTGCGATACCTGAGATTCGAATGGAAGGGCTCGGTCCCGAGGGGAGAAACAAGCTTGTTGGAGACACCACGCTATATTGTGGTCCTCCACGGATGCTCAGCCCCGTGTATTGAAACGCCTCGATCCGCACCACACCGTTAAACGTGGGGGCGCTACCCCAAGTTGGGCTGGTGTCCAGGTAACCAGATCCGGTGATCGTGTTGGACACCAGTCTGATCGCACCAGAAGCACCGCCTCCCGCACCTCCCCCTCCAGGGCCTGAGGAGTTCCCGCGAACTTCTATACTACCGTTTACCCGGATAGAGACGGAGCCTGCCAGAAGGATCGCGCCTCCACCACCTCCGCCACCCGCAGCGACGCCCAGACCAGAGTTTCCACCATTATTGACACTACCACCGCCACCAGAACCACCAATTAGAGGAATGGCGAACTGATTCCCGGTGTAGGTTCCGGTGCCCCCAGCACCAGCGGTGCCCGCCGCGCCTCCCCCGGGTCCGCCTCCTGCCTGTGCTGGAAGATCACCAGCACCGCCAATCCGTCCGCCGATCCCTCCAAAAAACCCCCCAGGCCCTGGATACGCGGGGTAACGGTTACTTGCGGAAATGCTGCTAGCCGGATGACCGGTTTCCCCGCTCAAGATCATCTCGCCGTCAATCTGAACCGGTCCGCTGGCCAACCAATACAATGGCCCATTTAGATTTCGAGCTGTGAAAAACACTCGAACTCCGGGCGCGATGTTAATCGTTGTGAAGTGGTAAATCCCGTCTCCATCCGGATCCAACGGAGGATTAAAAGACTTAGGATCGAACACGATAGTTCCCGGCGTAGTCAGATTCAGAGCCCCGTCGCTCCCGTTCGACCCGCTGCTGAACGTCTGTGCGCGCAAAACCGGCCCTAGTCCGGCCAGCAGGACTGCTGCACTGGTCCATATCTTCCGATGCATTTACTGACTCCTTCCGCGAATATCTCTTCTCAAACGCGCGACCTTGCCACCGTTGTTCTGAATGCTCAGTGGCGGTCCAAATACCTCTGGCGTCCGCTGGATCAGCGGGATACTTAACATCTCAAGCGGGTCCGATCCCAACACGATTTCCAAACCATCCGGATACCCATCCACGTCCGTATCCGCCTTGCCCGCATCCGTCAATATGAGTTCCTCCAACCTGTCGGGGATTCCGTCCTGATCGGAATCGGGCCCATAGTCCTGTAAAGTCAAGGACACTCCCCGAGAGATCATCGCCGCAACCGCTTTGTTGAGCCGCATCCTCGCCGGCGACTCCACGGATTCGGTGGGAATCCCGCCGCTGGATGCGGCGTTGAGGACTGACACCAGCAAGCCGATCGCTTCCCGCGACATCGTAGTCGGTAGCGTCACTGGCGGAATCCCATTCAACACCGAAACGTACAAGCTGATTGCCTCCCGCGACATCGTAGTTGGCAGCGTCACTGGCGGAATTCCATTCAACACCGATACGTACAAGCTGATCGCTTCCCGCGACATCGTAGTCGGCAGCGGCACTGGTGGGATTCCATTCAACACCGATACGTACCTCCCAATCGACTCTCTCGGTCCGGAGGTCAAGTTCGGTACGCTCGCCGGATTCAGCGGATCCGAGCCCAACGCCACCTCCAACCCATCGCCAAACCCATCCCCGTCCGTATCGAACTTGAAGGGGTCCGTTCCCCGTGCCACTTCGTCCGCATTCGTCAACCCGTCCTGATCGGCGTCACCACCCGGCGGCAGATTGTAGATCGTCAGCGTCTTTTCCGCGCTCGGAAACGGATCCGAGGCGCCAAAGCTATTCGTCGCCGCGACCACGAACTGAAGCCCGACGTCCGCCCTGATGGTGAGCGTCATGGTCGCCTGCGTGCCCGTCTGGTTCACCACCACGCCACTCGCCGTAGCCGCAACCGGCTGTAACAGTGGCAGTAGCCCAAACGTGCTGTTCCCGAGGTTGTATCCCGTCACCTGGAAGTTAGTAACCGTAGTTCCCGCGAGCACGATCTTCGGCCGGATTGAAGTGATCACCGGAACAGGCACCACCGAAAAAGCTGTGCTGGAACTCGCCGTCTGCGTGCCGACCGTAACCGACACCGGCCCCGTCACGGCGCCCGGCGGGATCTGCACCACGAGTTGTGTCGTCGTGGCGCTCAACACAGTCGCAAGCACGGTGCCGAATCGCACCTGATTCGCGGATGCCGTCGTACTGAAGCCCTGCCCCATGATCGTAACCACCGCGCCGGTCGTGCCCTGCTGCGGTGCGAAGCTGAAGACCGAGAGCGCCCCCGGCGTCACAGTCGACCGTTTCACCTCCAGCATGTTCCCCACGGCATCGTATACGTACTCGATCACAATGCCCGTGGAATCCACCACCTTGATCAATTGGCCGGTGTCGTCGTAGAAGTACTGAAACGTCATCGGCTGCTGCGCGGGCAGCATCATCGCCATCATCAGCGCCAGCGCTCCGTACCTCATCTCAGGACACCTCCCCCGAGCGGTTGATCCGCACCTTGCTTCCATCCAGCCGTGTGAACGCAAACCCCTCGAAATCCTCCGTGCACGTTCGCACCAGGTCCTGGAGAATCGAAATCGCGACGTCCTCCCCGAGCGGCACCCCCGCCGCCGAGTCCGACCGGCAGTGGATCCCCGCCCAACTCCGCCCCATCGCGACGTTCCACACCAGCTTGTTCACCTCCGCGCCGATCGTCGGCACAAACCCCGGAGGGCACGGCTCTAACGACAGCCCGTCCACCGCGGCATGCACACAATCCGGCATCAACACGCTCTCGTCAAACAGCGCCTTCAACACGATCGAACACGCGCCGGCCACCGTCGCGTGGCCGCCAGGGTAGGACGGATGGAGCGGCGAGCCTTCCGGGTAGGCCTGCGGCAGCAGGTACGATCCGTGACGCCGGAACGTCTCCTCCACGGCGGCCGAGTTCAGCAAATCGGCGTGGACCGGATACGTGATGCCACCGGATCGGGCCTGGTGGACCCGGCCCGCGAACGCTTCCGGACGGAGCCTGCGGTGCACCAGCCACTTCTGCACCCAGGCCGCTTTGAGCGCCGCCGTCGTCACGCGACCGAGCCAATCCACCGCCTGCGCCAATCCGAACGTGACAAACCCGTCCTGCACCTTGGAATGCTTGTATGGATTCATCTCGCTCAGCACCGAGCGCGTTTCGAAGAGTACCGACTCCGGCCGGTAATTCATCAGAATGAGCGCCGCGTTCAGAAAGACCTGGTACAGGTAATCGTAGTGGAACCACTCCGCCAGATCGCGCCCGTTGCGAATGTAGCGAGGCGTCGGATCCCAGGTGTACTCGCGCCACGGCGGCACGCCGCTCTGGATCTGGAGCCACTCGCCGTAGGTGGTCATGAAGTCGATGCCGGGCAGCGGCGTGCGATACCGTTGCTCGACCGCGGTGGAACCCGATGGCACCGGCCGAACCAGGAATTGCGAGACGTACGGTCCTTCGAGATCGCCCGCCGTCGGCCCGCGAAACAGCGACCTTGCGGACGTCTTGAGTTCCTCGGCGGCCCTCATCGTAATTGCTGACGTCGAATAATCGCGGAACGGGATGTCGCGCGCCAGCGCCAGCCAGTACATCTCCGTCATTTCCGCCGCCATCTCCGGGCTGGCGAACGCAGGAGCCGGAGCGCAGCCGAAGCGATGGGGATCACCGCCTTCCAGGCAGTATGCATAGGCGGCCTGCGGGTTGACAAGACGGCGTCCCGAGCCACGCGCGATCGCCTCGAAGTCGGCGTGCTTGCCCGATTCGATGGCGCGCAACAGCGACTCGTAAGCACCGGGCTCGACTTCGCCGGTCTGTGCAGTCGGGAGTCCTTTTGTGAAACATGCCGTCCACGCCGGGAGTGCCACCTCGTCACCGTTGGACAATTGTGGTAGCGCGGATTCACCGGCTTGCGTGGCCGCCGCGTCCATGCGCATTTTGAGCGCGGCATCGCGTCTGTCGTTGGGGTGGGCTGGGATGCTTGCGCGTCCACCTCGCGTCCCAACGATGCCAGCGCTGCCGACGGCCCGCAGAAGCATGCGGCGGCTGATCATAGCCGTGACCCGCCGTCGTCACAATGCGAGGGAATTCCGGCTTTGCAATAATAGAAACAGAAGGCGATGACTACGGAACAAGAGATCCTCGAAAAGGTACGCGCCCTGCCGGTCGAGAAGCAGCAGGAAGTGCTCAGGTTCGCCGATTCCCTAGTCCAGCCCGCAACGCCGAAATCGCAGCTCCGCAGTCCCAGGGGCCTGTGGGCGGATCTGGATGTCAACATCTCCGAGGAGGACATCGCCGAGCTTCGCCGCGAGATGTGGAAGAACTTCCCCCGGGATGATATTTGATGGGCGGCGTCGTGTGCGACACGCATTCCGCCGTATGGTACCTGCACGACGACCCTCGCTTGTCCGCCCCCGCCGCACTTGCGATGGACTCCGCGGTGCTCGCTGGCGATGCAATCTACATTCCGGCGATTTGCCTCGTCGAACTCGTCTATCTGCTCGAAAAGGGCCGCATCGGCGCTGTCGCGCTCGAACGTCTCCGTCGAGAACTCGATGTTCCTTCTTTCGGATTCGCGGTGGCCCCTCTGGATCGTCAGGTCGCCGAAGTGATTGGGCGAATTCCACGGCAGGACGTTCCGGACCTCCCCGACCGCGTGATCGCCGCTACAGCGCTTGCGCTTGGCTTTCCGCTCGTTACACGCGACGCCCGCATCCGCGCCGCACCCGTTCAGACCATATGGTAGATCCGCCGCCGCGACATCTGGCCTGGTCGGCTTCAACCATTCGAATCCGCGAATGAGGTGGGATGCTTTGCCGGATCGCGCAGAATGGAGATGGAAGGCAATGACCATCGAGGAAGCCATCATCGAGAAGGTGCGGGCTCTGCCGCCCGAGAAAAAAGCGCAGGTGCTCGCATTCGCGGAATCTCTGAAATCGAAACCCGGCTCCAAACCGCCGCTCAAGAGCATGCGTGGACTCTGCGCGGACCTCGGCGTCTCCATTTCGGAAGAAGATATCGCGGAGGCGCGCCGCGAAATGTGGAAGAGTTTCCCGCGTGAAGAGGTGTGATGCCGTCCCTCGTGGTCGACACGCACAGCGTCCTCTGGTACATCTTCGAAGACCCCCGGCTGTCGGTTGCCTCGGTACGTGCCCTCGACACCATTCTGTTTCTCGACAGAACTAGCAGGCTGCTGAAAAAAGCGTACCCGGCAGAACTTTTCCGTTTATCGCATAACCTTCAGAGGCGGCCTGACGCG
>JAEUQE010000351.1 GCA_016789785.1 Bryobacterales bacterium
CGGAAGAAGCAATGCGGATTTCATGGCTGCAAGCTTATCAAACCCCTCCGGTGCGAGAGAGATCGTGACCGGCTCAATCGATCCGGTCACTGGAGTTTCTACCTTCTGCGGGGTCCAACTGCACGCGCACGGTAGCGCAGGCCCCCAGGCCTGCCGCGTCCTCTCTCCAGGAGACGCCTCTGGGCAGGAGCAGATCCCTGCACGGAGCATCCCATGCGTCCCCCCTCAGGGGGAAGCCTGGAGATTGGCGCTTCGCTGCGCAAAGCTCAACCGGCCAGGGCGGTAGTGTGAAAAACGCCGGCCTCTTTCCGCGTTGGCGCGTTGCCCCGGCGGTGCGATCTTGAGAGCCGATCGGGTCAACTGTGATTGGCGGCGGCGGTTTCTTGCGTGGCCATGCCACAACTGCGAAAGATCGCGGCTCGTGAGGCATCGGGGAGATAGGGCGCCTGCAAGCGGACCGGGTCATGATTCGAGCGGAAGAGCAGATCGCCGCGGCCCAGCAACTTCTCCGCGCCGCCCACATCCAGGATGAGTCGCGACTCCACCGCCGTGGTCACTCGCAGTGCGACCCGCGCAGGTGTGTTCGCTCGCAGAATGCCGGTGATCACTTCCCGCCGTGGCGTCTGCGTGGCGAGCAGAAGATGAATGCCCGCCGCGCGAGCCTTCTGGCCAAGGCGGTTCAATGCGGATTCAATCGCAACGCGTTGTTGACGGCTCGCCATCACCAGATCGGCGAACTCATCGCATGCGACCACAATGCGAGGCATCGTCACGCCAGTCTTGCGTGTGTAACCGGACAGATCATCGGCGCGAGTCTCCGCGAAAATGTCATAGCGGCGTTCCATCTCCGCGATCAACTCGTCGAGCACGGGCAGCACATCATCCTGCGGCGGGTACAGCAGCGCGTTGTCACGCAACAGGAATGGCGAGCCCGCGAGGTCAGGGAAGGCGTTGCGCTTTGGATCGATCAGGATCAGGCGCAAGGTTTGTGGCGTGTTGGCGATGAGCAGGCTGGCAATCGCGGTGCGCAGCCACTCGCTCTTTCCGCTGCCCGCAACACCCGAAATCAGGACGTGGGCATGCTCAGGTGCGGCGAAGTCAAGAAAGTGCACCTGATTCGAGAGATCCACTCCGGCGAGGACTTTGCTGCTTCCTTCGGGATCGCGTGGGATGGAGTTCCGCAGGTGGTCAAAGAGCACCACTTCGCGATTCGCGCGAGGCACGTCGATGGCGATGCGGCCTTCCGCCATGTGAATGACGGGCTCACGGCTCACACCGAGCCGCACTTGCAGATTAGCGCCCTGATTGAGGATTCTGGCTGTGGTTACACCGCGTTCCGGCTGCACAAAGAAGCGCACGAACGCAGGTCCCACCGCGGGCTCTGCCTGCATGGTGGCAGGCGACTTGAACTCGGCAAGTGTTCTCAGAATCCGGCGGCCCAGTGCGAGTTCCGTGGACCCCGCGGGCTTCGGCCACTGCGGCGCGACCGGGCTTGCTGGCGATCCGGCAACAGATTCGGTGCGCGATTCCGTTCCTGGCATCACACCAGCCATGCGGCCAATCAGATTCATGAGTGCGGGGCGCACCTGCTCGATCAGTTCGCGGCGCAAGAGTAGCTCTTTGGGCCCGGTTTCGCCAAAGCGGACAAGCACCGCCGCGGATCCGCCGCCTTCGCTTTGCGAAAGAAGCTCGTAGTAAAGGCAGGTCTGCAGCGCGTCGGCTTCGGGATGGCCCTCGCCCAGTTTGAATTCGATGACGCACCAGCGGCGATCCCCGGCGCGCAACACTTGGTCGGCGACTCCCGTGATGCACACCGGAGCGAGCCAACCGGGTTCTTGAAACTGCCGCGTCACCTCCACCTCACCATGAAACAGGCTGGTGTTCCCCAACCAGCATTCGCGCTTCGCATCGTAACGGATGGCGCCGCCTGTTCGCGCAGTGTCGACGAGCCTTGCAAACCACGTGGAGTAGGCGCCTACCGCGTTCCACACTTGCAGCAACTGTTCTCCCGCAATCGCGCCGCGGCAGCGTACGAGTTCCGGCCCCAGCACGGTGTCATAGAGAAGGGACGTCAGCCGCGCGGCTCCGTCGGGTTCGTCATCAAGAATCTTCTCCCAATACGTGGAAGCCTGCGGGTTCACAACAGCAGAGGCGCACAGATGAAACAGACGGCCCGCGGCACTTGCGGAGCCCTGTGCGGCGGCCTGCCCAGAGAGCGGGCGCAGCTTCTCAAAGACCTGTTGCCGGATCTGGCTGACGCTCAGCACCACAGGGTCAGGCGCGTGCATCATCACTCCCGTCCGCCGCAGCAACGACGTGAAAAACGACAGGGACTGCGCCTTCCATGACGCCAGCCTGACCGGGATTCGCACGCGCATATTCGACCACCTGCTCCGCAGTCCATCCTAATTCCTTTGCGGCATCCCCGGCAGCTACGATCTTCCGTTCGCGCAACAACTCAACCAGTGGATCCGGCTCCAATGTGCCCGAACCGCCCGCTGAGCCGCTGCACAACTCATCCACGAACGACGTGAGAGTGTGTGGCAGATTGGCTTCGAGCCACTTGCGGACTTCCTCGGAGGACACGGTATCTCCATCGTGGCTGAGGTCCCCCGAGGTCGCTTTCGCGAGCAGCTTCCGAATGGCATCGATCACCGCGATCGCTTCGGCGTCAGGGCGAACGAAACGCGCACCCTGATCGAGCAGCGACTGCAGCATCTGCCGGGTCTTCTTGGCGGTGGACGGTACGGGCAAACGCGGATCGCGCACCAGACAGAGACGGCTGAAATCGGATCCCGCCGCTTTGCCACGCAGCCTTCGGAGCCGGTGAAACAAGCTGATCGCGTGAGGCTGATTGCAGAGAGCAAACCATACCGGCGCGTCTTCCGGCCCGGCTTCGAAGTCACCGTCGCCAGTCTCTTTCTCCGCGACGCGGAAGCCGGCCAGTCGCGCCGCAAGCGGCAATCCGTGCGCAAGGATCTCCTCGATCCGGGCCGCGTCCGCCTGCGCCGCCGAATGCTCCCGCAAGGCATCCAGCGCCGATTGGAGAAACTGGTCGAGCGGGACCCGCGGCGCCGGCGGCGTCCCTTGCCACGCCGCGTACAGGCGCTTGGCTTCGTGGATCAGCTTGCGGGCCGTGGTGTGGCCGAACTCCCCAAATACTTTGCGAAGATCCGCTTCGCGCAACGGAGATACTCCGCCCTTTGGCCTGTGTGTGTGGAGGTCTGGAACACTGTCCAGCCTCGCTTCGATGAGTTTTGCGCCCAGCGCCCATCCGAGCGGCGGAATGTCTTGCACGACTTTGGAGATGCGGTGATAGTCGCTGGCCTGAATGCTCCGGAAAGAGGTCAGATAATTCGACAGGATGGAAGAAACCACAAACGCATTCGTTGTTTCATCCACCAGCGAAGCACCCAGCCGGGTGAACGGTCCGAAACTGTTCGTCGCTGTTGAGAGGCCGAGCGCCTCGATCTGATCGAAACAGAAGACTACAGGGCCGGGACCGAATAGCCTGGTCATGGCGAGCACGAAGGTCCGGGCATGTGCTTCGCTCGATTCCTCATCCAAATCTTCCGTGTCGAGATCCGCCAGCCCGAGCAGACGCCGGTCGCCATCGGAGAGCGATTCGCCTTTCAGCCACGCGCGGCAGATCCGGCGGTGCTTGCCCTCCGCAAACCGCTCCAGCACGCGAATGGATTCGAGCGTCAGCCCCGTATCGGAGCCATCGAACGCCTGGCCCAGGTTTCCGGCTGCAACGCGGGCCGCGAACTGTTTGAGAAGGGCATCCAACACGGTTTCGCCATCTGGCGCGCCCGTCCGGACTTCCAGAACATGCTCTGCGAAGCGCCGCCGCAGATGGCGCCACACTTGAGAGGGCGCGGTCTCCATGCGCACGGCGATCAATGCGGAGGGCTGGTGCGAAGGCCGCGTGTCCATGTCTCCACGCAGCCAGCGGCGAAATCGCGCGAGCAGGTGCGTCTTGCCGCAACCGGCTTCGCCCGAGAAAAGCACCGATCGCGACGTCTGAGTGGCGGTGACCTGCTCGTACTCCGCACAGCAGACTTCGAACGGTCCACGATGAATCTCAGGCACATCAATAATGCCGTTTTGATTCGGATTCGTGACGACGTCGGAATCGAAGGGGTTCGGCAATTCGGCGTGTGTCCGCACTCAGTCCGCCTCCGGATTCAGTCTGCGGGCGAAGCCGATGTAGTACTGCCCGCCTGACTCGGCGAGATCAAGAAGTTCGTCTGTTCGGGGAATGGTCCCGAAGCCCGAGAGGAACAAACGGTGCTCTCGGGCAAGCTGAAAGATCGCGGACTGCAGCAGGCCGTGCATCGCGGGCGATCTCCGGATTTCAGGAAGAGTCACGTAGTTGCCTGGTGCGCTTTCCATCTGCTGGATGGCCGTCAGCACCATCGCCGTCAGAGGGTTTTCACTGGCGCCTGACATCTTGCGGAAGTAGGCGAGCCCGAGGTAGTACGTGCCGAGCTTCGTGACCTGGCCATTGGCGGCGAGGCTTGCAAGCTGAGTGCGAACTTCGGCACGGAGCTTGCCCGGCGCCGCCTTGGGTACGAGGCGAGTGAGCGCGCTCACAATCTGTGGCATCGTGAGCGGAGCTTCGGCGAGTGCATCAGGAATCGCCGAGGTCACCACGCTGCCGAAGGAGCGGTTGTAGAAAAGATCACGCTCCTTTCCGAAGTTGGGCCAGGCGAAGACACCTGCCTCCGCGCCCGCTGCTTCCAGGCGCAATCGCAGCGCGGCCGCCACCCGCTTGCTTTGCGATTCCACAAAACGGATTTCGTCAGGGAGTGCGGTACGCAGTTGCTTGAGCGGCACTGGTTCCTTCGCGCTCGCTAGTGCGGAGATACAGGCTTCCAGGACATGGTCCGCGATCGCTACTGGCATGCATTCACGATGATATCGCGCGAACATGGTTGTAGTGGCGGAATTGCTGTCACGAGATCGTCACATATTCGGTTTGACCTTTGCTTCCGCCAACTGAGAAGATGGTGTTTCCAACAAGGCAGGGTGCCAGTTGCAGACCCTGATCGCGTATGAGACTTCTTCCCCGCGAAGAGAAATTCTTCACTTACCTTCAAGAGCAAGTTGCTTATATTGATGACGCGGCCAGTATTCTATTGGCCGGGATGAAAGGCGGCGTTGGCGCACTGGCCAGCACGTCGGAACGAATCGGCGTCTTGGAACGAAAGGGCGACGAGGTAATCCATCGCACGTTCACCAAGCTGAACCAAACCTTCATCACACCCATCGATCCTGAAGACATACACTCCATTTCATCGTCGCTGGACAACGTGTTGGACTACATTGAGGAGGCGGCGCATCGCATGCACGCCTACCATCTGGATGCGGTGACCCCTCCAATGATCGAGATCGGAGAACGCATTGTGAAGTGCGCCAGGGCTCTGGCCAAAGCGTTTCACGCCTTGGAGAAGAAGAACGGCGTGCTCGAACACTGCATCGAGATCAACCGTTTGGAAGAGGAAACCGATCAGATCACGCGCCGTGCCGTAGCGGACCTGTTCGCGAATGAGCGTGATCCGATCCGGCTCATCAAATTAAAAGAGATCTATGAGATGCTGGAACTCGCCACCGACGCCTGCGAGGATGTCGCCGACGAACTCCAAGGCGTAGTGGTCAAGAACAGCTAGAAACTGCATGGATCCGATGCTGCTGGTCATCCTCATCGTGGCCGTAGCGTTGATTTTTGACTACATCAACGGCTTTCACGATGCGGCGAACTCCGTGGCTACCATCGTCGCCACCAAAGTGCTTACGCCTTTTCAGGCAGTGCTGTGGGCGGCCTTCTTCAATTTCATCGCGGCCATTCCGTTGCTGATGAATCCGGAAGAGGCCGGTGTTGCGAAGACCGTGGGCGCGGGCATGGTGGATCTGCAGTTTGTCACCGAGTACGTGATTCTCTCGGGGCTGATCGGCGCGATCATCTGGGATCTCGTCACGTGGTACTTCGGGCTACCTACCAGTTCGTCGCATGCGCTGATTGGTGGGTATGCCGGCGCTGCCATGGGCAAGGTCGCTCTTCTGCGCGGCCCCGCCAATGTGTTGGACGCGGTGATTGCTTCGGGCTGGATTCGCACCACCGTGTTCATTGTGCTGGCCCCGTTGCTTGGCATGCTGCTGGCGACATTGT
>JAEUQE010000352.1 GCA_016789785.1 Bryobacterales bacterium
GCCGCTTCCGCCTCCACATCGCGGCCAAGCCGCTCCAGGGCCTCCGCGCGCACCGCGAAGACGGCAGCCTCGGCCGGCGCCTTGCTCAAACCCGCCAGCGCTTCCTCCGGCTTACCCGCCGCGATGAGGTTCTCCGCCAGTCCGGTATGCGCCGCCACCAGTGACGGGTCCAATTCGATCAGTCCGCGGAACACCGTTTCCGCATTCTTCCAATCCCCCCGCCGGCTGTAAACCGTACCGAGCGCGTACATCACGATCGGCCGGCCGGGCGCTGCCTTCCGGTCAGCCTCCAACACATCGAGCGCTTCGGCCAGCTTGCCCTGCAGACTCAGTGCTTCCACAAAGCCCGCCACCACACGTACATTCTCCAGACCCGGCCGGTAGAGCGCCCGGAACAGGCGTTCGGCCTCGGCGTTTTTCCCCTCGGCGATCCGCAGATACGCGGTTTCGAGGTCGAGCGCCGCGCTCTTGGGATTGCGCGCCCGTAATTCGAGCAGCACGGCCCGCGCCTCCTCAAGCCGCCCCGCCGCGCGCAACGCCGACATACGGCTCAGCAGACCCGCTTCGTTGCCGGGCGCCAGATCCAGAATCGCGTCCGCCTCGTCGAGCGCTTGCGAAAATTCGCGCCGATCGAGCGCCAGCCGCGCCAAGGCAAACCGCGGTTCGAGATCACGCGGATTCAACCGCACCGCCTGCTTCCACTCCTTGCGAGCCTCTGCCGCATTGCCCTTACGCGCCAGAATGCGCCCCATCTCGTAGTGCAACTGAGCGCTCGGGCGGGTTTCCGCCGCCAGTGCCCGCAGTTCCTCAAGCGACTGGTTGCGAACTGCTCTCCACAACCGCAGATCCGGATCCGCGGGAGCACTCTTCCAGGCAGTGTCGAGAACGGCATCGGCTTGGCTGATTTGGTTGGACGCAAAGTGCAACGCAATTTGCCGCTTCTGGTAGACGAGGCCCGAACCCGCGCGAAAGAACTCGAGCGCGCGGTCCCATTCGCCATGCTGTTGATAGAAATCGCCGGCGGCAAGACGCCCCTCCGGAACATTGGCGATCAACTGATCGAGCGCCGCCTGGGTGGCTGCCGGATCGCGGCGCGTGCGGTGGTGGTTCGCAAGCGCGAGATATCCTCCGGCTTCGCGCGGCCGCGCGGCCACCCAGGAATTGAGTATGGCCACAGCGTCCTCACCGGCGGTTTTGCGTTCGCGGTAGAGCGCCTCATAGACCAGTGCCTCGCCCGGGTGCTGGTTCAGAAACTCCAGTGCGATCCGGTTGCCTTCGGCGGCGTTGCCGGACCGGAACAGACTTTGTACGAGCAGCGCTGCCGAGTCGGCGCTGGCTGGATCGGACTGAAGGGCTTTGCGGAAGGAGCCGGCGGCCTGCGCGGGCTTGTGATCGGCCAGCGACAGATAGCCGGCGACGCGGTGCCCCTCAGCGGAGCCCGGATTCGCCGTCAGAAGCTGGGCCGAGAGCCGCTGCAATTGCGTGTAGAGCGGCTGCGGGCGCTGGGTGTCGCTCCAATAGGCGGTGAGCAGCATGCCGGCGAGCTTCGTCAGCGCCGGCTCATGATCCGGCTGTAGGGCCACGGCCTTTTGCAGGCTCTCGTAGGCCTGATCGGGATTGGCCATTTCCAGATAGGTGAGCGCGAGGCGGTAGTGCGCTTCGGCGTGCTTGGGATTCTGCCCAAGCAGTTTGCGGTATTGCAGTTCGGCATCGCGGAACTGTTTGGCGGCAAAAAGCTGATTGGCTCGATCGAGCACGGTTTCCTCGCGCATTCCACAACCGGAGAGCGAGGCCGCCAGAATTGCACAGAGGGCAATCGGGGGAGAGATTCTCATCAATCGCAAAACGGCACCTGCTAGCAGTAGACGTCTACGGGCCGGGGGCAGTCAATGGGGGTAGTCGTGATTGCCGGTCGACATGACAGCAACTGGTTGTCGGTGTGGCCATGTCTCCAAATCAGTGTCCTGGGTCGTAGAGCAGCACCGTGTCGCCGGACGTTCCAAAATCCAGGAAATAATCGCCGAAGCTTTCACCGCAAGTGTAGGGTTCAATAGGATCCTTGGGTGCGTCCCAAGGCATCGACGAAGATTCCGGGGGTTCCTGGGGAAGGGCTCGGCCACCCGTTCGGCAACGTGACCGGAGCAACCGCCTCACCTCGTCGCGCTTTCCGGCGGAAAAGCGGACGCGTATGAATTCGGGACCATGCCCCGTGAACACCGGCACCTGCGTATACCAGGTCTCTTCGACCGGAAGCTCATCGCCAACCAGGCGACGAACTTTACTCACCGTCTGAGGGCTGTTATGCAACACTGTTGCGGGACGCATCTGCCAGAAACCACAACCCATCGTGAGCAACAGGAAGATGGTAGTTGCCGCCATCGCAGTCCCACGCAATAAGGTCTTGACTTTCAAATTGTTTGGCATAGATCGTCAACATTGTTTGGCATAGCGGGCCTTCGAATTCGGCGAATGCTCTGTCTGCATTATCATCCTCCCAGCGGGAGTTTGCCTGGTGTGGCGAAGAATCGTGCCGGGGCTCTTTTCCATTCAGAGCAGCAGCTTCTCCGCCGTGGCCACCGGAAGGAACAAGGTGCGCGGCTGGCCCGCAAGCGGCGTGAACCAATAGCGGCGGTAGAAGTCGACGGCCTTGTCGTCCTTGGCATCGACGAGGAGAGCGGACGCCGCGGGCGCGGACACCAGGACGCGGCGCAGAGCATCGGCGAGAAGCGCGCCCCCCAGTCCCCTGCCTTGGACTTTCAAATCCACCGCCAGACGGCCAATGCGCACCGCTGGCAGGGATACCCTCCTGCACCGCCCGGCCCCCCCTTTCCCTCGCCTGCTAGCTTATGCGGTGGTCCTCCGTCAAGGCTGCGCCAGGGCGCAGATGCGTCTCCGCTTCGCTAACGCGCGCCCTTGACCGCTCCGGGCGACCGCCCCGAAAGACCTTTCCCTATATGAGGGCAAGGGGGCGAGAAAATGTGACCCACTCACACGAAGCTACCCACTCGCTCCCGCTGGTCGCGCTGCTCGACTCCTAGGGAGCCGCGATCTTGTCCTGAAGCTCAGTGGGTGCCAGCGCTCGAAAGTCTTTCACGTTGAACGTATAGATTCGTTTGCAACCGGCCTTTTGAGCGCAGTGCAGATGCAGGGCATCATAGACAACACCACCGATTAACCCGGCCTTGGCGCAACTCGCCAAAACGGACTTGTAATCCTCTGGAGAAAGCGTCACCAGTTCAAAGTGCGGGAGGATGTTGTCCTCCAACAGACGACCGGCCTCGGCTGGATGGACGCGCGGGATGAACGGAGCGCGAGTCAGCACGGAGTAAAACTCTGCCAATGTGTGGGAACTGATGAACCCCTGCAAGGCGGAGCTTTTAACCTTGGCGAGAAGCTCGAATGCCTGGGAGTGGTGGGGGTGCTCCTCGACGGAAGCCGCCACCAACACATTCGTGTCCGCGTAAATTTTCACAGGCCCGAGTTCTTGCGGATGCGCTCGTCGCGGGCGTCACGAATCGCCTGCACGATATCAAAGCCAGGCGCAACCTTTCCGGTGTGAACCCAAAGCCCTTGTTTCTTGACCATTGACGGGCGATGCTCGACGGGCTTGAGCATCAGACCGTCCGGGGTTTCTTGCATTTCGAGGTCACTGCCTTCGTGCAAGCCCAGGCGATCCCGGACAGGCTTGGGCAGAACAACGCGACCAGCCTTATCCATTTTCAGTGTCATGCCATTTCAATGTGGCATATACCATTGTGCTTGGCAAGTCGAATCTGAAGCCTCTTCTCACGCGCCTTAAGTATGATAACGTCCTTTATCAACATACACACAAAATCGCATAATGCCGGATCGCTCCCTCACGTATAATAAGACCTGGAATCCCAGAATGCCCGCTCAACCCGCCTGGTATCACCGGCTTGACGCCATCCTCGATACGCTCCGCAACATGAACTCCAGCTATCTCGACCGCCGCGCCATCGAGCAGCTCTTTGAAGTCCGCGAGCGGCGGGCGCGCCAGATCATGGCGGGGCTCCCAGGGCTCCAGGCCGGCAACGCCGCCGCCGTCTCCCGGCTCGCTCTCATCGAACGCCTCGAAGCCATCACCACCACTGGACCATTCCAGTGGGAGATCCGGCGCCGGTTGCGAGTGACCCAGGACCTCGATCAGACCCGTCGCCAGATCGCTGCCCGGCAAGTGCGGATTCCTACGCCGTCCGATGTGCAGAGCCAGCGGCTGGAGGGACTCCCCTCCGAGATCGAGATCCGACCCGGCGAGTTGCGCATTGCCTTTGTCAGCGCTGAAGGCCTGGCAGCAAGATTGTTCGAACTCTCCCAGGCAATGGCAAATGACTGGACCGCGTTTGTGGCCGCCGTCGAGCCAGTCCCTCCCTCTTTCCCGTGACGCAACCGGCTTCCCTGCCCCGCCCGGCGGTCTCGAGTTTTCCCGCCGGAATTGGGATTGAGCTACGGTGAGACCGGGTATCAAATTGAGACCCGGACCTGATTTGATAGTGGTATCACGTTCACAGGAGGGGTTAAGTTACTGCCGGAGAGTGACTTAGGATCCGGTCTCAATTCAGCACCAGATCTCAGATCAGGAGCCGGTCTCAATTTAGATCCTGGTATTGCGCCGTACTTCAATCCCAAATCACTCCTCCGCCTGATCCGGAAACTCCTTTCGCGCCCTCCGTGCCAGTACGGTAACCGGCATGCCATCCCCCTGGTAAACCATAGCAATCAAGCATCTTATGGCCATGGCTCCGGCCGGGCCGCACTCTTTTCCGCAGGCGGACTCTTCGGCCTTCTTTCGCTGGAAGCGAGATCCGATTCCGATTCCGGGAGTACGGCCACGACCCTTTCCCGCCTCCGTACTTCAATCCCAAACCGCCGTACCTCAATCCCAAAGTTCCGTACTTCAATCCCAAAACCGCCGTACCTCAATCCCAAAGCTCCGTACTTCAATCCCAAAAAAGTGGCCTCAACTCTTTTCAGATCAACCACTTGCAAACTGCTAGAATTTGTTTTAGATATATGTTTTAGAAACAACAACAAGTGTTGCTGTTCTGACCCGGATGAAAGACACCAAACCACAGCCGCCTGGACCCTACCAGCCCAATCTTCTGTCTGAGGCCGCCGACTCCGGGTCAAACCTCGTTGACGTCGAGAAGAACGTGACCAGTCTGGGCTTCTTCACGCCTTCACGGTCGCGAGGGAAGGTGGAGGTCCGCGAAAAGAGTATCCGATTTCGAAGGGAGGAGAACGGCAAGGTCATTGAGACCACGGCGCGGATTCTGCCATCGGCCCGCTATGGCCTTCCCACGACGGCGGATCAGGATAAGTTCCTTGCCCTGCAGAAGATCATCAGCGAGATTCGCGCCAGGCGCGGCCGCGTGGAGAACCCGGTGAGTTTCACCTCCAGGGAGATGCTTGCGATTCTGGGATTGCAGGACGCCGGAAACAACTACCAGGACATCTACGATTGGATGGACCGGATGACGGCGACCACCATCCATTCCAACGGTGTGATCTATCTGGCCGACCGCAAGATGTGGGCAAGCAACACGTTTCACGTCTTCGAACAGGTGGTGCGTTTCGGATCGGCCATGAGCGATGGGCGGGTGGCCGACCGGAACTACATCTGGCTTTCGGAATGGCAACTGAACAACATCAACAACAACCACCTGATGCCGGTCGACCTGGAGACCTACCGCCGGCTGCGGGGCTCGATTGCCAAGGCTCTGGTGCCGCTGCTGCAGGTGTGGCTTTACGCCTCGCGCAACCGGGGGCGCTTTGAAAAGCGCTACCACGACCTGTGTGAGATCCTCGACATCAAGCGGGAAGGCCACCGCGCGCATATCCGCAAGCAGCTAGGACCATCTCTGGACGAGCTGGTGAGCTTCGGGTACCTGAAAAGCTGGTCGATTGAACTGACGGCGGATGGACGCGAATTCAAGCTGGTTGCCGAGCACGGGCCGAAGTTTCTGGAAGACACGCCGCTGGCCCTGTCCGATGGGGCGAGAGAGGGCGATGGCGCCGATCCCGCTGAGGACGCCTTGCGGGCGCCGCCGGATCTGGTGAACGAACTCCGCAGCCGTGCCATCAGTGAACGGGCCGCGCGGAAACTGCTGCGCGAATTGCCGGC
>JAEUQE010000353.1 GCA_016789785.1 Bryobacterales bacterium
GGCGTTCTCTGCTTCCGGAACCTGTAGATGATGAAACGCCCAATCGTCGGCGTGATCGGGAATTGGCCACTTGCCTGGGAGAAACTTCTCAATCGAACTCCGGGCGGGCAACCCCGTTGCCCCCAACTCCGTAACCAGGTTCGCCGTCATTTTCCGGTAATCCCAAATGGAGCCGCTGTACCAGCCGAAGTAAAGATGGGCGTCTCCGTGCCGTCCGGTGGAACGCTGTACCCACCGGTCCTGTGGATCGAGCAGTGCGGGCCGCGCCGCGAGATGCTTCGTCAGGTCGCGATAGTTCTCCAAATCCTCTTCATCGCTTGGCGCCCACGCGAACACCGAAGTATGATTCCTTACCAACCGGATATGGCGATCGAATAACTTCGCCGCATGCCGGGAGAATTCGGTGTCGTGCGGATACCACGCCTCCAGGTAATCCTGCCAGATCAGAAAGCCTTGTTCGTCGGCCAGTTCGTAGAACTCCGGGTTCTCGAAGTGGCAGTGCACGCGGATGGAGTTCACATTCATCTGGCGGATCAGTGCGAAATCGCGTTCATACTCCGGACGGCGGAACTCCGAGAGAAAGAGATTCGCGTAGATATTCGTGCCCCGGAGAAATACGGGCTTGCCGTTGAGATAGAAACGGTCTCCCCGCCGCGCCACGGTGCGGATCCCGGTGCGCATCCGCTTGCCATCCAATACACGGCCTGCCTGATCCTTCAGGCGGACATCGAGCAGGTAAAGGTCGGGCTTGCCGTGATCCCAAGTCCACCACAAGCGCGGTTCGCGAACGCGGATTTCGATGCGTTCCCGGCCTCCGCGTGCAGCCTGGCGAATCTGCGTGCCCGGCCCACGAAACGTGTGCGGAGTAAGAGTAACTTCCCAGGTTGCTCCCTGTGGGACCTCCCCGGCATCGACATCCGCCACCACAATGCCGTCGCCGTCCTCGATCAGCGTGTCAATCGCGACATCGGTGATTCGCGTTTCCTTTGACGAACGCAGCCAGACACTTCGCGTAATCCCCAGAGCTGTGATGTCATCCGGCTTCTGGTCAACACCTCCGTAACTTCCCTTCACGGTGTAGGGGCGATGCTTCCAGTAATAGTGCACGGGCGTCCAAACGCGCACCTGTAATTCGTACTCTTCCCCGGCCTTGACTCTCGATGTGACGTCGTAAGTGTATGGGTCAATGTAACCCTCGTGCCGGCCCAACTGCGCGCCGTTGAGGAATGCCTCGGCGATGTAATCCGTAGCCTCAAAGTCAAGATGGATTCGCGAGCCTTTCCAATCCGCCGGCACGCGAAACTTGCGACGGTACCACCACTCCTTGCCACTTACCCATCCCGCCTCCCGCGTGTAAACCCTGTCCCGCGGCAACCATTGAAGATGCGCGCTCCCTGGCACCTTTACCGGGCGCCATTCGCTCGACGGGCCAGCCCCCTTCTCTCCCCAGGCGAGATCCCAGGTGCCATCCATCGCGACCCGGCGCGGTTCGAAAGGCGGTGGCGGCCCCGATACCGCGGCGCTGACCGGCGCGGGCGCAACCTGTATCAGATTCGAAGCACGCAGATTCTGCTCGCTTCCGTCACTTACTTGGACTAACAGAGGTTGGCGAACCTTACGAGCTTCGGCCCTGGCCACCAGCGCCGTCTCATCGCCCTTCCATGCGTGAAACACCAGCGCGACCGCCGCGCTGCCCGGTGCCCGCGCTTCCATTCGATGCGAACACGCGCCAACCCACGTCAAAGCCTCCGATGACGGAGTGTGCGCCGGCACGAAGGAGAGCGCGCCGTAGTTCTCGCGCCGCGCGTAGTAAGTGAATACGCCTCCCGGCGGGCTTGTCCACGGCCGCGGGCCGATTGCCGAATCGGGCGGTTCGCTCGGATCCGGGCCCGTCGGCCAGCGATACTCGTTGCCGTCCGTGCAACGGTCAAACGGCAGGTAGGGCAGGGCACTGATGCTGGAGAAGCGAAAGCCGCCGGTCGCCGTCCAGAGTAACTGGTTGCCGGACAGCCGTAACTCGAGGCTTCCGCGCCGCGCCGATCCCTCCAAGAATCCGCTTGCCAGTTGCCAGTCTCCGGACCCGCCTCCTCCCAGTGCCGTCCAGCCATTATTCGCTCCTCCAACGGGCGATGTCTGCTTGCGCTCCACCGCCGGTTTGGGATGAATGTCGTTCGGATCATGTGAGACCGGCGTCATCTCCACCAGGTTGACGCTCCGCTGCGGACCCGCGCCAAGATGGTACGCCTCCTGGACCGCTCCGGATTCAGCGTCAATCACAACCCGCGCCGCCGCACTCCTCATCTCGAGACGGCCCGACTGCATACGGCGCACCGTCACAAACGGATCGCGCCGCGCAGGTGCGGTGCAGCAGATCACACGATACTCGGCCACTTGCCCCGCCATGACACTCGCTGCGAAAAGGAGGTGGGTGGCTGTCAATTGTGATGGCACTTCCGTGCCCGATGCGTCGACCACCTGGTACGCCTTATCCGCCAAACTCGCCTTCGGAGCGCCCAGACTGGCCAGCGGGATCCTGACAATCTCCCCGCTTCGCCTCTCGATTCCGGTCGGCTCTTCCAGCCGGACCGTCCAAACCGTCGCTGCGGTGCCCGTGCACGCGACCAACAACAGCCAGCCAAGGGTTAGTCGAATCATTCTTTGTGAACCTTTATTATCCGCGATTGGCGACAATAGAAGGGTGCCAGATCAACTCTCGGAAGATCACGTGTTTGAAGAAATCGGAGAGGAGGGATTCCGGCGTCTCGTTGCCGCGTTCTACCGGCAGATTCCGGGCGACGATGTTCTGGGGCCGATGTATCCCGCGGACGACCTGGAAGGCGCGGAACAACGGCTTCGGGATTTCCTCATTTTCCGTTTTGGAGGCCCGCCACGCTACGTTGAGCAGCGCGGCCATCCGCGCCTGCGCATGCGTCATGCACCCTTCGCGGTGGATCAGCGCGCCCGCGACCGTTGGATCGCGCTCATGGACAGTGCGTTTCGCGAAGTGCAGTTGCCACCTTCCGCCGAGGCAGTGCTGCGCCCTTTCTTCGAGCATGTCGCGACATTCATGATCAATCGTCAATAGTTTTCGTTGGGGCGGGGCTTTGCTGTCTGGCATACTGCCCGATCGCGCCGGACAAGGTATCCAGTGTGATTGGCTTGCTGAGGTATCCGTCCATGCCCGCGGCGAGGCAGCGCTCCCGATCCCCATCCATTGCACTCGCCGTCAACGCGATGATGGGAGTTCGTGAACCACGGCTTTCGTTTCGGCGAATGGCCTCGGTCGCCGCATACCCATCCAAGTTCGGCATCTGGCAGTCCATCAGGATCATGTCAAACCGCTCTGACAGCGCGGCATTCAGTGCTTCTTTTCCATCGTTCACCGCAACCACACTGTGGCCTAGTTTTTCGATGATCCGAACGGCCACCGTGCGATTCAGAGCATTGTCGTCGGCAACCAGGATCCGGAAAGCCGCGCTCCACACTTCCCTTGGCGTCTCGCTGGCGGCGGCCCGCGGGAGTTCCGGCGCAAGGGGAAACTCCACCCGGAACCATACGGAGGTGCCAGCGCCCAACTCGCTGTTCAGGCCGATCTCGCCGCCCAGCCGTGTCACGATTTCCCGGCATATGGCGAGCCCGAGACCGGTTCCGCCGTGCCGCCGCGTGGTGGTCGAATCGGCCTGGTGAAACGGCTGAAACAGCGTTGGGATCTTGCCTGCGGCAATCCCGATACCCGTGTCCTCCACGGCAACCTCCACCGTGGCATGACCTTTCCGTTTCAGTTCCTGCTTCACACGAACCGCCACCCTTCCCTGCTCGGTGAATTTGATCGCGTTGTCGATGAAATTTCGCAACACTTGCTCAACTCGTGCAGCGTCTCCCATCAGGCTCGGAAGATCATCCATTTCGATCGCAATCTCGATACCCTTCCGGCGGGCGGCGTCGCTCAGCAGCATGGTGGTGGCCCGCACGACCTCCTGCATCGAGAACGGCTCCGCCCGCAGCGGCATCTTCCCCGATTCCAGACGTGAGAAATCGAGAACGTCATTCAGAATCCGGAGTAGGCCATCCGCGCTGAGGCGGATCAACTTCACAAGGTCTGCCTGCTTGGCGCTTAATTGCGTATCCAGGAGTAAGTCCAGAACGCCAATCACGCCATTCATCGGGGTCCGGATCTCATGGCTGATGTTGGCGATGAACAGACGCCTTGCGCCATTCGCCCGAACGGCGATCGCTTTCTGGCGCCGCCAGTGAATCGCAAAGTAGCCGGCAACCACCGTTAGGATCACAAAGCCACACAACAGGATGATCAGCCGCAGGCGGCGTTGCTCACTGCGGAAGAGTAAGTACCGGTATTCGATGTCATTGTTCGCGGTATGTGCCCAGCGCGCGAAATGGTCCGCCAGGCTTCCATCAATAGCCATCTCGTCGATCGCCTCGCGCAACAGCCTCGCGGGCGCCTCGAATTCTGGTCGGAAGGAAATTCCGAGTTCGATGAAGGCACCGGCGACTGTCTCCTGAAACAACGCCGCGGAGGCGCATCCTTCAGGGCGGCGCAGGAGCAGTTGCTGGAAGATTCTGGCATTGATGAACACGGCATCCGCTTCACCGCGACAGAGCGTCTTGAGCGCTTCCGTACCGCCTTCAGTGCCTAGAATCTCCGCCGCTGGGAGTACGGACCGCGCCAACGGCTCCGTTCTCCCGAGGCGATTGACGGCCACTCGCAATCCTCTCCCATCGTTACCCGGGGGCCGGCTTTCCTGAAGCGAAACCAAATAGAACGGGTCGCGCACCCAGGGAATGGTAGTGCCGAATCCTCCGGAGTCCTTGGGGTCCGTCAGTGGCCAAAGATCGACATCGTTGTCGCGCAGGGCGTCCCGATTCAGCTTGAGAACGGGCTTCCAATTCAGCCGGACTCCCTCGCGGCGAGCGGCTTCGTTGATCACCTGGAAGGCCAGTCCATCCAGCGACCCGTCCGCGCGCACCACCATGTAGGGCGGACTGTTGCGGATTCCGATACGCAATGCATGGCCCGGCAGAGTGCGGCCCCCACGCGAATCCGCGCCCCACGCGCTGATGCCCAACGTGGCGCACGTAAGCCAGATCGGAAAGCCGCCTGCCCAGGCCCTCCTGACGAAGGCTCGTCCCCGGAGCCATGCGCCACCTTCCCGGAAAACAACTCGCTGCATCAACCAAGAACTCGACGTAGGTTTTCGGCGCCTTCATGTGGGACGCCGCACATTCAGCTTATCGTCTCGATTGTGAATTGCCAACTGCGCAAGATTTGCGCAAGATTTGCTCCGTCCATCCGGCGCAGTGTTGCCGAATTCGACCTCGCATCGCATCTGGCTGAACCGGCAGGTTCCGGCTCCCATGCAGGCCCATTCCACCGAGCGCGCTCACGATGCAAGCGTTATTTACTTAACCTGGTGGTTCGATCAACGCCGAGCGGAATGCACTCCCATTGCCCCAGCTACAGAATCCGGCGGCTTGGCGCCGCGGCGGCCATGACCTCGGGTGCGGGCATCACCGCTGGGGCTGGCTTCCGTGGCCGGGCATCCAGCCGCGCCGCGACTTTCTCCGCTTTCCGGGTACGGAACTTCGGCGTTCCCGGCTTCAAACCCTCCGCCTCGATATCCCGGTCAGTAATCTCCGCGGCCGCAAGCAGATACTTGCTGAGATAGTTGCGGATCCGGTCCTGCACCAGCCGCTGTTGTGTATTCATGAAGAGGTGGAGCAGCAACTCACCGCCTTCTTCGCTCAAGACCTGATAGATCCGCGAGGCTTTCTGTAGCTTTGCGGACTTCAGGGTTTTCTCCAGCTTCTTCGCCCGCTCTGGAAGCCTGTTGAGTTGACCGGTCTCGCTCCGCTCCACGGCGATCGCCCGCAGCAGGCCGGCACGTTCTTTTGGCGCCAGCTTCTCACACAGGATGGAAAGGAACAGGATCAGGTTGTTGACCTTCAAGTCGATACCGAACGGGACAAGCTGCCTCGCCTTCAATAACTTCGCGAACCCTTGTAAGTTCAACTTCGGGCCGCTCAGCGCCGGCGAAACCACGCCGAGCATCTTCTCGTCATCCAGCGCCCGCAAGACCTCGGCGGGATTCAGTTCCCCCGCGATCTGGCGGAGC
>JAEUQE010000354.1 GCA_016789785.1 Bryobacterales bacterium
CGGCAGCCAATGGCATCGCACGCATTCCGCGCAGCGCTGGCGCCGGTGGCGGGGCGGCCGCGACTTTCCCCGCCTGCGCGGGCCCTGCCGCCGCCAGTGCTCCGGAATAAACCACCGGTCCGACATTCTGGTCCTCGGGCAATTCCGCTTCTGGACGTTCGCGGTAGCGAGGTTCGTAGAGTCTGCTGATGAACGAAATCGGGCGGCCCGACACCAGCGACAGCGTGACGTTGGTCCAGTCCTCGCCGGTCGTGTTGTCGACGATGGCCCATCCTTCGAGCAGCGATTCGGCATCCTTGAGGATCAGCCGGTAGCTCGACTTCCAGATCGCGGTTGGCGTCATGTAACTGGCGACGATTTGCCGGCTCCGCGTGTCGGAAGAGTCGATGTAGACGCTGCGTTTCTCCTTGGACCGGGCGACGGACAGCGCCGACAGATAGTCCTTCAACTGACGCTGCAGCGCCTGATCGGACAGCTTCAGTCCGCTGATGGACGCGAGGTCCATCGTTCGAAGCTCTCCAGAGTCGAGAAGCAGCGTGAGTTGCTCCTTGTCCTGGGCCTTCTCGCCGAGCTTCACTATGCGCCCGCTGAAGATGGATCCTTGCAGGGACTCGCCGCCGACGCGCACCTCAATCCGGGCACCCTTCAACTGATCGAGGAATTCGCTCAAGGCCTGCGCCTGGCGGAGTTGAAACGGATAGTCCTGCAGACGCTCTTCAAGTGGCTCGCTCGCGTCGTAGCGGAGTCCGGTGATCTTGCCGCCGCTCTTGTCTTCCAGGGTGAGCGACTTCAGCACGTCGTTCATGTCGGACGCTTTGAAGTCGAGACGCGCGGATTCGCCACCGCGCAATTCGCCGGAGCGCTCGAAGTATCCGACACCGTGTTTGTAGAGAATCACCGTGCGCACCGGCAGTTCCGCCGTGAACGCCGTCTGAGTCAGGGCCGCCGTCACAAGCAACCTCCCGAGGGTCATGCATCCTCCGCTGGACAAGCGCGATTCCAACCAAGAGTCTGGCCTGCCCGTCTCTTCATCATGACGCGTTTTGCGGTGCGGGGTTGCAATGGTCGCATCCGGTGAAGGTTCTTCCTTGCGGCGGTAGATGTGAAATCCGCCCAGGCCCGTGCACTTGAGACTCCGGGCTACAATCCGGTCATGGTTCGATGCGCGCTGTTGTTCCTCCCTTATCTCGTGCTGGGTCAAACCGGCTGGCCGCAGTTTGGCGGTCCCAACCGCGACTTTACCGCGCCTGCCGGGGCACTGCCGAAAGAGTGGCCGGCGGGAGGTCCGAAGACTCTCTGGAAGCGAGCGCTCGGCGAGGGCTACTCCGGAATTGCGGTTGTAGACGGTCTCCTCTACACCATGTACCTGCGAGGCGATCAGGATGTCACCGTCGCCGCCGATGTCCGCACGGGGAAGACTCTGTGGGAGCACGCGACCAGCCGGCGAACGGTGCGCAGTCTCGACTATTCGAGCGGGAAGGGCCCTCACTCCACGCCGCTGGTCGCGGGCGGCCGCGTCTTCGTCGTGAATACGGTCGGCCACGCGTATGCGCTCGATGCGAAGTCGGGCAAGGAGGTTTGGAATATCGACCTATGGAAGGAGTCCACCACGGAACTCGATCGTGGCTACGCGGCAAGTCCCATTGCGTGGAAGGACAACATCCTCCTCCCGGTTGGCGGCGAAGGCAAGGCGATGGTTGCTCTCCGGCAGAACGATGGCTGGCAGGTCTGGCAGCGTGGCGATTCCGAGGGGAGCTACTCGTCGCCCCTGTTGTTCGATTTCGCCGGATCGAAGCAGGTGCTCACCTTCTTCGGGCGCGACATTGCCGGCATGAGCCCCGATACGGGCGACCACCTTTGGAGCCATCCGCACAAAACCGACTACGACCTGAACGTCAGCCCCCCACTTACCGGTCCGGACGGGATCATCGTGATGAGTTCCGCCTACAGTGGCGGAAGCCGCGCCGTCCAGCTCAAGAATGATGGGGGACGACTGACTGCCTCGGAAGTCTGGAATCAGGGGCGTTTCCGCATCCACCACAACAACGGGCTGCGGATTGGAGATGCGGTCTACGGATCGAGCGGGGACTTCGGCCCGGCACCCATGACTGCCGTGAACGTGAAGGACGGCAGGATCCTGTGGCAAGACCGGACATTCGGCAAGTGCGCCATGATTCAGGCCGGGGACCGGACGCTGCTGCTCAGCGAAGAGGGCGAGTTGGCGCTGGCGGTGCTTTCCCGGGAGGGCATGAAGGTGCTGGGAAAATCGCAGGTCGCGGCGAGTAATGCATGGACAGCTCCCGCAGTCGCAAATACGACCATTTTTGTCCGGGATCGGCAGAGCCTGATGGCGTTAACCTTCTAGAATCGACGATGCCCCTCGAAGGTGAGAACGAACTCGCCCGGCATCCGCTGCCCGGCGACCGCACGCTCGCCTGGCGGGACGACGGGTCGCCCTACGATAACACTCTGCATGTCTATGTTCTGGCGGCGGACGGCTCCATCATCGATGCGATTGAGGCGGGAGCTGCCTTCACGGTCAACATCCTCGCCTTCCAGAACGAAGGCCCTGGCTTCTTCGATTTCTCCTTTTTCGCCAACGGTCGCGTGTATCGCCTCAAGGTCGACCGGGAGCCATCTCTGCGCTTGCCTTTCCGGCTGCCATTGGGCTTCCGCTACAAGTCGCTGCTTGGGCGTCATGTGATGTCGGTCACGGTGAAAGCATAGGGGCCAGCCGGCACCATCCATGTTCACCCCGGGAAGAGCCTCAAATGGGGCAAGCTCCGGATCATGATGCAGACACAGGAGTTGGCTTCCCCTGCCGAATACCATATCATTTCGTACTGTATACTTCCGTCAAATAGGACAAAAAAGGTCGCCGCGCAGGCCCGCCCCGCTTATCTGACTTTCTTTCCATTCAGGTACAAACTTCACCGTTCGATGAAGATTTATTCCCTTATAATGTCAGAGACTGCAAACTAAGCCAACCGGGATAAGTAGTACTATCGGCACTTGAATCTTGACGGAAGTTTATAGGTTTTATCGAGGGCTATCGAACATGAGTACGCAGCCGTTTGAACCCAAACCCAGCCTGGGAACTGGTTTGGTTCAGATCAACCAATCGATCGAAGACATCATCCAGAAGCGCCTCGCCGAAGAGCGGGCCCGCCTGGAACACGAAGCCGGCCTGGAGAAGAAGGAAGTCCACCACTTCAAGCGGCCGAACGAACGGACCTTCACGAGCCACCAAAGGGGGCACACCACGCTGTTGTTTGGTGGGCTGACCTGGAAGCACGAAAAGCTGATCCATGGTGCGCTCGAGGGCCTGGGCTATCTGGCCGAGGCATTGCCCACTCCCGATGTCGCCGCATTCCAACTGGGAAAGGAATATGGCAACAACGGGCAGTGCAATCCCACCTACTTCACTGTCGGAAACCTCGTTCAATACTTGCAGAGCCTCGAAGAGCAGGGGCTCACGAAGCAGGAAATCGTCGACCGGTATGTTTTCTTCACCGCCGGTGCGTGCGGTCCCTGCCGTTTCGGAATGTACGAAGCCGAGTACCGCCTGGCGTTACGCAACGCAGGCTTTGAAGGCTTCCGTGTGCTGCTGTTCCAGCAGTCCGGAGGTCTCAGCCAGTCCGACGCCGAAGCTGGCCTCGAGATGAACCTCGACTTCTTCCTCGGCATTCTCAACGCTTTGAACTGCGGCGACATCATCAACGAGGTCGCCTACCAGATCCGCCCCTACGAAGCCAATCCGGGTCAGACCGACGAGGTCACGGATCAGGCAATGGACTACATGCAGGAAGTGTTCAAGAAGAAGCAACCCTGGAAGATCGGCGACGACTTGCCAGGCTTCCTTACGGGCTTCAAGGACACCGCGGAGTACCTTGGCAAGTTCGTCAATCAGCTTACTGGTGACGACATCACCGCTTCCCTGCATCGCTGCCGCGACATGTTCAATGAAGTGGAGGTCGACCGTCTGCGCGTGAAGCCGATCGTGAAGATCACCGGCGAGTTCTGGGCGCAGACCACCGAGGGCGACGGCAACTTCAACATGTTCAAGTTCCTGGAGCGCGAAGGCGCACAGGTACTGGTGGAGCCGATTGGCACCTGGATCATGTACATGATTCACCAGGTAATTCAGAAGTATCGCGATACCAAGGGTCTTGATGTCGGCGCGACCCTTCCTCCGCTGTGGCGGCTCGATCAGCGCACCAAGATCGAATGGAGTTTCCGGAACAAGGTGGCCAAGCTGAAACTGGCCGAGGCGGTCTTCAAACGCGAGTACCATCGCATTGTCGACGCGCTGGGCGGCCTCGCGCACCACCTCGCCGATCAGTACGAGCTTCAGCGCATGGGCCACCCCTTCTACAATTCGCGCGCGGGCGGCGGCGAAGGCCACCTCGAAGTCGCGAAGAACATCTACTACTCGAACAAGGATCTTGCTCACTTCGTCCTCAGCCTCAAGCCCTTCGGCTGCATGCCATCCACGCAGTCCGACGGCGCCCAGGCCGCGGTGGTGAGCCAGTATCGCGACATGATCTACCTTCCCATCGAGACTTCCGGCGAAGGCGAGATCAATGCGCACAGCCGTGTGCAGATGGCGCTCGGCGAAGCGAAGAACAAGGCAAAGCAAGAGTTCCAGGAAGCACTAAACAACACGGGCCTCACTTTGGATGAGTGCCGGGCCTGGGTGGACGAGCACCCCGAAGTGAAGCGTCCGATGTATCACGTACCGCATACCAAGGGCGTGGTGGGTAACGCGGCCAACTTCGTCATGCACATTTCGGATCGCATGAAGAAGGAAGGCTGGACCCGCAAGCCCGCTGTTGCGGTCGCCGCGGCGGTAAACTAAGTAGCGTCCATCGCGCGAGGGTACAACATGGAAAGAAAGTTCATGATCGGCATGGACGTCGGGTCCACGACTGTCAAAAGCGTGGTCATCGACGCAGCAACCGATGAGATCGTCTGGCGCGACTATCAGCGTCATGACACCAGGCAGCCGGAAAAGTGTCTCGAATTCCTCAAGCGGTTCGAGGAAGAGATCGACGGTTTCCAGGCAAAGAACGCCCGCATGTTCATCACAGGTTCGGGCGGCAGCGGCTTGGGGAAGTACCTGGGCTCGAAGTTCGTCCAGGAAGTGAACGCCGTTTCACTCGCGGTGGAAAAGCTCTACCCCGAGGCCGGCTCGGTGATCGAACTCGGCGGCCAGGACGCCAAGATCATCATCTTCAAGGAAGACCCCGAAACCGGACGCAAAAAGAAGATCCCGTCGATGAACGACAAGTGCGCCGGAGGCACCGGCGCCGTCATCGACAAGATCAACGCCAAGCTTCGTATCCCTTCCGAACAGCTCTGCCAGATGGGCTACAAGGGACTGAAGCTTCATCCCGTGGCTGGCAAGTGCGGCGTGTTCGCCGAGACCGACATCAACGGCCTGCAGAAGAGCGGCGTCCCGGCGGATGAATTGATGGCTTCGCTATTTGAAGCCATCGTCATGCAGAACCTCTCGGTGCTGACGCGCGGCAACACGCTTCGCCCGGTGGTGCTCCTGCTCGGCGGACCAAACTGCTACATCGTCGGCATGCGCGACTGCTGGAAGCACAACATTCCGAAAATCTGGGAGGAACGCAACTATCCGCTTCCGGAAGGCGTGCCGCCTGAGGATCTGATTCGTACTCCCGACAACGCGCAGTACTTCGCCGCCATCGGCGCAGTCGAGTTCGGCAAGACCGAAGATGATCACGTCGGACAGTATGTCGGTTACGACAAGCTGCGGTGGTACATCGAAGTCGGGCGCGAGGAGGAGAAGAAGAAGAAGGGCGGTAACGGAGGACTCACCAAGAGCGAGGCCGAACTGGAAGCCTTCAAGACGAAGTACAAGCATAAGAAGTTCGAACCTGTCGCGTTCCAGCCCGGTGAAGTGGTGGAAGGGTTCATCGGCATTGACGGCGGCTCCACCTCCACCAAAGCCGTGCTGCTCTCCAAGGACAAAGAGCGCCGGATTCTCGCCAAGGCCTATCAGCTCTCCAAAGGCAATCCCATCGAAGACTCGATGGACATCTTCGCCAAATTGGAGGAGCAGATCACCAGTCAGGG
>JAEUQE010000355.1 GCA_016789785.1 Bryobacterales bacterium
TGGAACTCGGTCCGCTGTGGGTGTCGCGCAAGTCCGGGAAGGTGAATCACATCACGGTGGTGACGGGATACAACGACGACGACAGCCGGGTGAGTTTCCTCAACCCGTGGCCCGGGCCGAAGAACGCGCTCCCGGACACACTGAAGGTGAACATCCTGGTGCGCCAGATCACCAATGCCATGGGATCGGTGCAAGGCTGGCGCTACAGCATCAACGGCGAGTAGGAGCACCCGGTCCGCGTTACGGCCGGACCGTGACAGCGATGGGAAGAACCGGTACGTTGATTCCTTCCGGTGCGTTTACGCGGAGAACAGTGCTACCAGTCGCGAGCGCGCGTATCGTGATGTTGACCGCGGACTCCCCCGCGGGGAACGCTGGTGTGGCAGGCTCGATTGCGATGATTCCCGAAGGGCTTGCCGTCAGGGACACTGGAATACTGCTGCCCGCACGAGCCGCCCGAGGCGACCGCCTTTCCGGGCCGGAGGTGTTGAGAGTGAGCGTCACCACGGTAAATTCGCCGGCACGCAGATTGAGTTCCGTCACCACTCCCGGGCCCTGCTGCAGCACCAGATCGGTCTCGCCGGCGACAACGGGAATCCGCGTCTCTCCGTAGCCTGGCGCACTCAGCACGACCTCGGATGTTCCGTAACGGGCAAGCTGCTGAATCGTGATACGGCCCGAACTCGTGACGGCTTGAGCGGCGCCCGCTTCGGTGGCGCTGTTGCTCACGAGGGTCAGCGAGGGATCCGACGATTCCGCCGTAATCGGGACGCCCGTGATCTGTGGGACCTGGCAATTCTGCTGGGTGTCCTTGCCGAGGGACACCGTTCTGCAGTTTGTCTCCAAGCCAGACGCTCTGACGGTGACACCGAGCGACGGTCCGGCAGGGCCGAAGCCTTCGGGCTGTTCCACCAGGAGCACGGCATAGCCTGGACGCACACCCCGCAACTGGAACTCGGTTCTTCCTGGAACGAATGGAGCGGTTTCCGGACTGACGGTAAAGACGCTTGGGTCGGAACTCCGGAGTCGCAGTGAAACGCTGCCGGCGTCTGGTAGCATCCCCGCGCTGTCGAAGCGGTTTTGCGGCGGTGTGTCGATCCGGAGCACGCACTGGACGCGTTCGGTTCCACCGGGGGCGATTGAGAGGTTGTCAGGTCCACTCGTGCAGGCGAACCACGAATTGACGATCCGAACGGTGGCAGTTTGCGAGATTCCGCCATCGGTCTGAATGCGTAGGGTCACCTCACCTTGCTGACCGCGAGCCTGAAGGAAGAACTCCTGGGTGGAGGGCTGGCCCGGCGGCACGGCAACCGTGACGGAGCCGCTACCAGTGATGGCGCCTGATCGCGAGAGCACGAGTTTCGAGGGGTCGGAACTCGTGACGGTGACAATCGCGCCATTCTCGAACACCCTTCCGAACGCGTAAGCCAGCGAACTCTGCGTGTTCTTTCCCACGGTGAACTGCTGTGGAGTGGTGGATGGTCCATCGACAACGATTTCGAATGGATGGAAATACACCGACTCGGGGCTCTCCCCGATGACCAGCGTGATGCCAGGGGCAACGGCAGTGATGCGCAGCGCGGGGGCGATGCCGGTGGTGGGCCATTCGAACGAGGAAGGCGCGATGGTCGCGATGGTTGGGTCGGCGGTGCGGACCGAGAACCGGAACGGACTCACGCCCGGACGCAGCCTGAGATCGGACCTATGCGCCAGATCCCACGTCTGCCCGGTCACCATGCGAACGGTGTTCTGAGAGTACTCGAGGGGCGAAAACGCGACCGTGATTTGCCGGATCTGGCGGCCTTCGGCATCAACCCGGATCTCTGCGTTTCCGGAACCGGCCAGGGCGTGGACCTGAAGGAAAGTCTGACCGGCCGGGGTGTTGACGCTGGCAGATGGTGACGCGGTGGCGCCAATACTGAGCAGGAGCTTCGACGGGTCGCTGCTGGTCACCGTAGCTGCGGAACTGGTAGTAAGCTCGACGGACGTTACAGTGTGCTGGACCACCGTGATGGACTGCGACGTTGGGACGGTAGCGCTCTCGGGCCCGCGGAGACGAAGCCTGGAGCGGCGCGAAGCCGTGAAGCCTGGCGCATCTGCAATGAGAACCGCTTCCGTGCCGGGCAGGAGCGGCGAATATTCAACGTTCGCGGAGGCTGCACTGGAACTCAGCGTGTAAGCCGTTCGAGCTAGGCCGACCGGCCCGCCTTCCGCGCGAAGCGTGACCGGGACACTCACTCCGGGACGAGGCTGCTGTGCCGCGAGAGGGGTAGCGCTCTCCTCATCGAGAGCATGGATGGACAGGGTGACCCGCCCGGCGAATTCCGAGAGTGCGACACCAGATGGCACGAGCACCACCGGAACGACACGATCGGGTTGGCCCGGGGCACGCACCCGGATGGTGGTCTCGCCCTGTCCTTTCAGCGCCTGGATCCAAACCTGGACGTCACCGTCCGGGGTGCTGAACGTGCTTACTTCCGCCGCGCCGGGGCCACCCGAGGAGACGAGAAGTGCCGTCGCATCCGATGAGGTTACGGTGACGGGTGCCGATTGCGCGGTTCGCACTTGGATAAGCATCTGCAAGTCCTTGCCAAGGACGGCCTCCGGGAGGACGGTTTCCGCGGGAGGCGGAACGGTGACCGTGACGGAGCTGTTCTCCAACTGAATCGTGTCTGGGGAGACGGAGACGGAGAGCCGGGCCGTGCCGGGGTTCAGACCTCGGAGGAAAACCCCTTCAACCGAGATCAGGGCCGTCAGCCGGTTCAACGACACGACCCTAGGGTTGGAGTTCGAAAGCCTGATGGCCGGCGGTGGAGCGCCGGGGACGGGCTCGCTGGCGGGGTTTCCAGACTCGCTCTCCACAGAAAAACCAAGTAACCGCTGAGAACCCGCGTCGAGGGAGATCTCGGGGAGATACTCGCGCACTCCCCGTACTGTCCTTTGCGTCCCCCACCGCAAGACGGCGCGTTCCAGCCTTACAGTGATCGGAAATTCGCCCGCAAACTCGGACGAAGTGAAGATGACCCGGACTTCTCCGCTGGACGCCAGCGCCTGCGCGAAAATCGGGGGAATCGCTCCGTCCATGGAGGCCGTGATCTGTTCCGTGCCTCGAAGAAATCGGCTGAGAGACAGCACAAGGCGGCTCGGATCTTCACTGCGGACCGTGAGACTGCCGCGGTAGTCTCGCTGCGGAACCTGAGTGCCGAATGACAGGCGGAAGGGAAGAACCGCCTGGAAGCCCTGGGGCACCACCGCCGTTTCCACGGGGATCGGCTGCGGCGGCTGAACATCGATGATCAACGGCTCAACTTCGATCACGCGCCAGCCCTCGGCACTCGCGGTAATCCGCGATTGCCCTACGCCGCGGACGAGAAGATTCGCCGTAAGCGTCTCTAGCGCGGGTCCGACCTCGACGACGGCCGGATTGGAACTCGCCCATGTGACCGAGGGAGTTGCCTCCCGCCGAATTCCGTAAGCTGTAACGCCGGGTTGGCCCGTGGCAGGATCCAAGGTGCGAAGCGAGAGGCTTGTGGTGAGCCTGGACGTCCAACTGGAAACGCGGATCGGGCGGCCAAGAACGAGCACGCCTGGCCGGAGCTTTACGGCGATGGTCTTGGTCGCAAATCCGTCGGCCGTCGCAGTCACCTCCACTTCGCCGCTATCGGCGAGCGCTTCCAAAGTCACGCTGCTTCCTGCGGCGCTGGTCAACTCGCCGAGCGAACGGTTCACGTAGACGAACCGCAGTCGGGACGGGTCGGACGATCGGTAGGTGATGGCCGGACGAAAGGCGCTGCGGGCCGGGCGCAGATTAAGGTTTGCGAAACCATCCTTCGGAATCAGGAGTTCGCTGGGGCCGGAGAGGTAGTCTGTGCCGATTTCAGCAACGAAGCCGTCGGATCGCTCACCGTACTCGGATTGGGTGGCTCGGTGCAGAGGAAGATTTCCCGAGGTGGTGACGCCTCCAACACGGATGCTGCCGCTCGGTAGGGCGGCGACTGCCTCAATCCGGTCATCACCCGATCCGCCGAAATAGGTCAGGTGACGGAGGACACCATCGGCATCCAGAAACCCGAACATGCCGTCCTGGCCACCGCCGGAAGCCGGTTGCAACGCGTCCACCGTTTTCAGGTTGGTGCTTCTGGTCCAGCCGCCAATCACCAAATCCCCCGATAAGTTTCGCTCCGAACTTGTCGCACTGTCAGCGCCTGCGCCGCCGAGATAAGTAAGCCACGCAAACGAGGACGACTCCGGAATCCACAACCCCGCAAACGCGTCGCTTTCGCCTCCGAAGGAAGGCTGCGCGGCATTGCGAACAGGCAGGTCGGGGGACGTGGTGACCCCAGCGATGCCGACTCCCTGCGGTAGCGAGCTGACAAAACCAAAGCCGTCGGCGTACCGGGGAGCAATTGACCGGATGCTGTCCTCGCCACTTCCCCCGATTCGACGGCTGACGATGCTTTCGATCCGAAGTGAGGGCACAGTATCCGAGTACTTCATTTCAGTAAGAAAAGCATCAGATGGGCCGCGAAGCGAGGGCTCTCCGGAAGGGAATCCTGGTGAACGGGTTTCTCCCGCGACATAGATCACCCGTGAGAATTGGTCGGGAAGAACGGAATGGGCTACGTCATCTCCGCTTCCTCCGAGGTAGCCAACGCTTGAGCCGAAGAACCGGTCATACAGACCGAAAAGTACGTCGGTACCACCGGCGATGGTCCGCTGTTCGCCGAGGCGCGCATCGAGATCATCGCTGTCTGTAGACCCAGCGAACAAAACACCATTCAACGAACCGAATGGGGCGAACGAGTGAATGCGGTCAGCGCCCGAACCGCCGATGTACCGTCCATCCGCAATATTCAGAAGAGGGCTGCGGTTGGGGATGTTCAAGGTTGCGAAAAAGCCGTCGCTGGCGCCGCCCTGGTAGGTCTGGGAGGCTAGGAACGGCAGGTCCCGCGAGTTCGTGATTCCTCCCAGGATGATATCGACATTGGATCCTCCCGTGATTGCGACTCCCGTGAGTTGATCATCACCACTGCCTCCAACAACGGTGGTGCCACGCCAGTCCCGCGATCTGAAAAACCCGAGGCCGGTAATGAACACATCGCGGCTTCGGCGCCGGCTTCCGATGGCTCCTGGAAACCCAGCGGACCGGGTGTTCCCAGCGATAAACGCCTCATTGACCACGACGATCTCGTCGTCATTCTCGCCGCCTACGTAAGTGGAGGCTTCGAGTACCGGATCGATCACCAGAGGGCGCGATTTCTCATAGTCGCCAAGCTGCAGGCGGAACTCCCCATTGTCCCTTTCGATCAGGCGGCCCTCAACCCGCCGGCGTTTCCCGGCCTTGTCTTCCTGATAGATCTCGGGCGCATGCTGACGCAGAGTCGCGCCGCCAGCCGTGATCTCGATGGCCCCATCCGCGGAAGCGCGGATGCTCGACGCGCCGGTGAATCGCAGCCGGATCAACGAAGGATCGGCGCCCGGAGAGAGCACGAGATCGTATTCGACGTTTCCTCCGCGATCGTAAAAGAACGCGTCGATTCCCGGATAGACGCCACGCCACGCCACCCTGTCGTACACCGGCGCGCCCTTCACCCAACGGCTCGGATCGTTGCCGATGTAGTAGGAGATGGAATCGCTCGCATCTCCCGCCGGAGTCCAGACGGCTTTGCCCGCGCCTTCAAAACGCATGCGGACGGGCGTGCCGGAAGAGGGATCAAAGACGATGCCGTCCGCAGTGAAGAAGATGTGTTGGTTGCGGGCTCGGGCAAAGTAGTGAGCCTCGGCGTCCGTTTGGCCACGGTTCGCCTCGAAACGTACCGACTGAACTGCGATGGGTTTGGGACTGGTCCAGGCGGGCTGGATCGCAAAGAGGAACGCAAGTATGAGAATGAGGTTCATAAGATCATCTGACGGTGATGACGGTATGTGTGTACGCCAACCGCTCGAAGCGACAGCGCGAATCGAGATCGTGACAGTGAACTGCCCCGCCGGGAAGACCAGGAACGGCAGTCCCGACCGCGATAATTCCTGAAGGCGTCGCCGTGAAAGAAAACAATACGCCGGTATGTCACACTGTTGTCCCGTAATATAGCGAATTTCAT
>JAEUQE010000356.1 GCA_016789785.1 Bryobacterales bacterium
AAGTTGCGGGTCACCGGCTTGTCGCCCGAACCGGGGACACGCTCCACCAGACCGACGAGAGGCGGAGAGTTCAGGCGTTCCATGGTCACTGCTCCGGTCACTGCGCGATACCCGATCGGAATCGCGTTCAGGCGGCCTGGGCCAGCACCGGCAGCAGTGCCTGGCGCGGCACACCCCGCGTATCACCCAGCGATCCCAACAGCTCCTTCATGTCGAGGATGAGGAAGCCTTTCTGGCCTCCATGAAGAGTGCCGGACTGCTGGCCGTCGAGGTGTTTCACTCCGACCATTCCGCCGAACTCAGCGCGCGTTATCTTGCCATCGCCCAACGGCTCGGCCTTGCGGTCACCGGCGGCTCCGACTATCACGGCGCCGCGAAGCCCAATGTCCATCTCGGCCGGCTAGGCTTGGAGTGGCACTGGCTGGAGAGCCTTCGCAACCTCACAACATGAGCATTGAATACCGCTACGGCAACGATCTGGATTTGGACCAAGTGGGGGAGTTGTACCGTCTTTCGACCCTCGGCGAACGGCGGCCCGTGGAGGATCGCGCGATCCTGGCGGACATGATCCGCCACGCGAATCTCGTGGTCACCGCGTGGGAGGGCGATCTGCTGGTTGGTATCTCGCGCACGCTTACCGATTTCACTTATGTCGGCTATCTCGCCGACCTCGCCGTGCGCGAGTCGCATCAGCGGCAGGGCATCGGTGTCGAGATGATCATGAGGACGCGCGAGAAGATGGGGCCACGTTCCATGCTCGTACTGCTGGCTGCTCCGAAGGCCCGTGAATACTATCCGAAGATCGGTTTCACTCCGCACGGCAGCGCATGGATCCTGCGTGCCGCCGACCCGTTTCCGGTGTAGCACCCGTTCCCCTACTGCCGCGTCCCCTATCGAGATGAATCGCTTGCGGTCTCTGAGACACTTCCGCGGTAACGCAGGCCCCCAGGCCTGCCGCGTCCCCTCTCCAGGGGACGCCTCGGGCGGCGCAGATCGACGCACGACGCTCAACCTCAGTGACTGTTTTGGGAGCCGGCACGCGGTGGGAGTGTGTCGGAGTCAACGAAAAACGGCACTCCGGTTACCCAGAGTGCCGTCCTTGTGAACGTAGTTGAGGCTACCCGCACTGCCGATCAGAACTGGTAACGCACCGCCAACTGCATCACTCGTGCGTCGCCCGCATTGTTAATCACACCGAAGTTGATGTTGCCGAACGTCGCCGCCGGATTCGCAAAGTTCACTGTGTTGAAGAAGTTGAATGACTCCCAACGGAACTCCGCCGCCTGCCGTTCCGTGATCCGGAACTCCTTGCGAATCGCGAAGTCCGTGTTGAACTGCCGCGGGCCAAACGCCGAATTCCGGGCTGCATTGCCCGCCGTGTTCAGCGTCTGTACCCGGTACGCATTCGCATCAAGAAACGTCAGACGGTTCTCCTTCGGATCCACGCCCGTGTTCGCTTCACCCACACGGTCCGGCCGCAGACCACCACCGTTGCGTTGCAGGAAACGGTACGCCTGACCCGTCGCCGGATTGATGCCATTGCCGTTCAGGTTGACGTTGATGGGCATCCCCGATCGCCACGAAACGATGTTCGAAACCTTCCAGCCTCCCACAAGGAAATCCGCGGCACGGTTCATGTCCGTTCCGAATCTCTTGCCCTTGCCGAGCGGAAGATCGTACGTGATCGCCGTCGTGTAGCGATGAACCGGGGTCTGCGACATGCGGCCCCACTCGGCGTTGAACGTGTCGAGGAACTGGGGCGAAGCGCCGGCATCCCACGCCCCTGCCTGATCCAGCCCGCTCGCCCACGTGTAAGCCGCTAGCAGATACAGACCACCCGAGTAATTGTGCTCGAACTTCGTCTGGAATGCGTTGTACTTACTGCGTGCGCGGCTTGCGCCGGTCTGAATGCCCTGCCAGAGCGGGAAGGGCCGGTTCGCCGGTACCGATCCGTCCACTCCGAACGGGGTCTGATTGCGCTCATACAGACCGAACAGATTACGGCCATTGTTTCCCACATAGGCCATTTCGAAGGTGCTTGCTCGCGACACCTGGAATTGCATCGCGACGTTCCACTGCTGGATCAACCCGGACCGCTGCTCGCGCTCGCGAGTGCGCAGCGTCACCAGCCGTGAGTCGAAGTTATTCAGCACCCCATTCGGAATCGCATCCGACACCCGAATCGGCGCCGGTCCCGTGCCGACGCGAATCAGATTCGCCTGAATCAATTGCGGAGGATTCAGCGGCAGGTTCGCCTCCGACCCGTAAATGTCTTCCGAGTTATAGAAAATCCCATAACCTACGCGAATCACCATCCGCTCCCGCAGCGGCTGCCAGGCGAATCCCATCCGCGGCCCGAAGTTGTTGCGGTCCGGCGTCACCAGGTAGCGGTCATTGCCGTCCCGGCCCGCGATCAACAGACCCTGCGTCCGTGGATCGAAGTTGACATTCACATTGCGGCCATTCCCGTAGAAGGGAGTCGTGTATTCATACCGCATACCCAGGTTCAGCGTGAGCGTCGGCGAAACCTTGTAGTCGTCCTGCACGAAGAAACTCAAAGCGCGCTGCAGTTGTTCCACTTCGGGCACGGTGTTGAGTTGTACCGATTCCGGCAATCCCAGCAGCAGATCGGACATCGCATCATTCGTATAGCGGCCCTGGAAGGAGTAAGCCGGTGTGCGCCGCGTAATGTCGATGAATGTGTTGTTCTTCAGTCGCCCTTCGAATCCCGCTCGCACAAAGTGCTTTCCAGCCACTACCGAAACTGTGTTCAGAATCTGATTGAGCAGCGGACGCTGGAACTGCGGGCGGAAGTTCCGCGTGCCCAACTCCCGATAGTTCGTCGGGCTGATGAGTGGCAAACCGCCCACTTGCAGTAACTCCGCCGGAATTCCCCGGAATCCGAAGGCGTCGGCCTTTTCCGCGTTCGCAGTGGCGTGCGCGAACTCCGCGAATGTGCGGTTGAAACCATAGCGGAAGGTGTTCACCACGCCGGGATTGATGGTTCTCGTCCACATCAGGGCCAGTGACTGGTTGTTGTTGAACTGGCTGCCCTGATTGCCAACGCCATCGGCGATCCCTGGGAAAAGCTGGTCGCGGTTGAACTTCTGGCGCAGGTAGCTGAACCGGCCCATGATCTGATTGCGGTCATTAATGTAGTAATCCGTGCGGGTATCGAACTTGTGCGTGTTTTCCTTGCCGTCGCGCTGCGCACCGAAGTTATCCGCCGGCCGTCCCGCCTGGATGCGACCGGTCTGATTCGCGTCCGGATACAGATCCACCAGCCGCTTGCCAAGTGCATCGAAGCGCGATGCCGGCACCGTGCGATTCGCGAACAACGTGTTCGACGCGGGATCGAGAATGTCCAGGGCAAACACACCGCGCCTCTGGTCCGCATTGGGAACCGTCACCAGGAAAGTCTCGGCGAAACTCTGCCGGAATCCCTCATACGCGCCGAAGTAAAACAGCTTGTTCTTCTTGATCGCTCCGCCGGCGGTGCCCCCGAATTGGTGCCACCCGAGATTGGGCTTCGGCAGATTGAGTAAGTTGTTGTTCCAACCCCGTGCCGCCAGCGCCGCGTCGCGATTGAAGTACCATGCCGATCCATGCAGGTCGTTGGTGCCGCTCTTCAGCGATACGTTCACCACCCCGCCCGCCGAGCGGCCGAACTCCGCCGAGTAACTGTTGGTCTGAACCTTGAATTCCGCAATCGAATCGGGTGACGGCTGAACCACTTGCGCGCTCAGTGCCTGGGCGTTCGTCGTGCCCTGGTTGTTGTCCACGCCATCAAGGAGGAAATTGTTCTGCGTGTGGTAGTTGCCGTTCGACACGAACCAGCCCGGGCCGCGCGTTACCGGATTCAGGTTCGCATTCGCCACACCCGGCGAAAGCAGCGCCAGTTCCGTATAGCGGCGTCCGGCCAGCGGAAGTTCCACCGCGGTGCGGCCGCCAATCACTTGTCCCAGCGATGCCTGTTCGGTCTGTGTGGTGATCGCCCGTGCCGAGACTTCAATGGTCTCGCTTACCGATGCGACCTCGAGCGCCACCCGCACCAGACGGCGCTCATCCACGTTCACCTGAATGCCGGTCAGCTTCACCGACTTGAAACCTGGTTGTGCCACTTCGATTTGGTAGATACCGCGAACCACCGGGCTGAATACGGCATAGCCGTCCGCCGACGTCGTGGATTCCAGTTGCACCGAAGTGCCGACGTTGCGCAATTGGACGCGTGCGCCCGCGACCGCCGAATCCGACGGGTCAACGGCCAGAACACGGATGGATGCGGAGTCGGTCTGCGCATGCAGAAGGCCGCCCGCAAGAAGAAAGAGCAAGGAATAGATTGGTTTGTGCCCCATTACGGATCTAAGGTAGCGCGACTCGGTTACGATCATGTGACCTCGCAGTTTCGTCAGCATAACAGTAGCGAAGCGATCTGCCAAGGGGGAAAGAATTTACCCGGATGATATTGCCATCCGAATTTGATCCGGGTAAAATTATTTCCATGGATCAACCAGTCACCTACACGGCTTTCGCCACGGGCCGCCGCATCGGCTCCGGGCCCCTTTCCGCGATGTTGCGCCAGGTGAAGCCGCATGTTGACCGCCTGGACGACGACGCCGGCGCGGCCATTGTCGTCTTCAACGACGAGACCGGGCAACAGGTCGATTTCGATTGGCGCGGTTCCATCGCGGACGTGATCTCGAGAGCCGCTCCGAAGCCAACTCGCACTGGGCCGGGCCGCCCCAAGCTTGGTGTCGTTGCGAGAGAGATCTCTCTACTGCCGCGACATTGGGAGTGGCTCGAAACGCAGCCCAACGGCGCTTCCGCCGCCATCCGCCGCCTGGTTGACCAGGCCCGCAAGCAGGACGGCGCCGAGGCCGAATCGAGGCGGCGCGTGGACGCCTGTGGCCGCGCGATGACCGTGCTCGCGGGCAATCTGCCCGGCTTTGAGGATGCCTACCGTGCGCTTTACGCTGGCGCGAACATGCGTCTGTGGCAGGAGATGGAAGGCTGGCCGCCCGACGTCCGCAACTACCTCTGGGAACGCCTGACGTAGCGCAATCCTGCTCACTTTGAGCCACGTGCCTCTCCGTAGCGCTTGGCTTAAGCCTGCCGCACCGAGAATCGTCTCGGTGAAGGGCGAAGTGAACGAAAACGTGCGATCGCCGAGGTCCTGGCGAGCCGGGCGATTAGCCTGCCGCGTCCCGGCTCCTCACGACGCTTTCCGTTCGCCCGGACGAGGAACTGCCGCCTACGGAGATCCTCCGATCACTTGCGTCCGGGCGGTGGCGGTGGTGGCGGTGGTGGCGGTGGTGGCGTGGCGACCGTCAACTGCGGGCTCGGTGGCCCGGGCGGAGGACCGGCAATATCTAACGCAGCGTTGGGCGACGCAGGCTGCGGCCGTTGCCGCTTTGCCGCAATCGCCTTCGCCACCCACTCATCCGCGATCGTGGTCAGGCTCGCGGCTTCTGACGCATCGTCCGTTGACGCCGCCTTCAGCCGGTAGAGCAGATTCAAGTACGCCATCGCGTCGTCAAAACCAGGATCGAGCCGGATCGCGATCTCCAGGTTGCCGAATCCCTCCTGCAATCGCGCACCATGGGTTTCCCGAAGCTTCTTGCGCGCCAAGGCATCCGGAATCTGGGCATCCTGCGGGCGTCCGCCGGCTGCAAGTCTCGCGTGGTGCGAATCGGGATAGATGATCGCCCAGTCCAGCACGGCCGCGGTGTAATAGGAGGTCGCGTCACCCGGCTCGGCCTGGATCAGTCTGGTCGCCCAATCTCGCGCCTCGCTCAACTTGCGTGCGTGCATGTTCACCGCAGACATGCCGCGCAGCGCCGGCAGGTTGCGAGGATCCGTGGCAAGAACGGCTTCGTACTGGCGTGCCGCCGCGGTAAGCAACGGGCTTTCGGGGCCCTCCCTCTTCACGAAGTAGAGCCGCAACAGGGCATTGGCCAGGAAGATCTTCGCATCCAGGTTGGCGGGCGAGAGCTTCGCGGCATCCTCGAAGTGCCGCACTGCGCTGGCGAAGTCACCAGTATTGTAGGCGGCCGCGGCGAGTT
>JAEUQE010000357.1:0-3635 GCA_016789785.1 Bryobacterales bacterium
CTTGCCGGATGCGAAGAACGGTGTCGAGTTGCAGTTCTGCAGATAGCCTGACGCCGGATTGGTTTGTTGCGGCAGTTCCGCGAGCGAGTAGGTTCCCTGCCACTCGGTGCGAGGATCGGCGCCATCCACCGGTTGCGACCAATCGAAGTCCGGCTCGCGCTTCGGAATTGCATTGCCGTGGAGGTAGTAGATATTTCCCTTCTGGTCGGCATAGAGGGTGTTGGATCCGGTGATGGCGCGCTGCGACATCACTTGCTGGAACTCGGCGAGGCTGCGGGCCTTCGCCATCGCGACTCGCTGCGCCATCAGATCCAGCGCGGAGATCGGCAGAGCGCGCACTGCAAGGGGTTTGCCGTCGCGCACACCGGTGATCGGACCATGATGCGTCTTGCGGAAGCGGACGCTTCGTGTCTGGATGGCGCCGTTCACCCGCACGCCGATTTCGGCCGTCCAAGTCTCGGCCTTGCGATACTCAGCACCATAGCGGTAGGCCAGCGGATCGTCCGGCTTGTCGAACGTTTCGCGGTAGACGTCGATGAGGTCGGCGTTGTTGTTGGTGTGCGACCAGCCGTGACGCGACGTAAAGCCGGAGCGGATGTAGGGAGTGCCCAGGATCGCAAAGCCGCCCACGCGCAGACCTTCCTTGGCTTTCGAGATGCGCTTCATAGCGCTGGCCGCCGCCGAAGAAACCCACGTGCGGATTGATGAAGAGCATCGCTTTGCCGGAGGCGCTTTTCTTCGGCGACACCGCCCACATGTTCGAGCCTTCGTCGTCCCGATCGGGCGGTGCGGACGCGCCGGCTTCGCGCAAGACGGGGAACTCGCGGAGCACATCTTCACGGCGCACACCTCCGCTGAAGAGTGACTGCGGCTGCGGATCCTGGAAGGCGAGCACGTGCCATGGCTCCATGCGCGTGAGCAGCCGCGGTTTTACTGCGGGGTTCTTTGCGAGGTAGTGGTTATAACCAGCCGCGAATGCATCGCAGATCGCCTTCCATTTCGTGGGAGCGCTGGCGTATTGCTGCTGCGCGCGCCGCTTTCCGTCGAACGCATGAAAGCCGATGTCGCCGGCGAGTTCGGACGGACCGTAGACCTCCGCGGCCCGGCCAATCGCGCGAATGTAGTCTTCTTCGAGTTGCCAGAAGTTGTCTTCCGCCATTGCGTAGGCGAGCCCGAACACCACGTCCGCGTCGGTTTTGCCGTAGATGTGCGGGACGCCGTATTCGTCGCGCAGGATCTCGGCCCGATGGGCAGCGACGAGCGAGGTCGCGAGAACCAAGGGAAGGAGGCTTCGGAGTAGCATTGGAGGCATCTACTGTAGCGCGGCCGGGCGAATCGCGCCAAGGCGCTCCGTGCAGGGAGGGTTCGCTGGAGTCCGTGACGTGCTTGGTCTTCAGCGGAGGCGGATGGCGCGCGGTTGAAAGCCCGTGCGGGTCCGAACAGGCCGGTGGCGACACAGGCAGCCCGGGCTTCCCCATGAGTGGGGAAGCGGCAGACTGAAGTCTGCGCTACCGCGGACCGGGCCGCGGAAGGGGCAGATCTGGGCACGTCGCGCAGGGCGGGCTGCGGCGACACGGACAGTTCGGGCTTCCCGATGTGTGGAAACAGCGGACCGAGCCGCGGATTGGTCAGATCATAGCGTGTGGCGCAGTGCGGGTCGGCGGCCACGCGCAGCCCAGGCTTCCCCATCAGGGGGGATCAGCAGACCAGGCCGCGGATTGGTCGGATCAGAAGCGCGTAGCGCGGTGCGGGCTGACGGCCACGCGCAGCCCAGACTTCCCCATCAGTGGGGAACAGCAGACCAAGCCGCGGATTGGTCAGATCATAGCGTGTGGCGCAGGGCGGGCCGGCGACCACAGGCAGCCCGGGCTTCCCCAGCAGTGGGGTACAGCGGACCGGGCCACGGATGGGGCGGATCAGAACGTGTAGCGCAGGGCGAGTTGCACCACTCGGGCGGAGGCGTCACTGCGCGAGGCGCCCACGAAGTTGAACGGATTGAAGGTGCTCGCGATCTGACCGAACGCCTGCGAGTTGGTGCTGCGAGTCGGGAATGCGAAATGCGGCGAGTTGGTGATGCCATACATCTCCGCGCGGAACGTCAGCTTGTGACCTTCCCTGACCCGGAACGATTTGTACAACCCGGAGTCGAGATTGAAGAGACCCTGTCCGAAGAAGGTGTTTCTTCCAATGGAGCCCTTGCCCGCGTTGCCCGGATCAAATGGGCGCTGGTTCAACGGGATAAACACGTTCGGGAAGAAGCCCTGGATGGGAAGCTGCGTGGTGGAGATGATGCGGCCACTCGAGTCGCGGCGCCCGTTGTCGACGGATGTGCCGTAGAGGCTGGCGTCGAGAAGAATCGGCCGGTCATTCGCGGTGCCGTCGGCATTGTAGTCGAGGCCCGTGGTCACGGTGAACGGATTGGCGGTGGCCCCAGTCATATTGCCGGTGACCGTCCAGCCGCCGAGCAACGTTCCCTTCAGGCCGCGAGCGCCCTTGTAGAACGGCAACAGGTAACCGAAGTTGACATTGAGGCGATGCTTCTGATGGAAATCGCTGAGACCCCGGTTGTTGATCGCGGCGCCGAACTCGCTGATGGGAACACCGGCAGTCACGTCCGACCCCGTGTCAATGGTGCGTCCCAGTGTATACGCCACGGACCAGTGCAAACCGCCGGAATAGCGCTTGTTCACGGACAGGCGCATCGAGTTGAAATAGCTCCACGCGCCGTTGTGAATGTAGACGACGTTGGCATAGCGCGCATCGGGGCGGCGTTCGTTGATCCGTGGCTGCGCGATCGAGATGTAGCCCGGCTCAGGCCGTGTGTTGCCGGGATCGGGATCGATCTTGTCGTAGAGCACTCCGTTCACGGGTGAGAGGATGGGGAAGCGGGCGCGGTTCAGGTTCTGGTTCATGATGAGCCCGATGCCGCGATTCCGATTGAAGCCGATGCTGAAGGCGATTTTGCCGGGCAGTTGGCGATCGAGCGTGAAGTGATACTGCTGAATCGTGGGCATGCGCAGACCGGGATCCACTTGGCCGATCGAGATGCGGCCGGGATTGAACGCGGGTGAGTAGGTGAAGCCCTCGGTCGGATCAGCGACATTGAATGTCGCATTGAACGCACGGTAGACGCCGTAAGGAGGTTGTGACCGCAAGCTGGCGCCGCCCTGCGAAAACACGGACTGGAAGATGCGGTTGTGGAAGATCCCGAAGCCGCCGCGCACGCTCGACATGCCAGGCGCGCCCGTAACTTTTCGCCAGAAGCCGTTGCTCTTTACCGATGGTGACCATGCGAAGCCGAAGCGCGGCTGGTATCCGCCATAGAAGGTCTTGTAGTCGTAGAACACTTTCTCGTTGATTTCGCGCGGCTTCAATACAATCTCCCAGCGGAAGCCGAGGTTCAGTGTGAAGTTCGGCGAGACCTTGATGTCGTCCATGACGTATTGGTTGAACTCGCCCAGGCGATTGAACGTGGTGAAGTTGCCGTAGCCGCGTTCGAAGCTGGTGACGTAGCCGCGCAGGAAATTCTCCCAGCCTTCGTAGCGGGTTGGTGTGTTGAGAATGCCGGTTGCGGCGAACGTCCACCAGCCGCGGCCGAAGTTGTCGGCGAGGTCATCCAGGTGCTGCTTGCGATA
>JAEUQE010000357.1:3645-6051 GCA_016789785.1 Bryobacterales bacterium
GCGCGAATGTAGTCTTCTTCGAGTTGCCAGAAGTTGTCTTCCGCCATTGCGTAGGCGAGCCCGAACACCACGTCCGCATCGGCTTTACCGTAGATGTGCGGGACGCCGTATTCGTCGCGCAGGATCTCGGCGCGGTGAGCGGCGACGAGCGAGGTCGCGAGAAACAGGAGAAGGAGGCTTCGGAGTAGCATTGGAAGCCTCTAACGTAGCGCAGCCGAGCGAGTCGCGCCAAGGCGCTCCGTGCCGGAAGGGTTGCCGGAATCCGTGACGTGCAAGTTCTTCAGCGCAGGCGGATGGCGCGCGGTTGAAAGCCCCCGCGGATCCGAACAGGCCGGTGGCGACACGAGCATCCCAGGCTTCCCCATGAGTGAGGAAGCGGCAGACTGAAGTCTGCGCTACCGCGGACCGGGCCGCGCGGAAGGGCAGATCAGAGCGTGTCGCGCAGTACGGGCCGGCGGCGACACGGGCGGCCCGAGCTTCCCCATCAGTCGGGAACAGCGGGCCGGGCCACGGAGCGGGGCAGATCAGAGCGTGTGGCACAGTGCGGGCCGGCGACCACAGGCAGCCGGGGCTTCCCCATGAGTGGGGGACCGGCAGACTGAAGTCTGCGCTACCGCGGACCGGGCGCGGATGGTCAGATCCGTGGAGTGGCGGGCGGCGGCAACATGCGCCCATCAATGGGTCAGCTCAGAATGTGTAGCGCAGGGCGAGTTGCACGACTCGGGCGGAGGCGTCACTGCGTGAGGCGCCTACGAAGTTGAACGGATTGAAGGTGCTCGTGATCTGGCCGAACGCCTGCGAGTTGGTGCTGCGCGTCGGGAACGCAAAATGCGGCGAGTTGGTGATGCCATACAATTCCGCGCGGAATGTCAGTTTGTGACCTTCCCGGACGCGGAACGATTTGTACAGCCCGGAGTCGAGATTGAAGAGTCCTTGCCCGAAGAACGTGTTTCTTCCAATGGAGCCTTTGCCCGCGTTGCCCGGATCAAATGGACGCTGGTTCAGCGGGATGAACACGTTGGGGAAGAAGCCCTGGATGGGAAGCTGCGTGGTGGAGATGATGCGGCCACTCGAATCGCGGCGCCCGTTGTCGACGGATGTCCCGTAGAGGCTGGCGTCGAGAAGTATCGGCCGGTCATTCGCGGTGCCGTCGGCATTGTAGTCGAGGCCGGTGGTCACCGTGAATGGGTTCGCGGTCGCCCCGGTCATGTTGCCGGTGAGCGTCCAGCCTCCGAGCAGCGCTCCCTTGAGGCCGCGGGCACCCTTATAGAACGGCAACAGGTAGCCGAAGTTGAGATTGAGGCGATGCTTCTGATGGAAATCGCTGAGAGCCCGATTATTGATGGCCGCGCCGAACTCGCTGATGGGAACGCCGGCGGTCACGTCGGAGCCCGTGTCGATAGTGCGTCCCAGCGTGTAGGCCACGGACCAGTGCAATCCGGCTGAATAGCGCTTGTTCACGGACAGACGCATCGAGTTGAAGTAGCTCCACGCGCCGTTGTGAATGTAGACGACGTTGGCATAGCGGGAATCGGGCCGGCGCTCATTGATGCGCGGCTGCGCAATCGAAATGTAGCCCGGCTCGGGACGCGTGTTGCCGGGATCGGGATCGACCTTGTCGTAGAGCACTCCGTTCACGGGTGACAGGATCGGGAAGCGGGCGCGGTTCAGGTTCTGATTCATGATGAGCCCGATGCCGCGATTGCGATTGAAGCCGATGCTGAAGGCGATCTTGCCGGGTAGTTGGCGATCGAGCGTGAAGTGATACTGCTGAATGGTGGGCATGCGCAGACCGGGATCCACCTGACCAATGGAAATGCGGCCGGGATTGAACGCGGGCGAGTAGGTGAAGCCCTCGGTCGGATCAGCGACATTGAAGGTCGCGTTGAATGCACGGTAGACGCCGTAAGGAGGTTGTGACCGCAAACTGGCACCACCCTGCGAGAACACCGACTGGAAGATACGGTTGTGGAAGATTCCGAAGCCGCCGCGCACGCTCGACATTCCGGGCGCGCCTGTTACTTTTCGCCAAAAACCATTGCTCTTTACCGCTGGTGACCATGCGAAGCCGAAGCGCGGCTGGTATCCGCCGTAAAAGGTCTTGTAGTCGTAGAATACCTTCTCGTTGATTTCGCGCGGCTTCAATACGATCTCCCAGCGGAAGCCGAGGTTCAGTGTGAAGTTCGGCGTCACCTTGATGTCATCCATCACATATTGATTGAACTCGCCCAGGCGGTTGAACGTGGTGAAGTTGCCGTAGCCACGTTCGAAGCTGGTGACGTAGCCGCGCAGGAAATTCTCCCAGCCTTCGTAGCGGGTTGGTGTGTTCAGAATGCCGGTTGCGGCGAACGTCCACCAGCCGCGGCCGAAGTTGTCGGCGAGGTCATCCAGGTGCTGCTTGCGATA
>JAEUQE010000358.1 GCA_016789785.1 Bryobacterales bacterium
GATATCGTGCCCGAGATCGCCCCGGTCTGCAATTGACTGTAAGCCGGCGTCGCCAGCGTCAGAACACACGCCACCCAGAGATACAACATGGTCTTCATCTTGGAGAACCCCTCAGACTTGCTTTCTCAAATCCCAGATCAATTGATGGTTAGCCGGCCGTGACGCAGCGTCAGGCGTAGCATCTCACTTCGAACAAGCGCGCCATCTCGTCGCCGTTGGTGGCATCAATCTGCACACGCAATGCCTGCGCGCGCACGGGCGCGAAGTCATGCCGCGCCAGCCGCTGATAGTTGCCCTTACGCTCGGCCAGCAGCTTCCATTCGCCACCTTCCGATTCGCGATACAGCAGACGGTAGTCCTTCACGGTCTCCGGCTGCGGCGCGCGAACAATGGTCTGGTTCGCCGCATTCAACGACGTCAGCGTCAATTCCCGCTGGAAGCCGGTGTCGAACGTGAGCTGAACGTGGCGCAGCGTTTGCGGCTTGTCCCACACGAAGTCCGCCCAGGTCTTGCCCGGATCCAGTTTGGCTGCCCATTGATGGCCCGGTCCCTTGGGAATGTTGCGCACATGGCCGTCGAGCAGAAGGATGGCCGGCGCTTCGTCCTGCTGGTGCGAAGCGGTGACCTTCGCCTTGCGGGCGAGGTCGAGCGGATCCTCGTTAATCACGCTGCTGATGGATTGGTCATCGCGCAACAGGCGCTGCTGCAGACTTCGCACCCGCGCCGGGTCCTTCGCCAGTTCGCGAGGCATCCAACCATTCTTCACGCACATCGCGGCAGCGGTTCCAGCGGCCTGTCCTTCCACGGCGCAAGTGGCCATGACGCGCGTGGAGGTGAACGCCACGTGCGACGCGCTGATGTTGCGCCCCGCCATCATCAGATTCGAAATGTTCTTCGAATAGAGCGAACGGAACGGAATGCTGAACACTTCCTTGGTGCGGATCTGCACGGCGGGCGGCAGATCGGAACGGTCGAAGCCGCCGGGCGGATGATCGTCCATGGGCCAGCCGCCAATCGCGATCGCGTCTTCAAAGCGCACCGAGTTTTCGAGGTCCTGCTGGCGAAGCATATAGTCGCCGACAAGCCTGCGGCTGCCGCGTTTGCCCGGCATCATGCCAACCCAATCGAGCCCGTAGTGGCTGCTCTCGGGATGGTCGCCCGAGTTCTTGATGTAGTCCCACACGCCCATCGTGATGGAGAGCAATTCGAAACGGATGCGCTCATTGTCGCGAATCGTATCGTGACTGCCGCCCCACTCGATCCACCAGTAGCCGTACTCCCACGAGTTGATCTTGCGCTTGACCAGATGCTCTTTGGTCACTTTGCGAGCCCACACTGGAGGCTTGAAGGGCACCACCCGCGGATAGAGCCGCGACGTGAACAGAATGCTCGATCCGAGCGTTTCGCCATCGGCCTTTTCGGGCGCGAGCGTCTCGCCGAACTCGCTCCGCGATTCCCGTCCCGATCGTAGTTCGGCTCCGGATTCGAGGCCGAGCCGCGAGTCGCCCGTGCAGTCGCAGAAGATCTTGGCCTTGATGCGATAGATGTGTTCGCTCTTGTCACAACGTGCGAGCGCCTGCTCGATCTTGCCGTTCTTCACGGCAGCGCGATAGAGCACGGTTTCGAGCAGCAGCGTGATGTTGGGCTCGCTGATCACCTTGTCGTAGAGCAGCAGATCCCACATCTCCCAGCAGCGGTGCGGATTGTTGACTGCGTCGTCGAGACGGAACTCCTCCAGCAGTCCACCCTCGCGCCAGCCGGGCCGGCCCTTGTGCGAGTTCGCACCGACCACGTGCATTTTGACTTCGCTCGACGAGTTGCCGCCAAGCCGCGAGCGGTCCTGCAGCAGAATCACCTTGGCGCCATGGCGCGCCGCCGAGACCGCCGCGAGCACACCGGCGAGACCGCCGCCCGCGACCAGCACATCGGTTTCAAGGTCGACCAGACGCATGTTCGGCTCCTCCGCCAGGGTCTGGCGAAGGGGCTTCGATGGCGCCACTTTGTCGAATTCCGGTCTCTGGAAGAGGCCGTGGAGTTCGGCGTTGGAAGGCGTATAGGGAGCGGGTGGCATCTGATCCGCTCTCACAATTAAGGAATACGTGCCGATGCCGGCGGCGAGAAAATCCCTGCGCTTCATGGCTCAAGAAGACCTTGGGAGGATTCTGTCACATGTGCGAGGCTTGGCGCAAGGAAAAAATTTCAGATTTCAGATTTAGGAATCCTCCGTCAACATTTTGGCGCCTCCCTCTCCCCGCCTCGGCGGCGCCGATACGGGCCAAAGAGGTGCCGAGCGCACCGGTTTTTAGGAGGGATATGATTCGAACGCCATTCCTTTCGGCGGCGCCCGGCTGGGCGTCCCGAACACTACCGCATGGCTTAGCTGTCTGCTGTTGGCTGCTGGCCGTATCGCCCGTTTGGGGAGCTGCCAACATCACGAATACTTCGCCGCTGGCGGACGGGATTATCGGGCAGCCGTACAACGTCGCACTGACTTTCACGCACACGTCGCCGCCGAACGTCTTCTTCGGGATTAGCGCGGGGTCGTTGCCGCCTGGATTGACTCTTTCTCCCAACGGCGGATGTTCCTTCACACCTTCCATCTCCGGCACCCCGACGACGGCTGGGACCTACACGGTCACCATTCGCGTGGCGGAAGCGGATTCAAACTGTGTTTTCTATTATCCCGGCAACATTCCGAACAACACTTACACAACTCTCACCATCACCATCGCCGGGCCAATCACGATCACCACAACCACGTTGCCCGCCACGACACAGGACCGGCCATATTCACAGGCAATCGCTACCTCTGGTGGCGCGAATCCCAAGACTTTCGCATTGAACGTGGGATCGCTGCCTGCCGGAATGAGCTTGGACACTTCGACCGGCGCAATTACCGGAACGCCAACTGCCTCCGGCACTTCGAACTTCACCATTGGGGTGAGTTGCTGCGGAAGTACCTTCACGGACAGCCGGGCTCTGAGCATTCTGGTCAATCCACCAGTCTCGATCACGACGTCCGCGCTTGCGCAGGGAACGGTCAGTGGCGCTTACTCACAAACCATGGCCGCAACCGGAGGCACCGGGGCACTGAACTGGTCGGCAACAGGTCTGCCGGGTAGTTTGTCCATCTCGTCCAGTGGAGTCATCACTGGCACGGCGAACGCCGCCGGAACTTACAACGTCAACTTCACCGCCCAGGATTCGGTCGGCGCAACGGGGTCCGCCACGCTGGCACTCACTGTGGTGAATCCACCGGTCATCAGCACCTCGTCGTTGCCCATCGGCACTTCCGGAGTTCCCTACACGCACACGATGCAGGCCAGCGGAGGGGTCGGGCAACTTGCCTGGACGGCCACGGGATTGCCAGCCGGGCTCAGCCTTTCCGCCGCGGGCGTGATCAGCGGCACTCCGGGCGCGCACGGGACCCTTCCGGTCCAATTCACGGTCACCGACACGTTCAACTCCACCGGAACCGCCACGCTGAACCTCACCATCAGTCCGCCTCTTCAGATCACAACCGAAGAGCTGCCATCAACTACCGTGGGGCGTCCCTATAGTTTCCAGATCGCGGCCAACGGCGGAACCGGAGCACTGACGTGGACCGGCGTCACGCTTCCGCCTGGAACTTCGCTTTCGAGCACCGGCGTGCTGAACGGCACAACCACACAGGTGGGCGCATGGCCGCTTCAAGTGAGTGTCACGGACGCACTCAACGGACCGCCAAAGACGAGGCACTTGTCGCTGGTGGTGAATGCGCTGCCTTCCATCGTGACACCAAGTCTGCCCTCGCCCGTGGCGGGTACTGCGTATTCACAAACACTGCAAGCCACCGGAGGCACTGCACCGCTCACGTGGTCGGCGACGGGTTTGCCGGCGGGACTGATCGTGTCAGCGGCCGGAGTCATCAGCGGCACTCCAACCGCGAGCGGGCAGTTCACCGCCACAGTGACGGTCACTGACGCAGCCGGCGCGACGGCCACACGCCAGTTCGGAGTGGACAGCGCCGCGGGCTTCACCATCCAGACGATTCCCGCCGGACAACGCTTCCTCGCCGATGGACAGCAGTACACCGCACCGCACACCTTCCACTGGTCGGTCGGCAGCACCCATATCGTGACGGCCGTGGTGCCCGCCCCGCTCAACGCCGATACACGTTTTGCCTTCGGCAATTGGAGCGACAGTGGCGACTTCACGCATAGCATCACGGTAACCGGGCCCGGAACATTGACAGTCACTTATGTTTTGCAGCATCGCGTTCAGACCGCCTTCACTCCGCCGTTTGCAGGTTCTGTCACGCTGGTTCCGCCTTCACCCGATGGCTTCTACAGCCACGGCACAGCGGTCGGCGCGCAGGCGGAAGTCAAGGCCGGGTTCCGGTTCCTGCAGTGGGGCGGCCCGATGGTGGGCAACGTGAATCCTGGCTCGATGATTGTCACCGGCCCCGGCACGGTGTTCGCGAACTTTCAGCAGGCGCCGGCGTGCGAGTATGCGTTGGCGCGCAACGAACTGCCAGTGCTTCCGAGCGGCTATTCGGGCAGGGTCGAAATGACCACGGCGCCCGGGTGCGCATGGTCTGCGGCAACCGCGGCCAACTGGATCACCATCCGGTCAGCGCACGGCTCCGGCATTGGAAGCGTGCTCTTTGATGTGGCGCCGAATCCGGGCGACAAGCTTCGCTCGGGCGTGATCACGGTCGCGGGCCAGACGCTGACGGTGCATCAGGATGGCTCGGGGTGTACGATCCTGATCAACCCGTCGTCGCTGGCAGCGCCGGTGGAGGGCGGCACGTACACGGTGGATGTCACGGCCCCCGCCGCTTGTGGTTGGGTGGCCGCGGGCAGTCCATCGTTCGTCCAGCTACCCTCCGTCGAACGGACAGGTTCGCAGGTGGTGTCCTATGGCGTCACCCGCAATTCCGGCATCCTTCCGCGTACGGCGGCGATCGTTGTGGGTGGCATGACGAAACCGATTCTGCAGAAGGCCGCGCAAATGACCGAGTTGTATCGCGATGTGCCTTCCACTCACGCTTTCCACGATGCGATCTATCTCGCCACGCTTCACAAACTGACAGCGGGTTGCGGGCCGGATCTCTACTGTCCCGATCAGCCATTGAATCGGGCCGAAATGGCGGAGTTCATCATCAAGGCGCTGCTCGGCAAGGAGGTGTACACGGCGGACACACCCTACTTCAGTGATGTGCCTGCCACGCATCCGCAGTTCCGCGTCATCCAGAAGATGAAGGAACTGGGGATCACGTCGGGATGTTCGGCCACCGCCTACTGCCCCGGCGCAACCACCACGCGCACCGAGATGGCTGTGTTTCTCACGCGCGCGAAACTCGGCCTGATGGCAGGCCAGCCCATGCATCACGCCCCAGCGCCTTTCTTCGATGATGTGCCCGCGGCGAATCCGTTCTTCGGCTTCGTTCAGAAGATGCGCGAGATGGGCATCACCACCGGATGCTCGGCAACCTCGTACTGCCCGAATGCTACTGTCACCAAGGGACAGATGGCGATGTTTGTCGTCCGCGGATTGCTCACCAGGTAACCCGCCGAACGCTTGTCTGATTTCAGCCCGGGACGCGCAGGGACGCGCGGCCCGGGCTGTTTCGTTTGCCGCCTGACGCCTCTCTCGTACTGAGCGGCTCATCAGCGGCGTACAGGGATCTGCGCCCGCCCAGAGGCATCCGTGGAGAGGGGACGCAGCAGACCTGGGGGTCTACGCTACGGTGCCCGTACCGTGGTGTCGCGCAGCGCAAATACGCGAACGTCTCACGGTAACGCAGGGTTCACCCTGCCGCCTCGACAATCGTGTCGAGGTCGTGCCCGGGGCCGGCGAATCGTCCTTGGCTGGATCATAGCCGCTCGACCACCGTCACTCTTCCGCTTGGCCCCCGCCTTCACCGCGCATTTTCGTTCACCTCGCCTTGCATCGGGACGAGTCAGTCTCGGGGCGGTTGAAGTAAGCTTTCATGCTCGGGCTTTGTCGGGTCAGAAAGTCAAGCGGCGTCCATGGATTTGCGCCCGCCCGGAGGTGTCCCGATGA
>JAEUQE010000359.1 GCA_016789785.1 Bryobacterales bacterium
AATGAAGCGTTTCAAGGCGTCGACTTTGCCGAATCGTGCCGCATCATGAAGAAAGCCGGCTATGAGGGCATCGAGATCGCGCCCTTCACCTTGGGTGACGATCCGGCCTTGATCCCGGCCGCCCGCCGCCGCGAGATCAGCGACATGATTCGGAGCGAAGGCCTCGAATTCGTAGGGCTGCACTGGCTGATGGTCGCGCCAAAGGGCCTGCATGTCACCACCCCCGACGACGCGCTGCGAGCGAGGAGTTGGCTGCACATCCGCAATCTGGTCGACCTTTGCGCGGACCTCGGGCCCAATGGAGTAATGGTGTTCGGCTCTCCGTTCCAACGCTCCACCACCGGCGGTTCCACTCGCGAAGAGGCCACGCGCCGCTATGTGGATGGATTGGCGGAAGTCGCGCCGCATGCCGCTGCCCGCGGGGTTACCATCCTCGTCGAGGCGCTGCCAGTGGAGCAATCGGACGTGGTCCAGAGCCTGGAAGAGGCGGTAGGGATCGTTCACCAGATTGGCAGTCCGGCGATTCAGACCATGTTCGATACGCACAACGCAGTGAATGAACTGGAGTCCCACGCCGTTTTGGTCGATAGGTACTACGACCTGATCCGCCATGTGCACGTCAACGAAACGGACGGCAAGCATTGCGGCCAGGGGGATTACGACTTTAAGCCCGTGCTTGCCACGCTGATGCGGCGCGGGTACCGGCGTTGGGTATCGCTGGAAGCCTTCGACTTCTCGTTCGGCGGAGAGCGGATCGCCAATGAATCACTCCGCTATCTGGAAGCGGAGATCGCAAAGATCACGGTATGAACAAGATTGTTGTCACTGGGGGAGCCGGGTTCATCGGCTCGATGCTCGTTCGAAAACTGCTCGAGGTCAAGGCTGGGGATGTCCATGTACTGGATAACCTCTCCTCGGGCAAGGAATCCAATCTGGCGGAGGTCGCCAATCAGATCACGCTGCATGTCGCCGATATCCGCAACTTCGATGCGATCGCGGCGGTGATTGCGGGCGCACGAACCGTCTATCATCTGGCAGCCATCCCGTCCGTACCGAGGTCAATCGTCGAACCGGTACCGTCGCACGAAGTGAATATTGACGGGTCGTTCAACGTGTTTCGGGCCGCGCATGAGGGTAAGGTAGGGCGGGTGGTGTACGCCGCTTCTTCTTCGGCCTATGGCGACACTCCGGTGCTGCCAAAGACCGAATCGATGGTGCCCAATCCGAAGTCGCCCTACGCCGCGCAGAAGCTCATGGGCGAGCACTACGCCTCCGTCTTTCATTCCTGCTTCGGGCTGGAGACCGTCAGTCTCCGCTTCTTCAACGTCTATGGACCGCGCCAGGATCCGTCGAGTCCCTATTCGGGTGTGCTGTCGATCTTCAACCGCTGCGTGCTGGAAGGAAAGGCGCCCACCATCCACGGCGATGGCGAGCAGACGCGCGACTTCACCTACGTGGAAGATGTGGCGGAGTTGTGTATCAAGGCCGCCAGCGCGGATTCATCGGTGTGCGGACGAGTGTTCAATGCCGGCAATGGCAACCGCTATTCGCTGAATCTGGTGTGGGATCTGCTGCAGCAGATCGAGGGTGTGCGCATTTCCGCCAACTACAGCGCTCCTCGCGAAGGCGATGTGCGCGATTCGCAGGCTGGCACGAAGGCAGCCGTCGACGAGTTGGGTCATGCACCGCGGTTTTCGCTGGAGGAAGGTCTGCGGCGGACTCTGGAGTGGTATCGGGCGAGCGTTGTGAACGCCTGAGGAAACACCGATGCCGGAATTCAAGCATCCTGTGGTCCGTATCTCAAAGGGACGTTTCGCGCCGGAACGGTTTGCGGAAGTGCGGCGGCTGATCGAGGAATCCGCAGTGCCGCTGATTCCGGCCATCGGGGAGTTGCGTGGCCTGCTGTATTACCATGCCGCCGTTGATGAGCACACGAATACCGTGGTCAACGTAAGCATCTGGGAGGATGAGGCCGCCGCGAGACAGATGGACACGCTTGCGCCGATGCTCGCGCAGAGGCCAATTCTGGAAGCGGCGGGCGTGCAGTTTGACCGGATTGCCAACTACCAGCCCGTATGGAAGATGGAACCGGTTTGGCGCCATGGCCGGTCGCCAACGAAGCTATCGGAAGACGAATAGCAGAATGGTGGCGATGGTGAAAACGATCGCCCCGAACCAGTAGATCATGCCTTTCTCGTCAGTGGGCCTGGGTTGGTCTACCATGTCGCGCACCACCTTCTCCAGTTGCGAGACGGCCTTCCGAAGGTCGCTCTGCGGATCGTGCGCAAGGGTGCAGCGGCGCACTACGGCAACCAACGGTTCCGAGTAGCCCGCTTTCAGCAGAGGATCCAGGTCAGGCGGCGGGTCCGGCAATTCGGAGCCATACATGAGTTCGCCCGACAGCAATTCGAGCAGCACATAGCCATAAGCGCGGACATCTCTCTCGCACGCCCCGCCGCCTGGCTGCGCGGACCTCTCATCGAAGCAGATGTGTTCGCCGGCGTCCAACAGGACAGCCGCGGTACAGATTCCTCCGTGGAAGTCGTTTGCCTGATGACGGGCGAGTAAAGCCCGCCCAATCAGCAGCGATAGCGCTAACCGGTCCGCCACTCCGCCGGTCATTCCGCCGCGAATCCGGTCCTCCAGAGAGTCATGGGCTGCGGCGCTCGCAATCGCTTTCGGCGCAGACGCCCCTGATGGCTTCGCAGCGGCCGATAAGGGTGGATCGACCGCCGATAATCCGAGTTGCTGGTATTCCACGGGACCTCAATTGTACTTGTCGGCAAGAAAATGCCATATATGAGCGGAAGCCGCCCGAGCGGAACATCCAGGCCAGGAACTGCGTATAGTCAAAACAGGAAACTCATCATGTCCGGCCACATCAAGCTGTTGGCGATCCTGCACATCATCCTTGGAGCACTGGGGGTGATCGTAGGGCTGTTCCTGCTCATGCTCTTCGGTGGCATCGCCGCGTTGGTCGGCATCGCCGACGGCTCGGGCGCCGGTGCCGCCATTGCCGTCCCGATTCTCGGGATCCTGGGCACCATTATCTGCGCCATTGCCGTCGTCCTTGGCCTTCCAGGGATTGTTGCGGGCCTGGGACTGTTGTATCTCCAGCCCTGGGCGCGATTCCTCACCATCGTGCTCTCCGGCCTCCAACTGCTGAACTTCCCCTTTGGCACCATCCTGGGCGCTTACGGCTTATGGGTCCTGCTCTCGGCGGAAGGCGAACGCGTGTTCTACTCACCCCAGCGCGTCTAGCGCGTAGCCAAGCGTGCTACGGTAACGCAGCCTTCAGGCTGCCGCCTCGACAATCGTGTCGAGGCCCGTGCCCGGGGCCGGCGAATCGCCCCTGGCGGCCGAGGGCGTCAGTACCTGGACGATCGCGCATTTTCGTTCACCTCGCCCTGCACCGAGACGGGTCTCGGCGCGGCAGGCTGAAAGCCCTGCGCTACGGTGAGGTGCGCCGCGCCAAGATACGAAAGTGACCAGTATTGTGTCGAGCGGCGTCTAGTAGAGCCGGTGTTCCCACACATATAATGCTCTCTGGCGGGTATCAAACACTCGTCCGCAATTTCCTCCTCGGAGAGTCTCATGTGGACCAGACGGGAATGGATCGCCTTCACTCCTTTGGCGCTTGCCGCCGCAAAAGGCGCGCCGGTTCAGAGCATGGAGATCGTCAGCCTTAAAAAGATCTGGGATCAAGGTGCGCATAACGCCTTCACTGATCTCATCCGCTTTCGCAACCACTGGTATTGCACGTTTCGCGAGGCGGAGGACCATGTCGGCGGCGACGGCCAGCTTCGCGTGATCGAATCGAAGGATGGCGATACGTGGACATCCTCGGCGCTGCTCACCGAGGCGGGAGTGGATCTTCGCGATCCGAAGCTCTCCATTACTCCGGACAACCGGCTCATGATTGTGGCGGGGGGATCGGTGCATGGCGGCACCAAGGTGCTGAAGAGCCGTCAGCCGCGCGTGGCGTTCTCCAAGGATGCCAAGGCGTGGACGAAACCCGCGCCGGTGTTGGGAACGGGCGACTGGTTGTGGCGGGTGACCTGGCACAAGAAGCGCGCTTATGGAGTGTCGTATTACATCGGGCCGCAAGGGAGAGCCGCGGGGGATTGGGAGTTACGATTCTGCGAGAGCGCCAACGGATCGGATTGGCAGGCAACTCACAAACTTGCCGTTACCGGCCAGCCGAATGAAACCACTCTTCGCTTTCTGGACAACGGCGAGTGTGTCGCGTTCGCGCGGCGCGAAGCGGAAGACAAGCAGGCGTGGATCGGGCGCAGTCTGCCGCCTTACAGGGACTGGAAGTGGACGCCGTGCGGCCATCAGACCGGTGGGCCGAACTTCATTATTCTTCCCGATGGCCGATGGGTGGGCGGAGGACGCCGCTATTTCCCGGACCGCAAGCACAAGACCGAGGTTGGCGCCCTCACTGAAAGTGGCTATCAACCGCTGGTGAGCCTTCCGAGTGCCGGGGACAACAGCTATCCCGGCTTCGTGTGGCACGACAACTTACTGTGGATGAGTTACTACTCGTCGCATGAGGGCAAGACGAGCATTTATCTGGCAAAGTTGAAACTTAGTTAGCGGTCAGCACTCAGCGCTCAGCCGTCAGCTTCCGAAATACCTTACTTAGTTAAGTCCAGCGGATAGTCGAACAGATTCTGCACACCGTTTCGGGTCACCACATAGTTGTCTTCCAGCCGGATGCCACCCTGGAGCGCAGTGGAATAGACGCCCGGCTCCAGCGTGAACACGTCACCCACCTCGAACACATCGTGCGAACCCGGAATGATGCGCGGTGCTTCGTGGCCATGATGCCCGATCCCGTGCCCGGCGTGGTGCCAGAAACTCCGCTTGGCGCCCGGGGCGGCGGCGAGCGCCTTTTTCACGGCTTCATACACCGAACGCGCCGGTACACCGGGCTTGACCATCGCTTCGGCCTCTCGCAGCACCTTCGCGACCAGTGACCATGCGCGGAGTTGCGTCTTCGAAGGCTCGCCAACAATGAAGGTCCGGCACACATCACCGAAGTAGAGCGCCGGAGCGGGAAACAAATCGAGGATGTAGAGATCGCCCTCCCGCAGCACATTTCTTGTGGGCTTACCGCCGCCGCGGACACATCGCTCGCCACAAGCGAAGTCGCCCGCAAACTCGACCGTGGTTCCCGCCTCGCGCATCACGGCATCGTACATCGCGTTATGCACTTCGATTTCCATAAGACCTGGCCGGATCACCCGCTTCGCCGCGTCATAAGCCACTTTGCACAGCTTGAGGCTCGCACGAATCTCGGCGATCTCATCGGCTTCTTTCTTCTTGCGTAGCGCCAGCAGAGACTGCGTCGCGTCCTCCATGGTGCCCACAATGAGGGCGGAGGAAGGGAACGTCCCCGCCTCCATCCCGAAGCGGCTGTACGCGCTCCCGAGCGCTTCTTCGAGCAAAGCGGCTGCGTCACCGGCCAGATCGGTAAGGCAGCGGTCGATAGAATACGTCTCCAGTGGAATCAACTCATCGGCGGCGTGCTCGTCGCGGCTCGCCCCGGCGATCAACTTGCACTGTCCGGATCGCGTGAGGAGCACAAACACCGGCACTTCGCTCGGGCACAGTACTCCTGTCAGGTAGTACGCGGTCCGGTAATTCGCGCTCACAAAACAATCCCAACCTCGCTTCTTCATCACGGCAAGCAAGCGCTTCTGGCGGGCCCGGCATCCGGCAACGGTAAGCATGACCCTTTATCTTAGCGGCATCGCGAATCCCACATGGACAGGGGTCATAATACAGAGGTGATCCTTCTTCGCAATGGAACCATCGCCGACGGTACGGGCGCGGCGGCCGCTCGCGGCGACGTCCTGATCGACGGCAGCCGCATCGCCGCCACAGGCCGGTTCGACGCACCGGAAGACTGCGAGATCGTGGACTGCACGGGGCTGATCGTCGCACCCGGATTCATTGATCTGCACAGCCATTCCGATTTGCAGGTGCTCACCGGCGACCGGGCGAAGGCCGATCAGGGCGT
>JAEUQE010000035.1 GCA_016789785.1 Bryobacterales bacterium
GAGTGACTTGGGGACTGAAGGGAAATGGGTCCTACCCGGGCCTGATTTCTTGCGCGGTGAACGGTGGAACGGTTTGGCCAGCGACAGGCCCGAAAAAGTGGTCAACAGCCGGTCAACACAGCCAACACGATGGGAACGGCCGTGACGACCGCGTGGGGTGTTCAGGCAGTCACGTAAGCCTTTGAAAACGCGTGGCGAGGGGTGACGACCGACAACCTATGATTCCCCTGACAGTAGCGAAATCGTGCCAAATCACCACGCGCCGGAGATCGCCAGGAAGGACCCAGCCCTCCTTCAACATCCAGCCGGCCAGCACCGGCTTCGAGCGTTCTCTTTAGGCGAGGCCCGAGTAACAGAACCTGCAATCACCTTCCCCAACCCGCGACCGCGCGATGACCAGGTTCCCGGCGGAAGCCGTAGGCACACCTCGAATTTCGACCAACAGGCCGTCCTTGCGGCTTTGGCCAAGCGATTGCTCGTTGCAAAAAGTGCTCCCGCAATCACGTCCCATCGCGCGCCGAGCGGCGTTTGCAGCAATCACCGGGGCGCTCGCCGGTTCCGCGGCGGCGCAGTCGACTCCACGTGCGACATTTCGCGAACGCATCAAGTTGACCGGCGCCGAAACAGCAAGCATTGATCGGGGCGAGGTTGTCACGAAGGTACTGGACCCGCTCGATCAGCAGCACGGGATGCTGGTCTTCGGCGCCGTCTATGTCAACGCCGAACTGGCGCGTTTCGCGCCGGTATGCCGGGACATCCCGGCGCTTGCCAAAGAACGTGTTTATCAGGCCGTGCAGCCATTCTGCCGCGGCGGCGCCCCACCCAAGCTATCCGACTTCGACAGATTGGAACTCACCCGGCAAGACATCGACGCATTACGTGAGTGCAGCCCAGGCGATTGCGACCTGCAGATCCTCGAGTTGACGGGTGCGTTGGGCCGGGTGAATTGGAAATCCCCGGACCGGTATGACCAGGTGAACCGCATCTTCCGCGAGCGATTGCACCGCGGCATGATGTCCTATATGGAAGGAGGACTGCGGGCGCTCGGCAGTTACCGCGACCGAAAGGCGCCGCTCGACCTGTACGAAGCCACGCGAACGATGCTCGCGTCCTCCTACTACTTGCCGCCTCAGTCCGGTACTTCCGTTTACCGTCACATCGTGGACTACCCTCAAGCGAAAATGCCGGGCGCCGAAGATATCTTCTATTGGGAGAAGATCGACTTCGGCATGGAACCCACCATCCGCATCAATCACCTCTCACTCTTCCCCATGGGAATGGGCAGCGTGCCGTTCCTGGCGGTCAACAAGCAGATCTACTCGACGCGCTATATCCGCGCCGCGGTCCAACTGTTTTATTGCGCTCGCGACGAGAGGGACTCCAATCGCCCCGGCTTCTATCTCGTGGAAATGAACGTGTCCCGCCTCCCCGATTTCGGTAGCCTGAAACTCGCTGTGGCCCGCCGTGTGGCGACCGGGCACGCCGTGGCCTCCACGCGCGACGCCCTCAACATGTATCGCCGCCGGTTGATGGCCTGAGACTTAGCCGTTCAAAATGACGGTTCAACCCTGGCCGAGCGGGCGTCTCCATCGACGGCAAGTGCGCAGGGCCTGCCGCCAACTTCCGGATCGGCCGGAAATACTCCGTTGCGCTTGGCCAACACGAAGCCAGTCTGGTTGAACCGCGCCATGAAACAAGTGATCACGCCGCCCGCCGGAATTCCGCGAACGATCTCTGTTCAGTTCGCGGCAGTTTACGTCAACGGCAAGTTCATTGGGGGCACGCCGACGAATTCGACAAGCCTTTCCAGGGTCTGAAGCTGAGTCCGGCAAGTGCTGGGAAGATAGCCCCGCCCAGCAGCCCGGAAGCCAAGGAAGAAAAGGCCAAAATCGAAGTGGACAAGGTGACCTTCGCCGGTTCGTGAAGATGACAGTGCCCAAGCGGCGACGAACGTTCCGATTCGGGATAGCCCGACGGTTGCCGGGATGTCCCGCTACGATACAGGCATGTCGACACATGGTTCGCGTTCGGTGACCGGACCTCGCCGGCATGGCTGAGAGACTTCAGTGGATGCTGGCGTGCAGTCAGCACCGTAGTGCTCTCCCGGAATCCCAGTGTCCGCGTCAAACTCGCCTTCGCGCTGGTTGCCATCGGCGGCGCCGGCATACTGGTCGCCGGATACGCCGGATACACGGCGGCCAGAAAAGGCTTGACCGAATCGATCTCGCGGCAGCTTACCTCGCTACGCCGCGCGCGGGCGCACCAGATCGAGTCATACTTCCGTGGGCTCGGGAGCGAAGTCACCACCCTGAGCGAAATGCAAATGACCGGAGTGGCGCTTCTGGAATTCCGGGACGCGTTCCGCCGAATCAATCAAGGCCCGGTCCGATTGAAGGCACGACAGCGCGTCGCGGATCACTACGACCAGGTCTACCTGCCCGCCCTGCGCCGCTTGATGGATCTTCGTCCTACTCCGCTGGACTACCTCCCGATGGGCCGTGGAGCTTTCGAGTTGCAGGCCGCCTACATCGCCCTAGATCCGGACGAGAGCGGGACAACGCCTTACCGCGCCGTGCATGCCCGTTACGACCAGAGCTTCCGCCGCGTCGCAGAACGCTACGGCTTTCGCGACCTCTATCTGATCGACCTGGAGACGAAGCGGGTGCTTTACTCCACGGGCAAACATCCTGATCTGGGAACCCATCTCGATGCAGGGCCTTACCGGAAGACGGCGCTGGCTCGGGTCGGCTTGGACTGTTCAGGCGGTCCCCCGGCCAGGACATGCCTTTCCGATTTCGAGTTCTATGAACCTGCGAACGGGCTTCCTGTCGCATTCCTGGCATCGCCCGTCAGCGTGGCGGGCGTGGTTCAGGGCGCACTAGCCGTGCAACTTCCGGCGGCAACACTCGATCGAGTGGTGTCCGGCGATCGAGGCTGGGCGCGCGATGGGCTGGGGGTAACCGGAGATTGCGGAATTGTCGGTCCGGACCATTTCGTGCGTTCCACCTCGCGCGGACTCGTGGAGAATCCCGAAGCCCATTTACGGATTCTGCGGGACAGGGGCGCGCCGCCCAAGACCCTCGACCGCATTCGCGCGTACGGGACAACGATCCTGCAGCAGGAGATCCGGCAGCCCAGCGTCGACCTGGCTCTCCAAGGGCAGGAAGGGGTTCTGCGGCAGACCAGCACTTCCGGGCAGTTCAGCTTGATGGCCTACGGTCCACTGAACATCCCCGGCCTGAACTGGACTTTCTCGACAGGGATGAAGGAGTCCGAGGCGCTCGCGCCGGTGGATGAGCTGCGCCGCACGCTGCTTGCGTGGACTGCCGTTTTGCTAGCAGGATGTTTCGTAGGCGCCACGTTGCTGGCGCAGCGTCTGCTCCGGCCTGTGGAATCGTTATCGGCCGCCGCTGCCCTCGTCGCTGATGGACACCTTGACGTCACCGCTCCCGTGTGGTCGCGTGATGAAATCGGGCGTTTGGCGGAGACCTTCAACCACATGGTATCGCGCATCCGCACCCTGCTCGATTGCGTACCGGTGGGGATATTCCTGGTCCGTTCGGATGGGCGCATCGTCACCGCCAACGGCGAAGCCGGGGCCATCTTCGGCTATGGTGAAGGCGAGCTTACGGGCCGCTCCATTGACGAACTCGTGCCGGAGGCGCAGCGCGGAGGCCATGCCGCCCTTCGAGAAAGATTTCTGTCCGAGCCCGGACGCAGGCTCATGGCGCGGGGGCGCGAGTTGCGCGCCTATCGTAAGAACGGCGACGAGTTAGAACTGGAAGTGGTCCTCGCCCCGCTCGACTCTCGCGAGGGCCGCATGGTGGTTGCAGCGGTGCGGGACATTACGGCCGCCAGGCGCAGTGAGCGCGAGATTCGCGAACTCGCGGCTATCCGCTCCGCGCTCCTGGATGCCATTCCTTACCCGGTCTTTGTAAAAGATGCGGCCGGCCGTTTCACACTCTGCAACCCTGCGTATGAGAGAGCTTTCGGCGTGCGCCGCGAAGACATTGCCGGCAAGACTGTCCTGGACCTTGATAGCGTCGAGCCCGGGGCACGAGAACGCTTCCACCAGAAGGGCCTGGAGGTAATCCGGGACGCATCCCACCTCAGTGCCGAACTGCCGATCGCGTTCGCAGACGGCGGGATGCGTACCACGCTCTACTCCCTGGATGGATTCCGTCTGGCCGATGGCTCGCCCGGCGGGCTGGTAGGCATGCTGATCGACATCACGGAACGAAAACGCGCCGAAGCCCTTCTGGCGGAAGCGGAGGAGCGTAGCCGCCTGCTGCTGGCATCGACGGCGGAAGGGCTGTTTGGCATCGACCGCGAGGGCAGGATCACTTTCGCCAATCCGGCTGCCTGCGAACTGCTCGGGTATGCAACTGAAGAGATGATCGGACGGCGCGCACATGAACTGATTCACAGCAGGCGCCCGGACGGCTCTCCTTACCCGGTCGAGGAGTGTCCGATGTACCGCGCCTACACGAATGGCAATGCGGCGCGCATCGACGACGAATTGCTCTGGCGTAAGGACGGCAGAGGGCTTGAGGTAGAGTACCGGGCCACGCCCATCGCGGTGACCGGCGGCATCCTGGGCGCAGTTATCAGCTTCACGGAGAACGCCGAGCGACGACGCAGGGACGACGCCTTCCGGGCCATCTGGGAGATGCCGGGCGAAGCGGTGCTGGTGTTCGACGAAAACGGGGTGATCGATGCCAACGGCTCCTGGTGCACCCTGTTCGGATACGCCAGTGCCGCCGACGTTGTTGGCAAGATGCCGTATGAACTCTCGCCGGAGCGGCAGCCCGACGGATCCCTCTCGCGGGAAGCGGGCAAAGAGGTGGTGCAACGGCTACGGGAGTGTGGCGCCATTCGTTTTGAGTGGATGCATCAAGCCAGCGATGGCCATCCATTGCCCACCGATATCGCGCTCGCGGAGGCCACCGTTGGAGGCAAGCCCTGCTTCGTTGCGATTCTCCGTGATCTATCGGAGCGATATACCGCGGAGGCGGAGCGGAAACGTCGCGCGGAAGAACTCGAGCTTGCGCATTTCAAGGCAGACAGCGCACTGGAATTGACGCGCGCGGGCTATTGGCATGTACCCATTGATGGCTCGGGCTATTACAACTCCTCGGAGCGCGCAGCCGCGATCTTCGGCGATCCGCCACGCCCGGATCACCGCTATCACGTGATGGATGAGTGGTTCGCCAATGTTGCCGCGGGCGATGAAGCCGCAGCTTCCGCCACTCTGGCGAATTTCAATGCAGCCATCGCCGGCACGGCGCCTTCCTACGACTCCACCTATGCGTACAGGCGGCCGATCGACGGCCGGGTCGTCTGGATCCACGCGCTTGGCCATGTGGTTCGCGACGGAGACGGCAGGCCCACCGACATGTGGGGAGTTACCCAGGACATTACCGCGTTCAAGCGAATGGAAGCGGAATTGGTGACCGCGAAAGAAGCGGCGGAGGCGGCGAACCGCGCCAAAAGCGCCTTTCTCGCCACCATGAGCCACGAGATCCGCACGCCGATGAACGCCATCCTCAACATGCTCGGCCTCACGCTGGAGGCCGATCTGCCAGAGCGCCCGCGCCGCTATGCCAGCACCGCATACGCCTCCGCCAGGAACCTGCTGGGAATCCTCAACGACCTACTCGATTTCTCCAAAATCGAGGCGGACCGGCTGGAACTGGAACAAGCGCCTTTCAGCCTGCGGGGCGTACTCGAAGAGGTCACCGAGACGTTCCGGTCGAGCGTTATCGAGAAGCACGTGGAACTGATTGTGTATGTGTTGCCGTCCGTGCCGGACAGGTTGCTCGGCGACGCGCTGCGCCTCCGGCAAGTCATCACGAACCTGGTCAGTAACGCGTTCAAGTTCACGCATCAGGGCGAGGTTGTGGTCCGGGTAGACCTTGGACAGGATGGCGTCGCGGAAGATCCGCGCGGCCAGCTCCGGTTGGCTTTCTCGGTGCGGGATACCGGGATCGGCATCGCGCCGGAGCAGCAGAAGAATCTCTTCCATGCATTCGCACAGGCAGACAGTTCCACTTCCCGAAGGTACGGCGGCACCGGCCTGGGCCTTGCGATCAGCCGCCGGCTCGTCCGCCTCATGGGCGGAGACCTGGGCGTGGAGAGTGCCGAAGGAAAAGGCAGCACGTTTAGCTTCACGGCGTGCTTCCTGGCTGAAGCCGGGGAGTCTTATGCAGCGCCATCGGCCCCACTCGCGGTTCGTGAGCGCCCTGTGCTGGTTGTCGAGGACACCCCCTCCAGTCGGGAGTTGATGGAAATACTGCTGAATGGCTGGTCGATCCCGCCGGTCTGCGTGGACACCGCGGAAGAAGGGCTCGCACTGCTCGCACGCCGCAACGCGCCCGGAGCGCGGGACCCATTCGGGCTCGTGATTCTCGATTGGATGCTGCCGGGCATGAACGGCATTGATGCGGCCGCGGCCATTCGCGCGAGCGAACAGACGCGGGACCTCCCCATCATCCTCGTGAGCGCGTATGCCGGAAAGGAGGAAGAGGACCGCTGCGCGGCGTTGGACGTCAACGTCTTCCTCCAGAAGCCGATCACCGCGTCCTCGCTGTTCGACGCCGTGGTGGGCGCACAAGGAGCGCGCGTGCACGTGGCGCGCCGGTCGCTCGACGTCTCGTTGGACCGTGAGTTTGCTGGCCTGGTGGCGCTTCTCGCCGAGGACAACGAAGCGAACCAGATGGTGGCCACCGAACTGCTCAACCGCCTGGGTATCGAACTCGACATTGCCGCCAATGGACGCCAGGCAGTTGATCTCGCACTCGCCGACCCGGGAAAGTACGCAGCCATCTTCATGGACATGCAAATGCCTGAAATGGATGGACTCACGGCGACTCGCCTGATCCGTCAGGACCCGCGTACCCGCGACCTGCCGATCATCGCCATGACAGCCAATGCGATGAAGGCCGATCTCGACGCCTGTGCCGCCGCTGGTATGAATGATCATGTTACCAAGCCCATCGATCGCAAGATTCTGCTGAAGACGCTGCGGCGCTGGCTCAAGCCGGCCCTTGGTGTTGGGCCAATCGCGGAGGAAGCCGCCGCCGTCGACGCAGCCACTCCGGCCCTTGATGGCATTGAGGTTGAGGCGACCCTGAGGCGCCTGGGTGTAGGGTTTGACAGCCTTCGTTCCATGCTGCTCCGTTTCGGCGACGGACTCGGAGCGAGTGTCGCCGCGTTGCGGGCTGCCGCGGCCTCCGGAGACTCCGCGGCGATCGCCGCGCGCGCTCACACCATCAGTGGCGCGGCGGGCAACCTGGGCGCCGCGACGCTGAGTGCCGAGGCCAAGCGCATTGAGACAGCCGCCCGGGCCGGCAAGTCCGAACTCGGCGACATGCTGGGCGCCGTTGAAGATTGTGCCGCGGTGGTTTCCCGTGCAATTGACACGTTGCGCTCTGCCGTTCCGGATTCCTCGGCGGCCAGCCGGTTCGATTCCGCCGTGGCGCGGAAGGCGCTCGAAAGACTGGCGGCGGCCTTGAATGACTTCGATGCGTCGACCGCGGCCAGCGCCCTCGCCGAAGTAACCCGGATGAATTTTTCCACCGAAGAGGAGAGTCTCGTAATGCAACTGCGTGCTCAAGTGGAGGGCTACGATTTCGAGGATGCGGCGGCGACAGCGGCGAAGTTACTCAGCCGATTGGGGAGAGTGCCTTCTTGATCACACTGAAAAGAGACCATGTGGCGCCCGTGATCGCGACGGCGCTTATCGCACAGCAGGTTGGCTCCAACGCGCTGCGCGACGGGCTGTTCCTGTCCGCATTCCCGGTCACCAGCCTGCCGTACTTTGTAGCCGGGGCCGCGCTCATCGCATTTCCTGCCGCAGGCATGTCTGGCCGCCTGCTACTCCGCTTCGGCCCCGCGCGAATGGCGCCTGCGTTACTCGCGCTCAGCGCCGCGCTCTTCTTTGCCGAGTGGGCGTTGTTGAGCGCTCCGCAAGCCGCCGCGGTGCTCGTTTATGTACATTCCTCGGTGCTCGGCGCCATCGCCATTTCGAGTTTCTGGTCGCTTCTGAACGAACGCTTCGATCCCCATTCCGCCAAGCCGCTGATGGCAAAGGTGGCGGGCGCCGCCACGCTAGGCGGGTTGCTCGGCGGAGTCGGTGCGGAGCGCGTTGCCGCGATGTTCTCTCAAGGCGCGCTGCTGCTCCTGCTGTGCGCCCTGGGAGCGATTACCGTAACCGGAGCGCTGATCGTTGCCCGGGGCGCGGCAGTCGCCTCCGCGCCACCACCAGCGGAAGAGCCCCGGAGCGCATGGAGCGAAATCCGCCGCGTGCCACTGCTACGCAACCTCGCGCTTGTGACCATGCTGAGCGCTACGGTCGCATCGCTGTTCGATTACGTCCTCAAGGCTGAGGCTGTCGCCTGGCTCGGTAAAGGCGAGCCCCTGGTCCGCTTCTTCGGCATCTTCTACGCCGTCACCGGCTTCGGCTCGTTCCTGCTTCAGGCGACGCTCGGAAAAACTCTGCTGGCCCGCCTCGGATTGGGCGGGTCGGTGGCGAGCCACCCCATCGTGGTCGGCGCCGCAGGACTGCTCGGCTTCGTGGCGCCGGCGCCCTGGAGTGGCATTCTGCCGCGCTTCCTCGACATGACCCTGCGCAACTCGGTGGCCCGCGCGGGCTATGAGCTTCTCTACACCCCGCTGCCTCAGGCGGCAAAGCGCAGCGCTAAGTCGCTCATCGACGTGACCGGCGATTCGATCGGCAAAGGCCTCGGCGCCCTTGTCGTCATGCTGTTCAATCGTCTTGCGCCGTTGTATGCGCTGGTTGGCGTCAACATCGCCGGCGTGCTGGCTGCCGCGGCCGAACTCGCCGCGGCCAGGAGGTTGCGGGCGGATTACGTATCGGAGTTGGAAGGCAGCTTAAAGCGGCAGGCAGAGCCGCTGACCGACCTTGCGGAACAAACGCTGTCGGATTTCACGGTCGTGCGCAGCCTGACTGGCATCGACCGCGCCACGCTACAGAAAGCGCTGGGAGAGCAGCCGGCGCCAGCCTCCGTCGAAACCCAGGATCCCGTACTGGAAGCCTTCGCGGCGCTTCGCTCCTCGGATCCAGGGCGCATTCGCCGGACCTTGGAGAGCCTGCCGCGCGACCCCGTTCTCATCGGCACGATCATCCCCCTGCTTGCCGACCGCCGGTTCCTGCGTCCCGCGGTCGCGGCGCTCGAATCATTCGGACCCCGCGCGGCGGGCGAAATGGTCTCGGCGCTTCTGGATAGCGGCGCGTCCGAAGTGGTCCGGCGGCGCCTCCCGGCGGCGCTGAAGTCCTGTGACTCGCCGGTTGCCCGGGATGGGCTCGCCTCCGCGCTGGGGTCGCCAGCCTTTCAGGTCCGGTTGCGCGCGGGACGTGCGCTGCTCTCCCTGTCCGACCAGTATCCGGCACTCTCCATTGCCAGCGCGACGGCGCTTTCGGCGGCCGAAGCCGAACTGAACAACGGGCATGATTCGCCCCAGGCCCGCGAACACATCTTCAACCTGTTGGCGCTGGGCTTGGAGCGCGAGCCGATGCGCATCGCGGCGCGAGCCATCGACAGCGAGGATGCGTGGGTTCGAGGGGCGTCGCTCGAATACATCGAGACCGTCGTGCCCCCGACGCTCTGGCACAAGCTTCGATCGCGGTTTGCCACTCATGTTCCCGCGGCCCCGGCAGGAGCACCGCGGCCGGCCGCGGAGGTGCGAGCCGACATCATCAAGGCAGGCGCAACCCTGACCACATCGCTCGCCGAGGTACGTCAGCGCCTCAGTGAGCTCGACGACGACACTGCGGAGGATTGATGGCTGTGCCTGTTCCGTTCGAAAATACCGCTCCGATCCTGCTGGTGGACGACGATCCCACCAGCCTCGATGTGCTTCGCCGCACACTCGACGGCCGCGGGTTCCGGCTATTCGTCACACGCAATGGCGAGGACGCGCTCAAAGTGGCCCGCCGTTGGCGTCCGCTTGTCATTCTGCTCGATGTCGTGATGCCTGGAATGGACGGCTATGAGACATGCAGGCGCCTGATGGCAGATCCCGAGACTGCCGGCGCCGCGGTGATCTTTCTGTCTGCGCTTGAGGAGACCAGTGATAAGGTGCGCGGTCTTGAAGTCGGCGCCGTCGACTTCATCACCAAACCGTTTCAGAGCGACGAGGTCGTGGCCCGGGTGAACGCCCACCTCACCATCCAGCGGCTGCGGCGCCAATTGGAAGAGCGCAACAACGCGCTGGCGCGCGAACTCGCCGTTGCCCAGGAATTCCTCTCGGACGCGCGCCGCCGCGTAGAAGCCTCCCTGCTTGGCTCAAGCCCGGCCGTGCGCGCCTTGAGAGACTCCATCCAACTGGAGGCCGATGCCCGGGAGCCGTTGCTGCTCACCGGGCCCCAAGGGTCCGGCCATGAAGCCACGGCGCGCGCTATTCACCATGCGTCGCCGCGAACCAGACAGGCATTCATTCACGTCAACTGCGCGCTGCTCCCGCCGGGCCAAGATCCGGGTCTTATGGCCGCGCCGCCCGCGGCCGACGGCACCCCGCGCATGAGCCTGCTGGAACTGGCTCGCGGAGGCACGCTCTACCTCGAGGAAGCGCAACGGTTGCCAGCGGAACTTCAGGAACGCCTGGCGGGCGTGCTCGACCAAGTGGCCGCGCCGCGCGAAAACGGCGACAGCGCTGAGTTGGACGTGCGATTCATAGCCTATTGTTCGGCGCCTCTTCTCCATTCGGCGGGGTTCCATTCCAAGCTGTTGGCGCGGCTGGAACCGAGGCAGCTTCGCGTGCCGCCACTGGCGGAGCGCTCCGGCGACATTCCGGAGCTGGCCCGGTTTTTCGTCAGCCAGCATGCGCGCCGGATCGGTTCCGTTGTCCAGGGTATCGCGGAAGAATCATTGAGACGGCTGAGCAAATATCGCTGGCCCGGCGATGTGCAGGAACTCCAAAGCCTGCTGGAGCGCGCCGTGAGATCCGCGCGTGGAACACTCGTGGAAGTGGATGAAGCGTTGCTCGACGAAGGGCTTCCGCTTGGCTCCTACCGTCTGGTGGAGAAACTCGGCGAAGGCGGCATGGGCGAAGTATGGCGCGCGCGGCACCACCTGCTGGCCCGGCCATGTGCCGTCAAGCTGATCCGGCCGGAACTGCTCGACAGCCAGAACCGCGATCAGACGGTCGAGCGCTTCCGCCGCGAAGCCCGTGCCGTCGCCCGCCTGAGTTCGCCCAATACCGTGCAGTTATACGATTTCGGCGTGAGCGAAAGCGGCAGCCCGTTCTTCGTGATGGAACTGCTTGAGGGCTTGGATATCCAATCACTGGTCGAGCGGTTCGGCCCGCTGCCGCCTGAGCGTGCCGTCGCAGTGCTGCGCCAGGCGTGCCGCTCGCTCGCCGAGGCGCACGATGCCGGGCTTCTGCACCGGGACATCAAACCCCAGAACCTGTTTCTCTGCCGTCTCGGCGTCGACGTGGATGTAGTGAAACTTCTCGACTTCGGTCTCGTCAAGTCATTTCGGGAACAAGACAGCCAGATCACCAAGAATGACGCACTCACTGGCACCCCGGCTTATATGCCGCCCGAGCGCGCCATGGGACAGTCCGCCGACGAACGCTCTGATCTCTACTCCTTGGGCTGCGTCGCGTATTACATGCTGACCGGAAAGCCGCTGTTCTCCGGTGAGCCGATGGCCGTCATCATTCACCACGTGCGCACCGCGCCCAAGGCGCCCTCGAAAACAGCGACCCAACCGATTCCCGAAACACTGGACCGCATTGTCCTCTCCTGCCTTGAAAAGGACCCCGCGAAGCGGCCGTCTTCAGCCACTGATCTCTGGCGCTTGCTCAGCGAGACGCCGCTCGATCGGAAGTGGAACCGCGAAGCCGCTGAGGATTGGTGGCGCGAACACCGGCCGGCGGAAGGATATTCCCGGCACGGCGATGGCATGCTCGATTCCGACTCAGGACTATGGACGACGCCCTGATCGCGTCATCCCGTTTTGGATTGTCTCGATTCGAGACGTTTCAGTCCGCCTCTCTCTCGTTGCGTTTCCGATGTTCCCGCAGGATCCGCGCTGCCGACGCCAGCCACAGACCCGTGAGACCGATGTTGACGACGGCGAATCCCGCCACCGACAGATTCACCAGCGTCGTTCCCGCCATTACGACACCGAACGAACAGAGGTCCCCGGCGCGCGTGAAAAACGTGTCGATCGCGGCTTTGCTCTTATATTTGGCCTCGCGGCTGGTGCAGAGGAAAAGCGCTTGGCGCACGGTGTTGTTGATCGAGTAGTCAACGCTGTTCTCGAATATCTTGGCCACGCGAACAATGCCGAGGAAGGGAACAGTGAGGAGAACACCGTAGCCAGTCAGCGAAACCAGCGGCAGCACAAACAGCGAGGCATACAGTCCGATCTTCGCGAAAAGCCGGGCACAGACGAAGGTCTGCAGCAGAAAGCCGGCCAAGCTGACCCAGGCGAAGTAGTTGCCGTAAAACTCGCCGATGTAGGCGCCACGCGCCTGTTCCGGCAGCCGGGCGGCCGTTTCGACGACGAAGCGGCCCAGTATGTACTCGCCGGTGGTGTTCACGGCATTCAGCAGAAATACGAGCACTGCGATCCAACGCAGATAGGAGTCGCTGAGGACCAGTTGAAACCCACCCTTGCGGTCGAGCGGCTTCTTCGCGGCGCTGGCCCGTGCCTCGCCCACGCGGTTGTCTTCGCGCCGGCTTACCAGCCAGGTAACTCCCAGGTACGCGGCCAACATGAGACCGGATACCGCGATCAACGTGAAGGGACCGGCCAGGCGGATGCTGTGCTCGGCCGCCACTGAGCCGAGCCAGGCGCCGAGGCTCGCGCCGATCCCCACTACCGGGAAAAGGCGTTTCCCTTCTTCCTCGGTGTAGAGGTCGTTGGCGAAGGACCAGAACTGCGAAACGGCGAGCATGTTGAAGATACCGAGCCACAGGTAGAACACAATGCCGATGTTGACGCCGGCCGCACCCAGAAGACAGAAGATCGCGAGATTCGCAATGAAGAACGTGGTGACCACCGCCATCAGGCCCATGCGGCGGAACCGCGACGCAATGTTCCCGTAGACGGGCACCACAACCAGGAACAGCCCAGCCTGCAGCGCTGTGCTGAAGCTCTTGATTTCGGCGCCGTGCGGCTGATCGAGAATCAGGGGTTCGCGAACCGTCTTCAGGATGTAGTAAGTGAACAGCAACAGGCACGCATTGAGCGCGAGCAATACGGCGCCTGCCCCTTCGCCTGCCCGTACTTTGCTCACCGGAGCGAGCATTCGGTCGAGCAGGGTGGGTGGAGGAAGGGCGACGGCAGTTGGTTGTGTGGGCATGGAATGAACGCTCTGCCGGGTAGCATGCAGAGGTCCATCGGCGCGGCTTTACGGCTTGTTGAACTGAACGTTGACCCGAGGGCCAGCTACGCGCACCCCGCTCTTCTCAAACTCCTGGTAGATCGCGGTGTGGAGCTGGTCGAGGACGAGCTGCCTGCCGAACTCGTACAAGCAGAACGCCTGCAGTTCGAAGAAGATCGCGTTTTCGCCGAACGACGTCAGCAGTACCTCCGCGGGGGGCTCAGGCAAGACGTTGGGATTCGCGGCCACCACCTCGCGCAGAACACGCCGGACCAGATCGAGATCCGATCCGTAAGGTACTCCAACTCTGAGTTCCACGCGTGTTTCCGGTTTCGACAGCGTCCAGTTGATCAGCTTGCTGCCAATGAACTCCCGGTTCGGCACTACCATCTCGCTGCGGTTCCAGAGCGTGACCGTGGTGGCGCGCATCTGAATGCGCGACACGCGGCCGCTCCACTCTCCGACAGTGATCGCATCACCCACGCGGATGGATCGGTCGAACAGCAGAATCAGGCCCGAAGCAAGGTTGGCGAAGACATCCTGCAAGCCGAATCCGATGCCGAACGATAGCGCCGCCGCCAGCCACTGAACCTGTCCCCAGTTCACGCCGAGGATGCGGGAAGCCGCTGCGGCGCCCAGCACCATCAGCAGATAGCGAACGATCGTTGTGGCGGCGTAGACGGTACCGGTGTGCAGATCGAAGCGCCGCAGGAAAACGAAATCGAGCAGCCCGGGCAGGTTCTTCACGAGGAGAACCGTAGCCCCGATCGCCAGGATCGCCTCCCCCACCGCAAGAAGTGTGAGCGGATTGGTGGCGGAGGCAGTCAGCCGGACCTTGTCCAGCATCGACAGGGCGGGAAGCGCGGCTGACCAGATCGCGAGCGCGGCGGCGATCCAGAGCAGGCTGCATCCGAATCTGGCGAGTTCGAGAATCTGTGACCCATTTTCAATCCGGCGCTGGGCCGGTTCGCCATTCCTGGAACTGTTGTCGATGCCGCGGCGGGCCAGGTTGTAAAGCAAGGCAATGGCTGCGCTTGCGAGCAGGGTCCAGAAAGTATTGCGTACCAGCAGCAGCGCCGTGGCGTAAGAGCCGGCGAGCGCAAGCACCATGGGAATCATCGCCATGGTCAAGGCGATCGCCCGCACCGGCGGCCCAAAACGGCGCAAGGCAGATATCGCGCCGCCCGCGCAAGCCAGCACAAAACAGAGACGCCCCAGGGAGTTGTTGTAGGACGCCAGGTCCGGACTCTGACTCAGAAGACCGCCGACCGCCGCGAACGCCCCGACGAAGAACCAAAGTAAGGGAATAACGACGGCCAGCCACGCGATGTCAGGCGCTGCCTGGCGCGCCCAGATGGGCAGCCCGGTGCGTTTCGTTCGCAGGAGCACGCGAACGGAGGCGAGTACCGCGATGAGAACGGCGCTTGCGGTCAGACCCGCCCGCAGCGCCGCGCTCAGCACACCTTGTTGCTCTCTCAGCAACCACGAAACGTTCAACATCGCGGCTGGCACTACGATGGCCGATAGCAGGGCAAACAGCCGATCCGGCAGCCCGCGCCAAAGCAGCGCAATGACCACTCCCATCATCACCGCGACGCCCGCCCAACTCGATCGCCAGACAGTACCCCACTCCGGGCTTACCGCCAGCCACGCCAATGCCTGCCCCGCGTGTTTGAATGAGATTGCTCCACCGGTGCTGCGAGAGAACAGGATCCGCCGCTCCGCGTAGTCACGGATTTCCCGAAGTTTCTGCAAAAGGGTGATCGAGACTTGGTTGAACTCGCTCAACTGTGCGTCGAGTTCCTGACTGCCCTTCAAGAGATCCTCGGTGAGGTCCCGCCGTAACTGCAGGAGCCGGCGCGCTTCAGCTTCTTCGTGTTCCTGGCGGGGGCGCGCCTCTTTCGCCCACTCCTTACGGATCTCTTCAATCTGCGACTCCAGGCTCAGTTCGGATTGCCTGCGATCCTCCAGGGTGAAGGTCTGTTGCCGCAGCCGGTCCAGCAGGGCGAGCTTGGAAGCCCGATCCCGCTCCACGTCCGCCAGTTTCGGCAAATCCATGGGCAAACCGTGAAGCCACTCCTCGGCTGGCGCGAACCACCCCGCGGCTTCGTATCGCCGTTTCATCGAAGCGGCTACGCCGTCGGCGCGTAGCGTCTCGCGCTTCAGCCGCTCGGTCTGTCCAGCCACCTCCTGCTTGGAGAGCAGGACGCCATCGTCCTTCCAGAGCCGGCTGGACAGGTCCGTTACCTGTCGTGCCACAGCGCTCAAGATTGGCGACAGGGCGGAGGCTTGAGCGGCGATCTGTGTGACGCGCGTCAACTCCCTGGCCGCCTCGCGGACCTGCGCGGCGCGGCTGCGCACCTTGAGTTGTTCGATCAGGTGCTCGGCGGCTTCCAATCGCAGCTTCGCTGCATCGCGCTGCCGCGGAATCAACGATCGCAACGCATCCAATGCCTGGCTCTCGGCATTCAATAAATCCCGTTCGGCCTGCAACGATTGCTTACGCGCCATCGCCTGAGCCCGGAACGCCGCCCCCCACGCCTCGCCTCCGAACTGCACCTGCAGCAGCGCCAGTTCGTCATCCGCAGTGTCCTCTTCCTGCCGGATCTTGCTGCGGCGCTGATTCATCTCGTCACGCCGTTTCGCCAGGTTTCCAGATGCCTGTGTAAGCTCGTTCAGCGCGCGCACTTGGGAATTGCGGTCGGCGAAGGCGCGCCCCAGCGCTTCCTCCACGGCCACGGTCGTCTCGGCCGGGTCCGCCAGATCCACTGCTTGCCCCTCGGACAACTGAAGGATTTCTCCTTCGATTGATCCCATTTCCCGCTCGATCGCCGCTTTCCGCCTCTCTTGAGCGATCTGGCCGGCCCGGTGTTGCAGTGCTGTGTTCACTGCCTCCGCGGCGCGGTCGTACATCGTCAGGATTTCCAGCTTCTCTGCTTCGCTGAGGCTTCGGTTCCTGACAGCGGTATCCCGCGCACGGGCGATCTGAACGAGGTTCAGGTCCTGCCCTCTGGCGAGGTGGCAGAACGCGCAGGTCCCAAGCGCAAGAAGCACGCCAGGCAAGTAGAGCGGTCCGAACAGGCGGCGCATGGAAACCGGGTGATGCAAGTTGCGTTCCGCAGGGTTTGGCTGTTCCGTTCCGGAGCATCCCGAATCGATACAATAGGCGAGCACAAAGCCGCTCTTGCGAGTACCTGTAGCGCAGTTGCCGCAGCGGTCATTCAGTTGCGAAGGTGATTGACAACAAATGAACGCTCCCCTCGCCCCCGATGATGATGCCATGATGGCGATCGTCGACGACGATGGCGACTTTTGTGCGCTGTTGGCGTCACAAGCGGCGAGTCTGGGCTATCGTTGCGAAACGTATCATCACGGCGAAGAGTTGATGGCCGCCCTCTCGAACAGGATGTTCGCCGCGGTGCTGCTGGACATCAACATGCCCGGCATGGGGGGCATGGCCACATTGCAGGCCATCCGGGAACGCCTTCCCAGTGTTCCGATCGTGATGGTGACCGCCGACGACGAAATTGAGTCGGTCGTCGCTTATATGCGCGCCGGTGCGTACGATTACTTGTGCAAGCCAATTTCGCCGGAGAGGCTCGAGACCGTGCTCCGCCACGCGTTCGAAAAGCACCGGCTGACCATGCAGGTGCTTGAGCTGTCGAGGCAGGCGGCGGGCGGCGGCAAGGACGGAATTGTTGGACAGTCGCCAGCCATCCGGCGCGTCCTACGAATGATGGACCGTGTGGCCGCCACCGACGTGAGCGTGTTGATCCGCGGCGAAAGCGGCACAGGGCAAGAGCTTGTGGCCCGGGCAATCCACGCAGCCAGTTCCCGATCGAAGGGGCCGTTTGTGGCGCTCAATTCGGCCGCGATTCCCGAGAGCCTCATTGAGGCGGAGTTGTTCGGGCACGAAAAAGGCGCGTTCACCGGCGCCGTTTCGCGGCGCCTCGGGCGCATCGAGGAAGCAGATGGGGGAAGCCTGTTCCTCGACGAAATCGGCGAGTTGCCGCTGGCGATGCAGGCCAAACTGCTTCGTGTGATCCAGGAGCGGCAATTCCAACGGCTCGGCAGCTCCACCGTGCTGCAATCCGATTTCCGGCTGATTGCGGCAACCCATCGTGACCTGGCCTCAATGGTCCGTACGGGGAGCTTCCGCGAAGATCTGTATTTCCGAATTGCTGTATTCGACCTCGAGATCCCTCCGCTTCGGGAACGGTCTACGGATATTCCCCTTCTGGCCACTCGCTTCGTCAACGAATACCGTGGCGTGACCGGGTCCCCCGCCCGGCGTCTCTCGCCTGCCGCGATCGATGCGCTCTCCAAATACGACTGGCCTGGTAACGTGCGTGAATTGCAGAATGCAATCCAGCGCGCGTTGATTCTGTGCGAGAGCGAGGAGGTGCAGCGTGAGCACCTGCCCGCGTTTCTGAACCAGCCAGGATCGGCGAGGCACCGCCGGCAAACGGTCGTGCCGGTGGCGGTCACACCCTCAAGCAGCATCAATGAGATCGAGCGCGCCGCCATTGAGGATTGCATACTTCGTTCGAAGGGCAACGTGTCCGAAGCGATGCGCCTGCTCAAGATGGGGCGCAACCGCTTCTATCGCAAACTTCACAAGTACAACCTGATCGAATTGGTGGAGCGGGTCAGGGAAGAAGCGCAATCAGGCTCGATCTAAAAGAGCCTTCCCAGGCGGAAGAAGACCTTCCGTTCGCCTTTGTCACCCACACCCGCGCCGACATACACAATGCCAAGGTAGGTTTCCGCCAGCAGTCCCGCCGATCCGCTGTGATAGGTGGGCGCGTCGAATCCGCGCAAGTGCACGGCGCCGGCCTCGTAGATTCCGGCTGCAAAGATCCTGGCGAAAGACGACGAACGCATTTCTCGAAGAAGTCCGCCCTGCGCCAGGTAGTAGCGTTGCCCGAACAATTGATTCCGGGAGAGAGCCGTCAGCCGGCTGATTCCACCGAGCGTGAACAGCGCTTGAATCCCGCCGCGGGCAGGGGCGGCGCCCCCGGAGAACGCGGTCAGGACGCTGAGCCGCGAGTTGATCGGCTTAGCCCACGCGATGTTCCCGTCTCCCACGGCAAAAGGCTTCACACCGCCGGGTCCCCGCGCGACCCATTCGGCGTCGGCGGATATGCGAAAGCCGCGGCGTGGGATGAGGGCGCTGTCCTGCCCGTAGTAGCGATATTGCATCCGGACGGACGTGGAGCCGCCCTCGCTCTCCGGCACGGGAAGCGTGCCGCTGGCGAGTTGAGCGTTGGCCGACGCGACGCGCAGCCCGATCCGCATCTCTGCCTCCCGGCTGATTGCCCAGCCGGCGGACAGGTCGGCGTACCGCCGGTCGACGCCAAGTTCAGCCAGCAGACGGCCGTCCTTCCGGAACGGAATCAGTTGGCTTTCGGCGGCGATCCTGGGCGCGATGAAGAAGCGGCTTGCGCCAGGACGCCAGTAGTACTCGGCCCCCGCCCCAGTATTGCCCGCGCCGCCGAGAACGTCGATTCGCCATTCCGATGCAACGCTTCCGGCTGCGAGAATCTTCAGCCGCCCACCCATGCCGAATCGGGACCCTTCGCCGGAGGCCGCTTCGAACTGCGGCAGAATGTCGAGACTCCAGTGGCCGCGCGGGTTCGGCCGTGCGTTCACTTCGAGGACCGGGCCCGCGGCGTTGCGCGTGAAGCGATAGTCGGCCGAGTCGTACAGGCCGCTTCCCGCGATTCCTCCCAGCGCCCGCTCCAGGCGCCTTTCATCGAACGCGCCGGCGCCGATTGCTGGCCGGAGGTCCCGTTCCAGCAGTTCCCGTTCCTGCTCCGGGACGCCAGCCACTGCCAAGCCCGCTGGTTCTGGAACCGAGCGTCTCCGCGACTGGCGCTGTTCAAGGTGCTTGGCCCACTCTTCCGGCTCCAGCGCATACTTGCGGAGAGCCGCAACCTTCTGTGCGGCTTCGTAGCCAACTTGGCGCAATTGGCCGGAGCGCTGGTAGTCCGACGAGGAGAACCCCTTCAACGCGGGCGCCACAATGAAATCAGCTTGCGCCATGCTTGCCTTCTCATTGTTCGCGATCATCACGCTGATGCTGCGCGCGGCGACTCCCAGCAGCGACTCGACGGCTTTGCCGGTGATCGGAGGCGTTTCCAGCACAACGGCGATCACGACATCCGCGCCCATCTCGCGGGCCACGGCAACCGGCAGGTTGTCGAGGGTTCCGCCATCCACAAGCACCTGACTGCCAATCTTCCACGGCGTGAAGAGCCCCGGAATCGCCATGGTGGCACGCAGGGCGTCGAACAACCTTCCACGCCGCAAAACCACCTTCTCGCCGCGTACCAGGTCAGTGGCCACGCAGGCAAACGGGATCGGCAGTTCGTTGAAGTCGGTGATATCGCCATAGGCGCCAGTGAACCGGCTCAACACCACGCCCACGCCATGCCCGGCCGACAACCCTGCCGGCAGGCGGAGGCCCTTGCTTACTGCGAGTTGCATCTGATTGGGAAACTCGCGCCGGTCTTCTCTCCGGCGAAAGGTCAACTGATCGAAAGAAGGACCGGTGCGCAGCGCATCGTCCCAGTCAATCTGAGCCACGAAATCGCCCAACTCGTCCGGGCTCTTACCGGTGGCGTAGAGACCGCCGACCAGGCCGCCCATGCTTGTGCCGGCCACAATGCCAACCGGTATGCGCTGTTCCTCCAGCCACTGAATGACGCCAACATGGGAAAGTCCCAAAGCACCGCCGCCGCCCAGAACAAGACCTATCTTGGGCCGCTCCGCGGCGGGCATCGACAGGCAAACCAAACCGAAAAACGCAAGAGCACGCATGTTCACTCTCGCGAGAGCAAGCGGCTCGCCACACTGAGCTTACCTGCTAGGTGCGCACCAAGAGAAGAGAGCGCTGGATCGCACGCAACTGTTGTTCAAGCTCGCCGTTGAGCGTCAGGATGCGTTCGCGCATGCCGGATTTGGCCAGGGCTTCCATCTCGCGGCCCAAGTCGCCCAGTTGCGGAAAACCGAGTCCTGGGGCCACGCCCTTCAAGTTGTGTGCGATTCTCTGGACGGTGGAGAGATCGGAGGAGTCCAGCGCCGCCTTGATCGCCGCTACGTCGCGCAGGCGGTTTTCAAGGTACGCCGACACCAGAGCGGACGTCATGGGCGCAGCCGCAACCAGCTTCGTCACCCAGACTTCGTCTTCGACAGCCTTGAGGAGTTGGTTTGGATCCGGATTGTCGCTCACGAGGATCTGGGGTGTGTCGCCTGCTTGAGCGAGAGCTTCCCGCAACACATCCGGCCTCCCGGCCCGGCCGTCGACCAGAACGGCCGATACCTGCCTTGTCCTCAGAACCGCCACCGCTTCACTCTCGCCCGAGGCGAAGATGGTCTGGTACTCGGTTGCGCCGCTCAGGGCGCGCGCCACAGCCGTAGACCATTTCCCAATGGCACCAATGCAAAGCAGAACCGGCTGGGACGGGATCCATTGCTCGATCTTCGAGGTGAGTTCTTCCATGCTGGCGGGCTTTGCTTGATAGTCGTCCATTCCAGCCAGGCGGCAGTTCTCGCGCTGGACATCGAGCGCATAAGCGGTGAGCGCCACGATAGGAACCCGCGGCCGGCCCTGCGCCTGTTCGACAGCCCGGATCTGCCGGGTAGCCTCCAAACCATCCAGGTCCGGCATTTCGACATCCATCAGGATCAGGTCGTAACGTGTTGCCTGGAACCGGGCTACAGCCTCATTTCCGCCTGTCACGGCGTCGACTTCGCATCCGCAGTGCCGGACAATCGCCGCACTGATGCTCAAACTCTCCGCGTTGTCGTCAACCACCAACACTCTCGGGGGCCTCTTCCGCATTTTCATGGCGGACATGCGGTGTGCATTTCTTGCCCCATTCGGCTTGCGAACTCCTGTATCGGCAAGGAATCGCCGCAGCCGGGAAAGGGTGAGCGGCCGGTCGAGGGCCATGCGTCCGGCCATCGCGCCGGGCGCCCCAACAACCCGGCCCGTTACGATCCGAAGCGACTCCGCGAGAGTCAGCGTGCCTTGGAACGCCTTCGAATGAGCGGCCTCGAAGTCCAGGAGAAGGATGTCGCAGCCACCATCGTTCAGCAGGCGCGTTAGATCGCTCGGCCCGCGGCAAGGAAGGAAGACGCCGCCCACGCGCTCCAACAGTAACTTGAGGGAGTTTCGGAGAGACTTGTCCGGCGTCTGTACGGCAACACGCAGACCAGCAAAAGCTGGATCGACGATTCCTGGCTCGCCTTCGGCTGGGGGTAGGGGCAACTCGACAGTGAAGCAACTGCCTTTCCCTACTTCGCTTTCCACGTATAGCCGGCCCCTCATCGCCTCGGCCAGGCGGCGGCTGATGGTCAGTCCCAACCCAACCCCCAATCGCGATTGGGCGGAGCCAGTCCTGAGTTGCACGAACTTCTCGAAGATGCGCTCGACCGCCTCGGCGGGGATTCCCTCCCCATCATCTTTCACTGCAATGCGGACACCGGAGCCGCAGTTCTTGAGAGTCACATGGATCCGTCCCGCACGCGTGAATTTGACCGCGTTCCCGACGAGGTTGCTGGTGATCTGTCGGAGCCGGCCCGGGTCGCCGATGAGCCTGTCCGGCACCCGCCCCAGCAATAACAAATCAAGCAGAAGGCCCTTACTCTGCGCTGCGGCGCGGAACTGATCGCAGACCGCTTCCAAGATCAGCACCGGGTCGAACGGGACGGCTTCGATATCGATTTGACCTGCTTCGATTCGGGATATGTCGAGCAAATCATTGATGAGGCGCGTCAGCGCGCGAGCGTTCGAGTGAATAACTTCCGCGTAGTGCTGCGAGTCTGGCCGGAGCGAGGTTTCCAGCAGCAACTCGCTCGATCCGGCGATTACGTTCAGCGGCGTGCGCAATTCATGGCTGATCGCGGCAATGAACTCGGATTTCGCGCGATTGGCCTGCTCGGCAGTCTGGCGGGCCCGCTCCTGTTGTTCCTGTGCCGCCCGTCTCATTTCGACGTCGGCCAGACTGCCGAACATTCGCTGGTCCGCTGCAACCTCTCCAAAGCGCCCGGGGCGAAGTTCCAGCCAACGGCTATCTCCTGACTTGGTGATCCAGCGGCACTCGATCGGCGGCGATCCGACGGCTTGGTCGAAAAGTTGTAAGTGCAGTTGGAGGCGCTCCCGATCTTCCGGATCCACAAAATTGAGCAGCGGGACACCGAGGCATTCCTCAATATCGTGGCCGAGCAAGCGGGTCCACGCGGGATTGAGGTAACGCAACATCCCATCCACGGTGGCTTCGAATACTACTTCCTGGATTTGCGAGAGCACCGTCCGGTACTCCCGTTCCCGGCGCTCAAGCGCTTCGACGGCCTCCTTTTTCGCGGTGATGTCTGTGAAGCAGCCTACGAAGCGGTAAGGAGTTCCCGCGGAGTCGCGCAGCACCCGCCCGCGGGCCCTGGCCCACCTCATTCTGGAATGGCCGGGGGGGTGTGTGCGGTACTCGATGTCGTACGGAACGTCGTTTTCCAGGTGCGCCCGCGTAGCCTCCTGCATCCTTGCCAGATCATCCGGATGCACCCACCGGTAAGTGTCTTCCAGGGAACAATCGCCCACGCGGGTGGCATAAACGCGCCCCGTCCTCATGTCCCAATCAAAGATGCCGTCCTGTGTTCCAAGAAGTCCTAATTCCAGGCGTTCCTTCGTCGCGCGCAGTTCCTCCTGCGCCCGGTGTTGCTCAGTGATATCGCGGAACCGCCAAACGCGTCCAATCATCCGGCGGCGAACGAGTTGCGGCTCTTCATGGCCCTGCACGATGCGTCCGTCCTTCAGGTGGAGTTGGAGAGTGCAGGATTGGGCGGGATTGGAATCGATGCTGTCGAGATGCTGCTTCAACATGGCAGGATCGCTGGTCAGGCTCACCAGCAGCGCCCGCCACGTCTCGCCTGCACTTTCGCAGTCCGGCCCGAACATCTCACGGGCCGATTCGTTCACCAGGACAGGAACTCCGGCCACGGTGGTCGCCACGACCGCTGAGTGGGACGATTCCACAGTAGCGCGCAGGCCGGGATGAGCCATACCTTTCCGGTCTTCGACAACTTCAAGAACGCCAGTCAGGACCCGAGGCGCGTGTTGTTCGTCCCAGGCAGTGATGACCGCCCGAATCCGGACTGCCTCCGGGCGGTCGCGCAGCCATGCCTCATGCTCGAAGGTGCTCTCGGATCTTTTCCGGCAGTACGCCCAACTCTTTAACAGCGCCCTCTTCTCCCAGGGTTCGAGGAGGTTCAGGGCGGCCCGCACCGAATCGGGCGCTAGTGCGGGCATCCAGGACGGCCGCCCAGTGGCTGTTGAACACACTGACAGCGCGCCGTCAGGCAGCGTACACTCCCAGATACCGTCCGATACAGCGGATAGCATCGCGAGCAGGCGAGCCGAACCTGAAAACCGGTCTGCGGACGACACGAGTCTCAGTATGACACATGGTGTTCCGAGTGCTATATCCCGGATCGGGACAGACGGACGCTTAATGGCAGCAAGCGTGCTTCCTAACGGTAACGAATCATCATCATGCATCTCTCATTAGTTCTCCTGCTGGCCGCTGCCTGTCTCGCGGGCGAGATGTCCGTTCCGCCTGATTCCGCACCGAACATCTTCTCCTACGAGGATCTCGTGAACCTTGGCACTCAGGATCCGATCGAGGCATCTCTTGAGGCGAGATTGCGGACTCTGCTGACCACGCCTTTCGTGAGCAACGACGCGGCGCGGCGCGGCGTGGCGCCGCAACGGCCTGCCCCGCCCGGTCTGGGACCTTCCCTGCGCGCCGTCTTCTGGAACATAGAGCGTGGAATGAACATCGATGCGGTGAAACTAGCTTTTACCGACACGGCAGGGTTCCTTGATGCCGCCCGGAAAACAGGCGTGGAGGAAACGGCACTGCGCGAACAGTTGGCGGTGCTGCAGTCGGCCGACGTGGTTGTTCTGAATGAAGTGGATTGGGGCCTGAAGCGCACGGGATATCGCGATGTCATCCGCGAACTTGGAGAAGCGATGCGGATGAACTGGGCCTATGGAGTCGAGTTCGTCGAAGTCGATCCCAAGATACTGGGTAGCGAGGCTTTCGACAGCGTCACGGACGAGGCCGAGCGCACCAAACTTCGGGAAGCGGTTGCGGTCGACAAGAAGCGGTTGCGCGCTCTGCATGGGACGGCAGTGCTTTCCCGATACCCCATCAGAGAGGCAAAACTGATCCCCTTCGAGCAGCCTGGCTACGACTGGTATCACGGCGAGTTGAATCTCGCGCGGTTTGAAGAGGGAAAACGGAAGGCCGCCAAACTCCTGGGCGAGACGCTCGGCCGCGAAGTACGGCGGGGCGGGCGAACCAATCTCATTGTTACCCTCGACGTGCCGGACTTGAAAGAAAAGCTGGTCACCATCGCGGCGACGCACCTGGAGAACCGCGCCGATCCCAAGGTCCGCCGGCTACAGATGGAGGAACTGCTGAGGCTTCTCCAGGGTGTCCGGAACCCCGTGATCATTGCCGGGGACATGAACACAACGGGATCCAAGGGAAAGCCTCGCAGCCTTCCCCAGAGCATGCTCAGCAGCGCTCTTTCGGCAGAGGGTGTCTCGAAGAAGGTGATTAAGTACGCAACCGGCGTCGGCCCTATCTTCAGCATTGGCCTCTCCGCTTACAAGTCTTCGCGATTTCAGAACGATCCCACGGTGCCTGGCATCAAACCGGTGGCCGGAAATCCTGAGGCGGCACTCTTCGATGTTCTCGAGGCGTTCCGGTTCGCCGATGGAACATGTCTCGACTTCCGCGGGGATCCGGACCGCGCGGTGAACCACAAGTCCGGGACGCTCGCCAACTCGAACGAGCGTGGGGCCAAGGGCTTTGTGAAGACCTTTCAGTTCGAGCGGAATATCGGCCCGAAGGGCTGGTTCAAGCTGGACTGGATCTTTGTCAAGGGCTACACAGAACACCCGCGCCACGCCGGTCAGACATACCATTTCGCTCCCCACTCCGGACGCACGCTCTCGCTGTTGAATTACGCGCCCGAAGAGCGGATCTCCGATCACAGCCCGATCGCCGTCGATCTGCCCTTCGACGAGCCCCCGCGCCGCTAGCCCAGCCGATGGCACGCGGCTTGCAATTCCGTGTTGCTATGAGATATGTAGACATACCGAGCACCGAGCAAATGCGTATGCTCGGAGCGCATCGGGCGGAACCTTGCATTTCCATTTGGCTCCGCACGACCCCGATTACGGTCAACGTGGAAGCAAGCCGCATCGAACTGCGCAACCTCCAGAAAGAGGCGGTGCGCCAGCTTGAGGAAGCCGGGACACCTGCCGCGAAGATTTCAGCCGTCGGCGAACTGGTCGCCGAACTGGCTGCCGATGACGAGTTCTGGCGCTACCAGTCAGAAAGTCTGGCCGTCTTTGTCACTCCGGAATCCATTCAGTCCTTTCGGCTGCCGAATCACTTCGATTCGGGCGTGGAGGTCAGCGACCGCTTCCACGTTGCGCCCCTGGTGCGGGCCGTCAGTTTCCCCTACCTCGCGTATGTTCTGGCGCTGTCGCAGAACAGCGTGCGACTCGTCGAGATCACCCCGAGTACTGCGGTCGATGTGACGCGCGAGGCGGGCATTCCGGAGAACTTGCCTGATGCTTTAGGGCGGTCGTTACCCCGCGACCCGGCGCCGGCCGGCCGGCTGCAGGGCGGCGAAGGCCAGAAAGTGCTTGTGGGGCAATTCGCGCGTCGCGTGGACGCCGCTGTCTGCGCGTATCTGACGGGTGGCAACCTGCCGCTCATTCTGGCGGCGGTGGAGCACGTCGGCGCCATCTACCGGTCGCACAACTCCTGCCCGAACCTGCTGCCCGATTCGCTCACCGGCAACTTCGATCACACCACTCCGGCGGAACTGGCGGCTGCGGCGCGCCCGCTGCTGGATGCCGAATATCAACGACAGGCCGCGGAGAGCGCCGCCGGGTTCGCGAAGGCACAGTCGTCCGGCTACGGTATCGCCGATCTCGCCAGCGCCGCCCGCGCGGCTACCCAAGGCGCGGTACGGAAGCTATGCATTGACATTGAAACGGTCGAGCACGGAACCGTGGACGACGATGGGGCCATCGCGTTCGCGGGCGCGCCAAGCGCGGCCAGCTACGACATCGTGGGTGAAATCGCCGTACGTGCGCTGCTGTCGGGCGCCGAGGTGATCGGCCTGCGCAAGGCGCAGATGCCCGCGGCAAGCCCGGTAGCGGCGATTCTCCGGTACCTGCCGCAAGCCTAAGAATCACCTGCCCCGGGAGGGGCGCGGCGTGGGACGCGGGTTCGCTGGCCGGGAACGAGGCTCGGTGCGTTGCGGGTAATTGCGATACCCGCCTTCCCGGTAGTTGCGCCAGCGTTCCTCTCCGCGTGTACGGGCGTCGGAGTCGCGATTGATGTTCGGCGGCACGCGGTCGCGGCTCACGCCCTCCCAGCGGTTGTTCTTGTTCTGCTGTTGCCAGGAGCCGTCCTTTTCCCGCCGGTACACCTTGCCGTCCCTGCTCGCGTAAATATCATCGCCCACTTTGCCTATGCCGCCGCGCTCATTGCGGATGCCGCTCGCGGTAGTCGATTGCCCCCTCCGATCCACCGTCACCTGTCCCGCCGTGACCCGGTCGCCGGTCTGGGCGTTGCCGGCGGTGACGCGCCCACCGGAGACCGAGGCGCCGGTGCGCGTGTTGGTCACCGACCCCGACTGGCGGGTCGCGTAATCGCCCGTGTACACGTTGCCGATAGTGGCCCGCTGCCCGGCCGACAGCACGCCGGTTCGTGAATTGTAGGATGCCCCCGCGCCGCGCGACCAGCCTGTTCCGCTGTAGCGGTCGTAGCCGCGGGATGCCCGAGTCACGGCCCGCGTGGAGCCCCACCTGGTGTACACGTTGCCCGTTGTACCGGCCCAACCTCCGCGGCCCCAGCCCACACTGCCACGGGGTCCCCACACTGCGCCGGAGCGTGGCCGGTAAATCCAAGGATAGTCGGCCCGCCACGGGCCCCACCACGGCCGTGAACCCCAGCCCCAGCCGAAGCTGAGCGTTGTACGCCCCCAACTCCAGCCGAAGCCGAACGAGAAATGCCAGCCTCCCCACGGCGTGTAGGTGATGCCTACGCCCAACCCGAACGTCGACGGCCTGCCGTACCACACGCTGCCGATCCACGGCCGGTAACGCCAGCCCGTCCCGAACACAACCACGCCGCGGCTGACGTGGGCGCCCAAGTAGCCGGGCGTGTAGCCCGCCCACACGAATTGCGGGCTGACGTCGTAAACACGCACATAGGTGACATAATGCAGCGGCGCTCTCGGAGGGATGCTGTAAATCACCGGCGGAACCGATACAGCCACCGTCCACCGCCCGCGCAGCGAGGCCGCCGTGAACCACACGCCGTTGTTGACGGCATAGTATGCCGACGGCCCGGCGACGATCACGGGCTGCGCGCAGTTCGTCACGTACTTGAGTTCGGTGCCCTCGATCTCCGCCACCTGTGGTTCTCCGTCGAACTCCGGTGTGAACGTCGCCGTTTTTCGATCCACTTTCGCGGTCTGCGGCACCTCGTTCGCGATGACGGCTTCCTGCGCCTGAACCGTGCCGGCCACCGATGCTTTCACGTTCTCCTTCGGGCTGTCGTCCGGGATGCTCGCGAAGTCGGGTGGGAGTTGGTCCGGCTCGATGAAGCTCCAGGGGCCCGATTCGCCGCGCGCCCGGTACCAGCGTCCCGCCAGCAGCAGGTACATGTTCTGATCCACCAGATGCCGGAATACGTGGGCCGTCGTGTTTCTCACATATAACAGTTGCGTGCCGGCGATGGGCGTCCAATCGGGCTCGCCTTCGGTGACGATCAGTTCGGCAGGCGACTGCGTCACGATGATGCGCGGAACCGGGCCGCTCTTGAGGCTGGGCCGTGAGCTGTCATCTTCCGGGTCCGCGCCGTCGAGCAGATCGACAGCCTTGGCGGTCACCGCCTGCTCCAGTACCTTCTCCAGATCGGACGGCACATTCGGCTGAGCTTTGTACTCCCCATCGAGCGACGCCGCCTCCATCCACCCGTCAAACACGCGAAGATAATGGCGTCCCTGGCGCGATCGCACCAGCAGCGGCCGTGTGTTCACCACGCGTTCGAACTGCCTGCCGGCGGCGGCGCGGTACACAGGCTCCCCGTCAATCAGCACCAGGATGGCCGGAACACTTGAGAACACCACTCCGGGCGCTTCATTGTTCAACGGCAGCGTGGCCGTCTTTCGGCTTTCTTCGAGCACCGCCATGGCAGCCTCCAACCGGTCGAGTCCGATCGTTTCCGACCGCGATTGCATGCGCGACCGGATGAGACGGTTCCATGAATCCGCACCCGGAGGGTTGGACGGAAAGCTCACCGTCACCACCTTCAGGTCTTCAAGCGTTACCAGGCGCTGCGGCTTGTCCACCAGCGTCTTCGCCTCGAGCGTAATTGCGCCGAACACCGGGCTGGCGTCCTTTTCCGGCTGAACCGATACCGCGCCGTGCATCTCGAGTTTGAAGCCGTCCCAGCGGTCCACCTGCGGCTGGTAAATCGAGACAGTGGCGGCGCCGGATTGAACGGTGCGCGGCCAACTGTCCTCAGCCTGAGGGCGCATCGGCAAGGCGACGAGCGCGATCAATCCCAAGAGCTTGAGAACCATACATCGGATGCGACAGCAATTCCGTCACCGGATCGATTCACCGCGGAAATCAAGTTGCCTTGTGACTTGCCGAATGAGAGTGCTTATCTGCCTTCTGGCCGCCGCCTGCGCGAGTGTGCCAGGCCAGACCAACGATGCGGAACTGGCGCGCCAGGTGAACAATCCTGTGGCGCGGATGATCAGCGTGCCGATTCAAAGCGAGTGGTACTTCGGCGTGGGACCCAATCGGGACACCGTCTACGCGTTGCAGTTCAAACCGGTGGTGCCGTTCACGCTGAATTCGAAGTGGAACATCCTGACGCGGTACATTCTGCCGGTCGCTCACGTGCCCGACCTGTTCGGTGGTGTGGACTTCCTTCCCGCAAACCAGCCAACCATCGCTGCAACGGGCAACGGCGATCTCACTGTCACCGCCTGGCTCACGCCGTCCAACATGCCACGCGCCGGAAGGGCGCAGATTCTCTACGGAATCGGCACCGCGCTGATGGCGCCCACCGCCAGTTCGTCGTCGCTCGGCACGGGGAAGTGGAATGGCGGACCCTCCATGCTTGCCGGCTACATGCGCGGGCGAATGATCGCGGGGGCGCTGGTGCAGAACATCTGGTCCTTTGCCGGCGCCTCGGATCGAGCGCCAGTGAATCAATTCATGGTGCAGCCCTTCTGGAGCTATCGCCTCAATCGCGGCTGGTCGGTGGTGGTGTCCCCGCCGATCACCTCGAACTGGCGCGCGTCGAGTGATCGCTGGACCGTCCCGCTGGGCGCCGGATTCGCCAAGTTGGTGCGTTTCGGACAAATGCCCGTGACGCTCGGCGCCGAGGCCATGCACTATTCGATCCGGCCCGCCGGCAACGGCCCGCGGTGGACCTTCCGCCTCAACGCGAAGTTCATCGTGCCGCGCTGAAGAGGCATATCCCGAAACGAGACATACTGATTCGCATCAAAGCCCGAAGTAAAGTGCGAGCTGGTAGCTGGCCCAGGTCTTCGCTGGCTTCGGGAGAGCCAGCCGGATCGCCTCGTTCGGAACCACCAGGTCCACCAGTGCCTGAATGTAGAGACCCTTGGTGAAGAATACCTTCATCGTGGGTGCATAGGAGTGCCCTATGTCGTTCGAACGCAAAGTCTGCAGCGGACCTTTGCCACCCAGATTGTTCAGATTCACCGCGAACAGGCGATGGTAGTCCAGCAGCAGTTCGAGGTTGGGCTTGGGTTTGATTGAAGCCTCCACGCGGTGGCTTCGGATATTCGCGTTGTTGAACAGCTTGACCATCGTCAGCCCCTGTACCCAGTTGTTCTGCACGCCGCCGAGCAAGGGGTCGAAGCGTTCGTACGTTGGAGTGTCAGGATTATCGCCAGTGAAGTACGCGTACCGGTAGCGAAGCGACGGACGCAGCGGCTTCTCGACAAACGTGTAGCCTGCCCACGCGCCATAACCGTATGCCGACATCGGGAATCGCGCGTTCCACTCATAAGCGTACTCACCTTCCAGATAGAGGCCCTTTACGCCCAGTGCCGAAATCCACCGCAGGCGCGGATTGACCACACGCAGCCCTTCCCGAGATAGCGTCTTACCGCCCGGGGCAGCGTAGCCGATCTCGGAATCGAAGGACGTGGCGTAGATGAACGAGGCGTCGAGGTTCTTGTTGTCGTTATACCGGATGTTGGTTCCGGCGTAGCGTGACATCTGGCCCGGGAAGTCGAGCGCGTTCGGTTCGAGGTAGAAGCCCTGCACGGTGAGTGGTCCGTGGCGCATGCGCGCCAGTCCGGTCATGCGAAACGCATTCCGCGGCGACAGTCCGGAGTTGCCGCGGTAGGCGCCGTTGGTGGAACCCAGCACGTGGCCGAACAGAAAGTTGCTGTTCAACGAAAAACTCTGGCGTCCGGCGGATAGTTCCAATGCTGTTTTCCGGCCCGGCTTCGCGAACAGGAGCCCAGCGTAGCCTAGTTCAATCGCTCCATGGCTGACGCGCCCCTTCTGGAACGTGTCCTGCGAGAGCGTGGTGGACCACTCGTACGAAGCGGCGCCGTAGACGTAAACGGGCTTCGAGCCGAGCTGTGTCATGCCGCCAATGCCGAGTTCTTGTGCCGCCTCCGGCCAAGCCACGTTGCGCGGCTTGCCCCCCGATGTGAACGATTCCGGATTATCCAGCCATACGTTCTGCTCCAGAAAGAATCCGAGAGATGGTTGGACGATGGCCTTGAGCAGCGCACGGCTGCTCGAATACAGTCGCGGAATGTCATTCGCGTTCCCGGATTGCAGAAGACCCGTTTTGGCGGGCGGCTGTGCGCGCTCGGGTTCTTTCAGCCGGACGATGAGCGCCACCTGCAGTTCGCCGGGCGAATCCCACTGATAGAGGCGATGCTCCGCGTTGGCAACTTCCGGCAATGCCTGCACTGCCTTCACTCCGTATTCCGCCTGGATTTGCCGGAACTCCGAGCCCGGCAGGATCCCAAACACACCTGTGAGCCTCCGGCGCAGGGCTTCAATCTCCGCGTCGCTGCCTTTCGGGTTGGCGATGTGCACGTAGATGCGGGCGACGGGAATCCCCTCGCCGAGCGGAATCGGAATGCGCAGAGCCTGGTTCGGGTCGCGGCGGTCCTGAATGGGAGCGTCGCTTTGCGCAAACGCCGCCGCGGCCAGCATAGCAGCAACCACGAGACGAATCGGGCTAGTCAAGCTCCTGCACTCCACCGCCGCAAATTGTCAGCACCTGACCGCTGATCCAACCGGCCGCGGGCGACAGCAGGAAATGTACGCCGCGTGCGATATCTTCAGGCGCGCCCAACCGGCCGAGAGGCGTTCGCTTGAGCATCGCGGCTTCGATCTCCAACGTCAGAACGGAAGCGAGCGCCTGGGTCTTGATGGCCCCGGGCGCCACTGCGTTCACGCGAATGCCTCGCGGGCCGAGGTCGTACGCCATGTTACGCGTCAGATGGTTCATCGCCGCTTTTGAGGACGCGTACGAAGTCATGCGCTTGTTCATGTTCTCGCCTGCCATCGAGCTGATGTTGACGATCGCGCCGCCGCCTGCCGCTTCCATGTGCGGCGCGCACATCTGGCATAGGCGAAAAGCGGAGAACACATTGATGCGGTAGGCCCACTCGAACTTGTCCATCGGCATGTCGAACGGCTGCGGTCCGCCTCCGCCGGCGTTGTTTACCAGTAGCGTGACCTTGCCGAACTCTTGCAGCGCTGCGGCTACCAGCGCATTGAGCGCCTCTTCCTTCGTGACGTCGCAAGCTACCGCCAGCGCCTTGCCGCCACTCTGCCGGATGGCTTCAGCCACGGCTTGCGCAGTATCCAGCTTTAGATCGCTGACCACCACGGCCGCTCCAGCGCCGGCCAACAGTTCGGCGCAGGCCCTGCCGATGCCAGCTCCGGCGCCGGTGACGATGGCGGCCTGTCCGTCCAAACGATAAGCGTCGATTGCATTCATGACACACGGGAATGCAATCCGTGGGCCATCACTTCCGCTTCGCCACCATCTCGTTCATCGTGGCAAGTGCCGTGTAAATGCACACTGCGAACGCCAAGCCGCCAGTGATCACCGACGCGGCCGCGCCGCTCACGGCGATCTCCCCAAATCGTTTGTGAAACAGCACGGCTAGCATCACCAGCATGCCGAACAGAAAGATCGCGTTCTTCAGCATCAGAAAGGGATACTTCGGCCAGAAGCGCAGGTTCTCAACGAGTGGAACGCCCTTCTTCCGTGCGGCGGACCGGAACGTCAGGAACGTGACCGCTGTCGCGGCCAGCGCCAGACCGAATGCTCCCGCCACCGCTTTGCCCAGCACGGTTCCGCTTCCCCCGGATATGCTGTCCAGCGTCAGCGGGAGCCCCGTCTGCTGTCCCAAAGACCACCAGGCCTTGCCGCCGTTGATCAGGGCATTGGCGGTTGCGGCGATTACCGCCTGACGGATCATGAACGGATATGGCATTGCGCGCATATGACGTGCAATTCCAGGTCCGCACCACGTCCTTTCATTTGGTCCGCTGCGTGCATCAACCGCACCGCAATAGACAAACAACCTGCAGGGAGGTTTGCGTGTACTGGATTGTAAGGGGCGCGCTTTGGTTCGGTGCTTATTTGGCCCTTATCTTGTTTCCACTCATGGTTGCGGCCGTTTCGCCGGGCGATGGCGGCGGGCGCCCGTTTCCGGTTCAGTTCGGTGTGGCTTGCGGCTTCGTAGGCCTGTCAATCATGGCGTTCGAATACGCTCTCATCTCCAAAGTCAAAACGCTTGCCGGCGCTTTCGGCCAGGATGCCCTGCTGCAGTTCCACAAGCTGATGGGCATGTTGGCCACCGCTCTGCTGGCGATTCACGTGTTCCTGATGGTGTATGCGGCCGGTTACCCGATCGAGTGGCTGAACCCGTTCCACGAGGAATCCCCCTGGGCAATGCGCTGGGGCATCATCTCCACGGCGTTCCTGGTGCTGCTGATGTTCCTGTCGATGGGCAGGAAAATGATTCGCCTATCCTACGACTGGTGGCAATTGACTCATGCCTGGCTCGCGGACGCGATAATCCTGGCGGGCCTGGTGCATGTGCTGCAGTTCGGGACCTTTTCTTCGTCCCCGGCGATGCAGGTCGCCTTCACTGTCTACTACGCCATCCTGCTGGCGCTGGGCATCAACTTCAAGATCATCCGGCCGCTACGCATGTGGTCGAAGCCCTGGGAAGTCGTGGAGAACCGGAAAGAGCGGGGAGACAGCCGGACGCTCGTTCTCAAGCCCGTGGGGCACGACGGGTTCACGTTCGAGCCAGGGCAATTCGCCTGGATCAGTACCGGAAAGACGCCGTTCCATAAGGATCGCCATCCCATCTCCTTTTCCTCGTGCGCTTATGACCACATGCCCGCCGAGATCGGCTTCACCATCCGCGACCTCGGCGACTGGTCCGGCGGAACGGTCCCGGATCTCGAGCCTGGGCGGCGAGTCTGGGTCGATGGCCCCCACGGCGTGTTCACCGCCGACCGCGAGCAGGGAATGGGCTACGTGCTCATCGGCGGCGGCGTCGGCATCACGCCCATGATGTCGATCTGCGCGACTCTCGCCGAGCGCGGCGACACTCGACCGGTAATCCTCTTCTTCGCTAGCCGGGACGTCGAGGGGTTGACCTTCGCCGAGGAGTTCGAAGCACTGAAGAACCGAATGAACCTGAGGATCGTCATCGTGATCGAGCGGCCGCCCGATGGCTGGACCGGAGAGAAGGGCTATTTGACCGGCGAGATGATGAAGAAACACCTGCCGGCACATTTCAGGCGATTTCAATACTTCATCTGCGGCCCGGTGCCCATGATGAACGCTGTGGAGAAAGCGCTGCCGCGGCTTGGGGTTCCACCCCAGCACATCCACAGCGAACGTTTCGATATGGTCTGACGAGGAGATCGGAATGCGTCACGACATTGTCAACCGCGTTTTTGTGTTGTTAGCTTTGATTATTGTTGGGGCTTGCCTTCTGTTCGGGTGGGCCGTGCAAGGTTGAACTACCACGGGAGAATCGATCAATGAAGAAAACCAGCTTTCTGCTTGTGATACTTGGATCGTTGTACATCGCCGCCGCCCAGGATGCCGCGGCTCTTTACAAATCGAAGTGCGTGAGCTGTCATGGTGCGAATGGCGCCGGCAAGCCCGCGATCAAGGGGAGCAACCTGCTCACCGAAGATGCGAAAAAGAAGACGGACGAGGCGCTGACCGACGCCATCCTGAACGGCGGCGCCGCCAAGAAAGCCGCGCACGCGTATGGCAAGAAGGGCGTCAACGCCGACCAGGCCAAGGCGCTGACCGCCCACATCCGCGGGCTGCAGAAGTAATCAATCGGCGCCGGCGGATTGTCCAAGCTGCGCCCGGCGAATGGTCTGAACCTTGAAGGCCGGCGCCTCGTAATCCGCTGGCAGGTGCGGCTTTGGAATCGTGTTGTGATTGCCGTCCCGGACCGCATGGTAAGCCGGCGAAAGGATCTCGACTCCTCCCTCGTTGAATGAGTCCTGGATGTTGGCGCGGAGCTGGGAGTAGATCGACGTCATCTTCCTGGGGAACTTGGTGTAGACGTTGATCTGGTATTCCACGTAGGAATCGTGGAGGTTGGTCTGCAGCACGAATGGCTCGGGCGCCGTGGAGACATATTCAGTGCGCACCGCGGCCCCGAGCAAAAGTTCGTGAACGATTCGCCAGGGCGCGTCATAGCCAATTGTGACGCTGGTGTAGAGGATGAGACCGTCCTCCTGCGCCGCCTTGGAAAAATTGATTACGTGGTTGCCGAGGATCATCGAGTTCGCGATGGTGATGTGCTCATTCTTCACCGTGCGGATGCGCGTCACCAGCAGGGTCTTCTCTTCGACGTCACCCATGGTGTCCGCGATCTTCACGCGATCTCCGGTCCGGAACGATCGCATGTAGATCAGCACCACGCCCGCGAACGCATTGGCAACCAGCGACGACGAGCCGATCGAGAACAGCACGCCTGCCAGTAGCGAAACCCCCTGAAACGCCGGTGAACTCGATCCAGGAATGTAGGGGAAGGCAATGATCGCCGCGGCGATGACCACCAGCAGGGCTGTGAGCTTGTATGTCGGTTCCGCCCAGTCCGGATAAAAGCCGGAGATATGGATTTCCTCCTTCTCGATACTCTGAAAGAACAAGTGGAGGGCTTTGTTGGCGCCGATCGCCAGAATTGCGATCACGGCCACGTACGCAAGGTTCGGCAACTGGGCGATCAACTGAGAGAGTAGCGCGAGAACCGGACGCGAGCCGTAGTCGAGCAGCACCGCTTCCAGGCGGCGAGTGCCTGGGAACTGGGCAGCCACCGCCAGCAGATAGAGGTGGAGCAGTCCGCCAAACGCAACCAGCATGGTCGCGCGAAAAGCCAGTCGCCGCACCCGCGACGCGCGCTCGGCGCCTAGCACTCGCAGCAGGAACACCGCAGCCCCGCTCGTCCCGAGCAGGGACCGCAGAGCCGAAGCAAGCCTGCGCAGGGCTTTGAACGCTATCCAGCAGCCAAGCAACAGGAGTAGGGTGGCTGCGGCGGCTATAGCGGCGCCGCGCGTCAGCTTTTCGCGGCTGTGCTCCCGCCGGTAGCGCTCGATCGAAGTACGAATAATCTCCGCGCGGAGGCGCGCCAGGTCCGGCCGGCTCTGCCCCGTCACCTGGGCGTCGCGGTCAGTCGCGCTCAACAAGATGCGCTCGCCGACGACGATGTCGCTCGATACCTCGTTGTCCGCAACGACGATCGCGTTCACGGGAATCGTGAAGTCCTGTGCCACCGCTTCAATCCTCGAGGAGACCGCTTTGGCTCGTTCGTCCAAGCTGAACGAACCGATCCGTTCATACAGGCGGAACAACTCTGTGTCGCCGAGCAGTACCGGGCTGCCTGCGGGAGCGTTCTGAGCCGAGGCAGGATAGACCACCAGAAACAGGCTGAGCGCCAACCGGCGCAGGTTTGACCTGAACCGGTACATATCGAAATGGGACATTTGTCCGGGGTGTCCTGTCCGGGAGCCGATCATGTGCATTCTCCTTGCTATAGATCAAAGCCGAAGCGATGCAAACCTCCCGCCAAACGCCGGACACCGATCTTGGAATGCGCCGTGCACTGAAGCGGTGCATTCAAGGAATTGCAATGAACCAGATGTCAAAGGCCGTGCTTTTTGGGCTGGCCGCTACGGCGACGATCGCGGCGCAGTCTCCTGCAGTCCCGACGCGCGCCGAGCTTTACCGCGCAGAGTCGGCCGCCAAGGCCGCGAATCCGCCAGCAGCCACTCCGGACCGGTTGGAGATCGCGATCAAGCGCTTCAAGCAGAGCGGCCTCGTCCAACAGATCATTACGGGAACCTCCGGCTTCGGAGTCCGTTTCGGCGGGCTGCCCACCGGTGGCGGCTTCGCGTTAGGGCCTTCCTATTCTCTGCCCGCGCTGTGGAACGAGAATGCGGTATTCAAGGTCTCCGCCGCCGGGTCAATCGGCCGCTACTACGGCATCGATGCCAGCCTCTCTTTCCCCCGCCTGGCCAATCGCCGCATCCGAGCCGACTTCTTCGCGGCGCATAACGACTCGCCGAGCATCGGCTACTTCGGCCCGGGGCCGGACTCAAGCAAGAACGGGCGGACCAACTTCCGGCGCGAGGACACCGTGTTCTCTTCGCTGCTCGGGGTCAGGATCCACCCGCACCATTTCACCGTCGGTATGACCAGCGGCCTTCACCTGATCAACGTGGGCCCGGGCACGAGCCGGCTGAGTCCCTCGGCTGATCGGGTCTACACGCCGCGCCAGGCGCCCGGACTGCAGGAGCAGACGGACTTCTTTCACCTCGGGCCTTTTCTCCAGATTGACTACCGGGACCGAAGAGATGATCCGCACCGTGGTGCCCATTTCGTCACCCGGTATGTCTACATGAACGACCAGTTGGACCGCTACTCGTTCCGGCGCCTGGAGAGTGTGCTTGAAGGCTACATTCCCTTCCTGAACGAGAAACGGGTGATTGCGCTGCGCGCCCGCACCGACTTGAGTTTCGTCGATTCCAAGAATCAGGTGCCGTTCTACATGCAACCGGTGCTCGGCGGCTCAGACGACCTGCGAGGGTTCCGCCAGTTCCGGTTCTATGACAACAACGCACTGCTGCTGAACGCCGAATACCGATGGGAGGTCGCGCCGGCATTAGATATGGTGGCGTTCGCCGATGCCGGCCGCGTTTTTCACCGCCCCGGCGACATCGGCCTGTCGGGCCTTGAGGGCTCAGGTGGCCTCGGCATGCGATTCAAAAACCGCGATGCAGTCGTAATGCGTATCGACGCGGGTTTCAGCCGCGAAGGAGTTCGAGTATGGTTCAAGTTCGGGCCGACATTCACAGGCCTTTTCCACAACCTGTTTTAGCCGCTTGCGGGCTGATGCTGCTGGCGCAGTGCCTTGCGGCGCAGCAGCCTCGCTTCTACCCGGATGACCCGGTGCGTGTCATGCCACCTCCGTATTCCGCGAAAGTGACGCCGCGCAATACGGATGCACTCTACGATTTCCTGAAGCAGTCCTTCCAGCCCGACACACGCCCGCCTGCGCCAGCACTGGGAGTAAACACCCTGGGCGAAGTGCCGGACAGCGAGTGGTATACCAACCGGCACGGCGTTCGGCGCATGACGCCCGATGAACTGCGCCGTGGCCCCGGCGACGGCAACCCGCCCCAGGCGCCGTTCCGCGTCGTCGGCGGCAAAGTGGACGGCATCACTCCTGGATTCCGGATGGTGGATGCGAAGAACACGCTTTACTTCGTCAAGCCCGACCCTCGCACCAATCCTGAGATGGCCACGGCTGCCGACGTGATTGGCTCTCGCTTCTTCTACGCCATCGGCTACAACACCCCGGAGAACTACATCCTGTACCTGAGGCCGGAGGATCTCGCCGTCGGCGAGGAAGCGCGGATCAAAGGCCTGAACGACAAAAGGCGGCCGATGAATCGCCGCGACCTCAATGACATTTTGCGGAATGTGCCGCGGCGGACCGACGGCACCATCCGCGTGCTAGCCAGCGCCGCACTCAAAGGCGAGCCGCTAGGGCCGTTCCGCTATGAGAAGTTCCGCCGCGACGATCCGAACGACATTGTGCCGCACGACCGGCGCCGGGATCTGCGCGGCCTGCATGTGTTCTGCGCCTGGCTCAATCACACAGACGCCAAGTCGATCAACTCGCTCGATGTACTCGTCGAAGAGCAGGGCCGAACGTTTGTGCGCCACTACCTCATCGATTTCGGCGCCATCCTCGGCAGCGACAGCGACATGCCAAAGAATGCGCGTTTCGGCAACGAGTACGTGCTGCCGAAACCCAAGCAGGCGCTCGGCCGGATGGTAGCATTTGGTTTCGACACCAAACCGTGGGAGACCGCCGATTACGGCGATCTCAAGCCAGTCGGCCGTCTGGAATCCGCAGTCTTCGACCCGGAGAAGTGGAAGTCGAATTACCCCAATCCCGCATTTCTCTCGCGGCTGCCCGATGACGAGTTCTGGGCCGCGAAGACGGTGATGGCGTTTACCGAACCTGAGATTCGCGCGATCGTCGAAGCAGGGCAGTACTCGAACCCGCGGGCGGTCGATTACATCACCAAGACGCTGGCGGAGCGCCGCGACAAGATCGGCCGCACTTACTTCGCCAAGGTGCTCCCGTTGGACGGTTTTCGGGTTGAGGCTGGATCTCTGCGTTTTGAAGATCTGGCTGTGAAGTATAACTTCGAGCAGCCGCGAAAGCATGAGATTGCCTGGTCGGCCTTCGACAACAGCACGGGCAAGCAATCGCCCCTCGCCGGCGAGACGTCGGCGGGCGTGCCGCAAATCGCCCCTGGCGGCTACCTGGCCGCGACAATCACGCTGCCCGGCGACAATCGGCGCAAAGTTACCGCCTTTCTGCGCCACGCGTCCGGAGGCTACGAGGTGGTGGGGCTGGACAGAACATGGTGATGCCCGCCCGCGCGGCCGCCGGCCTGTTCTTGTTGGCCGCACTTCTGCCGGCGGAGGATCCCCCCAAGGATCTCCCCAAGGATCCCCCCCGGAGCGGCGGCTTCCTCCGCAACTACGGAGCGATGCAGAAGCGCATCTGGCTGAGCCCCTTTCGCAGGGACAAGCGCGATCTTCTAACGCGCGCCGCGCCTCTCGCGGCGGGCACGGCGGCACTGCTGATTTTCGATCGCCGCATCTCCCGTGGGTTGCCGAATACGCAGGACCAGGTGGACTGGAGTAACCGCGTGTCGCACGCGGGCGGCATCTACTCGCTGGCGGCCGTCTCCGCTCTCCCGCTGGTCGTCGGCAAGCTGGGTGGAAACCGCACCGCCTGGTCCGTCGGAAGCACCGCCGTGGAGGCGCTCGCGGCATCCGTTACGGTGAACTACGCCCTGAAGTACTCCCTCGGCCGCGAACGTCCCGACCGCGGAGTGGGCAATGGCCCCTTCTTCCGCTGGGGCCGCGATTCGTTTCCGTCCGGCCACTCGATGTCCACCTGGGCGGTCTGCACTGCCATCGCTCGTCACCGGCGCACGCCGAAGTGGGCGAAGGTAGCATCGTATGCCGTCGCAGCCTCAGTCAGCCTAAGCCGTGTGGGCGCCCGGCGCCATTTCGCTTCCGACGTGTTCGCCGGCGCGGTTCTCGGCGGCATGATCGGCAATCACGCGGCGACTCGTCCACGTTGAGGATCAATCCGAATGAAGACACTCACCCTATTCCTGATCGCCGCGGCGCTCACCACGTCATCCTGTACGACAACCTCTCCGCCTCGGAATCCAGTTGTTGACCAACGCGCGGCGCTCGAATCAGCCATTCGGGAAGTGCGCGCTGCGAGTGCATCACGCGCCGCCGCGCTGGAGAAAGGCGACATCGAAGGCGCATTGGCAGCCTACTTGGAAGACGCCGTCTGGCTGCCCTCCCACAGCGAAGAATTCGTCGGCAAGGAACTGGCGCGCGCCAAGCTAAAGGTGTTTCTCGATGCCGCCGCCATCCGGGAAGAGTACCAGCCGGAAGAACACACACTGCTGGCGCCGGACGTCCTGCTCGAGCGAGGAAATTTCGCCGTCGAGATGACCCCGGTCAAAGGGGGCCAAACGGTGCAGGATTCGGGCACTTACCTGAACATCTGGCGTAAGGAGAGCAGTGAAAGCAATTGGAAGATTGCGTACCAGATGTGGACCAGCCATCGCTCGTTCGGCGATGCAGTGGAACAGGGGGCAGCGAAATGAACAGACGATCATGGATCATCGCCGGAGGCGCTCTTCTGCTGGAAAGGCTGTCCGCTCAGGCACCCGTGGCCGATCCAAGGTCCCGCGAAGCTCTCATCCGTGTAGCTGAGAAGATCCGCAAAAAGCTCGTGATGCTCAGCGCCTACAGCGTCTTTGATGCGATCAGCTTCAATATGGAACCTTCGCCTGGCGGCTACAAAGTAACACTGCTCGGTTTCGTCTCGAAGCCATCGCTGAAGGACTCCGCCAGCAGGGCACTCAAGGGTGTCGAAGAGATCGAGAACGTAGTCAACCAGATCGAAGTGCTACCGTTGTCCCGCCACGACGAGAACATACGAACCGCGGTGTACCTGAAGATCTACTATCATCCATCCCTTAGCCGCTACAATCCCAACCGCGGTGCACCAGTGTACGGCAGCCCGATGGGCTGGCGGCGCGCCCAAGCCATCGGCATCTCTAACGACCCTCCGCCAGGCATCCATCCTGTCAGCATCATCGTAAGGAACGGCGAGGTCACCCTGATGGGTCAGGTTGACAACGACATGGACAAGCAACTCGCCGGCATGCTGGCCAACCAGGTGTCTGGCGTTTTCAAGGTGACCAACGGCCTTACGACCGTCCAGAAGCCCAAGGCGAAGTAGTTACTCCTCTGTTCGCGGGGAGAGAATCGCCGGGCGTAAGACTCCGAGCCGTAGAAACTCCGACTTTGCGCGCCGCACCAGGTCGGTCCTCATTTGAGGCTCGAAGCGGTGGTCGTATACATAGCCTTTCAACCGGAGCCTCAGGAACGGCTGATCCGCGAAGCCATCTTCCAAATGCACTCTGATTCCGCTGTGCACCGACAAGAAAGGGCTCGTCAAAAGGGTTTCCCGCCCCACCCGCAGGACGAGATCGGGATCGGAGTTGGCCGGGACGTAGAGTTCCGCGTCCACCAGGCACTCGGGAACACCAGCATTTGCATTCTGCGCGGTTGCGCCGAGCACCACCGAGTTAGGGATCGTCACCAGCCGGTCGTCTGGAGTGACCAGTTTGGTGCTGCGAAGCCCGATATGCCGCACCTCGCCGTAAACCCCGCCCACGTCAACACGGTCACCCAACTGATATGGCCGGTCGGCGATGATCACAAAGCCGCCGATCAGGTTCTTGATGAGATCCTGCGCCCCTAGGCCGATCGCCAAAGCCGCGCTGCCGATCGCGGCGAGAAAGGCGTTCCAACTCGGCGCCAGCACCTCCAAGGCGAAGAGTCCTGCCGCGAACCAAAGCAGGATGCGCAGCACCGGCTCAATGGAGCGAGCCAGGAACCGCATGCGTGGCCGCGCGAGAGCGATTGCCTCAAACCCACGCCGCAAGTAGCGCAACGAAATCCAGACCGCTCCAAACGCGGCCAGCACGATGGCGAGTTTGCCTGCGGTGATGCTGGCGAAAATGCTGTACGAGCTCAAGGTCTCCTTCATTTCCTCAGGTGAGATTCTCGCTTTCGAGAGCGTTCTGCGCCAGCAGCATGACCTCGGGGCAAATCCGTAGTCCCGCCTGGTCTGGATCCGGCTCCAGAACGCCGAGTGCTTGCAGGCGCTCCATCCGGACGCGCGAGACCGTCTCCGGCTCGGCGAGCACAGCGGCTAACTCCGCCGCTGTGAGCGAACCGTGCTGCGCCACAGACAGCAGAGTGAAGTGATCGGATTGCCCAAGTTCACGGCGCAGTTGCCCAAATTGCGGCGCCTCGGGCGGGCGCATGCGGAGGATGCCGCTCTCCGTGGAGTCTACTGACGCGAGCCACAACTCGAAAGCGGCGCGGAAGTTCCCTCTGGAGTGCTCGTGCAATGTATCGAGGAACGCTTGCTGCGCATCCACGCGGCGCCATCCCGATCGCGGCTCTGGCTCCGGGAAAACCAGTTTGCGCCCCGAGAGGTTATGCCGCTGCTCGATCGCCCGCCACAGTTCGTCCGGGCCCACTTCCAGAGTGTGAATGCGGTGCGTGAAGCCGTCTGCCAGGCCGACCGCGGCATTCAGGAATTGAAAACAACGCAGATTTGTTACGACGATCCACAGCGTGGTCCCGGTGGTCTGCTGCACCAGATCGATCAACGATGTGATTGCCTCGAAGCCGCCGAACTCTTTCAGAAAGGTTCGTTCCACCTCCTCGAACACAATGACTCGTTTTTCGGCCCGAATGGCGTTCACAAGGTTCGTGTCCGCCGGGATCCCCAGCGCGTTGTGCAGGAAGCGGTGGAGGTCGGCGGCTCGCCTTAGACGCCCGCGTACATGGGCACGAACCACTCTGTCGGCCTTGAAGACCTCCGGTATCGCACACCCGAGCAGACTCGTTTTTCCGCTCCCGCGGGCCCCAACGAGCAGACAGGCCGCGGGGCGTCCTGCCACCCACGCCTCGCGTGCCCGGCGCAACCCTTCCATCTGCGGGCTTCGCCCCACCAGGAACCGGATATCGTCAACGGGCGCAGGCTGGAACAGCCGCCGGTAGAGAAGGGGCAGTTCGACAGTGCGCTGCGGGCGCAACTCCGGGTGCGCAACCACGGGATCCTCGATCAGCCGCGCGCGAGGTGTCCAGCCGATCCGGGCGAGCAGAGCCTCCCACCACCCTTCAGCCTCATTCGTGGTGGCGGCCAGCAGACGGCCGGCTCGGCGCGCCGCACCCCGGCGAACAACTTTGAGCAATATGCGTTGGATGCGCCGGATCCGCCAGAGCGCCACAGCCGCGAATCCCGAGTGCACCATGGTGAGTCCTGCGTACCAGGCCTCTGGCAGAGCCTTCGCCAACGAACGGTCGAGCGCCTCGATCGCCCTCTCGGGAGCATGGTCCTCATCCCGCAGGCGCTGCAGGACATTGCTTACCGCTTCCGGCACAAGTGGGTTCGGCCGCACCGGAGTGGCGTGAAGAGCGTACTCCACTACCTCGCAGGCCCGCTCAAGACCGGCGGCCATATCGACATGGATCGCCGCAGCCGACCGCAGGGCCGTTTCCGCGCATGGTTGCGCTGCGAAGACGAATGCTTCCACAAATGCGGCATTCTCCGGCAACGCGCCGCTCACGGCCTTGCACGCTCTGGCATTCCACGATGCCCAGCGCTGCCCGGCGCCCGCAATACGAGCCCGGAACGGTGGTGGGTCGAAGAACTCCCCGGACCACCCCTCGAGATAAGAGGCCAGTGCCGCTGAGTCTTGCCGCAGGTCAACTCCTTCGCGGCGGAGTTCCTCCACCTCGGCGGCTGATGCGCGCAACAGCTCGCAGCCAGTCTTCCACAGTCTCAATTCCAGGTTGACGGCCGCGATCACAGCGTCCCGGTGCTTTCGCCAGAGTGCAAGATTTTGCTGCCGCCGATCCTCGAACCGCCGCCGGCGGCCTTGGCCAGCCACCCCTGCGTCAGGCCCGGCGAGACTCTCCCGGGCCCAAAGCTCATAACGCTCGAATACGCGCTCCGCTTCACGTTTTGCCGGGTTGAGCAACGATCCGGCGTCGATGCCGTGCCGGCCTCTTTCCGCGGCAAGGTAGCCACGCCAGGCTTCGACGATCTTCAGCGCCGTCAGCCGCAGCACTGCCTGCATCGCATCGTCGATGGCCATGCGGCGGAGTGCCTGAGCCGTCAGGCTGGCCTGGTAGGCTTCCGCACCCTCTTGCGATTGCCACTCGCGGTCAAAAAACTCGATCGCGTCCAACGAAAGATGCAGCGGCCGGATCAGCACCATTCGGTCAGCCGCCGGGGCCAGCACACAGGATCCCGCAGCCTCGAAAACTGCTGCCGCCTCTCGCACCGACCCTGCCGTCAAGACTCCTTTCGGCGCTTCGTGCAGAGCCGCGCACGCTTGGGCCGCAATCAACTCCATCGCCTCCCACGCGGCACGCTGCTCCCTGATAAACCGCTCCTGCCGTCTGCGCAGGTGGTCGGCGATCGCCATGCATCGCGCGGATGCACGTTGGCGGCCACTGTCCAAGAGACTTTGGCGCGCTTTTTGCATGACCAGGCAATATGCATCTCACTGCCTTCAGACTCCTGGCCGGATGTGTCTTCATGACCGAACTTGTTTCCGCACAGTCAGCCGGAGGTTCTCTGCTGCTCCTGAACGGCCGGCAACAGAGCGCGGCATACAACGGCATCGGCAGGCTCAGGCGCGGCAACGGCAATTGCACCGCCACGCTGCTAAAGGTGGCCAGCGAGGCTCCGCCTGGCGCTCCGGCCTATGTGCTTACCGCCGGTCATTGCATCGAAGAACAGGCCGACCCCAACGCTGTTTACGCCAACCGCCCCGAGGAGGGTTTCGAGTTCGTCCTCAACTGGTTCATTGATAGCCAGCAGCAGCAGCGCGTCATTCCTGTTCGCCGCGTGACTTATTCCACCATGAAAGGTCAAGACCTGGCCATTCTCGAACTCGCCGCCTCTCACGATGAACTTGCCGCCGCCGGTTTTCGTGCGCTGGAGATCGCGGCAACCGGTCCCGCGAATGGAATCGAGGTCGAAGCCGTCCACGCGCCCGTCAGCAACGTGCCCGAGGACGAACGCTTCCTGCGAATCAGCACCTGCCGGCTGGAGGGAACCGCTAATCTCGTCGAGTATCACTGGTTCTTTTACGACACTTGGAAGAACCGTTGCGCTGATATCTGGGGCGGAAGCTCCGGATCTCCGTTGCTGGACCGCGGTACGGGGCAGATTCTTGCGGTGACGAACACGACGACGTCGGGTCCCTCCGCGCGTGGTGGGAATTGGGATTGCTTTGCTGGCCGGCCCTGCGAGGTGACGCGCGACGGTGCGCGGGTCGTGGAATCGATGAACTATGCCATACCCGTCCACGGCCTGAGGCAGTGCTTCAATGCCGCGGGAGTCTTCTCCTTAAATCAACGCTCCTGCCCGCTCGATCCCGGGCTGCAATGGTCGGTCAATGGCTGGCCCGGCCGCATCGTGCGCAATCCTGATCGCGATGGGCGTCCGGTTCCCGCGAATCTCACACTTTCGGGGAACACCTACCAGTTCTTCCGCTACAAGATCGGTCCGGAAGGCCGCATTGATTGCCGCGACATCGCCGGCTACAGTAACGTGTTCTCCATCAAGGAGTCCAATCGCATCAACCAGAACCTCCCGCAGGGGCCGGGACGTCAATATGCCTGCATACTTGGAGGCAACAGCCCTACGTATGACGCTACCTGGCAGGACCCGCGATTCGCCACAATGCTCTTCACAACCGTGGACCTGGAGCCGCCCGCCGGCTACGCCGACCTCCTGAACTTCGATCAGTCTGACGGCCTGTATTCGTTCCGCCTGTTGATCTCAAACCCGGACATCAGCAACTATCGCTTTAAACTCGGCCCCGCCTCCGAGATCGATTGTGCGTCGCCCCGGGACTATGTCACCTACCGGCGCACGCCTCTCGAAGCGCCGGTTTCGCCGGTGCACCGCATGTGCGTGATCCCCGCGGACGAGGTGGGGAATGAAGGCGCGGTGGTTGAGTACCTCTTCAGCGACCCGCAGATCTTTCCCAACGGGTTCCGTCATCCCGGTACCGGAGCGCCGGGTCCGGTTGCCCCTGGCCAGATCGTGAGCATTGAGGGAATCGGTTTCAACGGACGCATTACCGTTCAGATCAAGGACTCCACGGGGAGGTCACTTGCCGTTCCCATCCAATCGTCTGACCGGCACAATCTCGTGGTGAGAATTCCCAGAGAAACCGCAATTGGGGCCGCCTCCGTGGAGGTCACACGCGAGGACGGCCGATCCACGAGCCGCAGCGTCCGCGTGGAACCCGTGTCGCCAGGCATCTTCCGCGTCAGAGCGGGCGGATTGCGTGTTGCCGTGGGCAACCTGGTACGTCTTGCCGGCGGACTTCAGACGCGTATCGCGACCGCGAATTGCCAGCCCGACGGAGTGACGTGTGCCGCCAACCGAATCCCGACTGGCTCGCCGGCGGATGCCATGGCGCTTGAACTGCTCGGAACAGGTATGCGTGCGATTGACGCCCCCGAACGGCTCGGCGTGACGCTGAACGGCTTAGCCTTGAAGGTGCGTTCCGTGGTTCCATACGCAGGGCTGGACGGCGCGGAGCAGATCGACCTCGATCTGCCTCGAGACTTTCGTACTTCCGCCTATGGCCTTTTGGAGTTCTACCTTGATGGCAAGCCATTTTCGTCGGCGGTCATTTTCTTCGAGCAATAAAGATCTCACCTATATCAGAACAGAGTATTTCGAAACGGGATGGTTGAACAAATGCGATTACTGTTTCTCGTTCTCATTTGTGGGACCCAGTTTCTGGGCGCGGCGGAGGGGGATGTCCGCAAACTCCTGCAGGAAAGCCTCAAACTCAGTCCGGCTGAAATCCGGGACGTGGAGCGGGGACTGCCTATTGTGCGCGAAGAGCCCACGCAGGACAAGAATGAGGTTCTGATGTACGGCGTCGTCTTCGTGAACGCTCCACCAGAGCACTTCCTGAAGATGTATGCCGACGTGGAAAAGCTGGTGGACGGAAAATCCTACCTGGCCGCAAAGTATTTCCGCAAACCGCCCACCATGGCAGACCTGGCCAGCCTGGCTTTCGATGCCGAGGACATCGACGAGCTTCGCAACTGTGTCCCAGGCGACTGTAACATTCAGATGCCCGCGGATGAAATCAAGCGAATCCGCTCCGCGGTGAACTGGAACGCCGCCGATGCGGCGCGGCAGGCAAACCAAGTCGCGCGGGAGGTGGCGTTGAAGCTACTACTGGGTTATCAGAAGGCCGGCAACCAGGCGCTTGGCACTTACCATGACAAGGAAACTCCGGCCAACGTGACGCAAGCCTTCCAGAGGGTTCTCTCCCGCGCCAAGGACCTTCCCTCTTACTATCCGCGATTCACCGAATTCCTACTCCGCTATCCGGCGGCCAAGCCGCCCAATACCTGGGACTTCTTCCACTGGGAAGTTGTGAAATTCGGCCTCAAGCCGACCTTTCGCATGAACCACGTCGTCTTTCATCAGCCGCCCGAGCGGCCTTCCGCGTGGGTAGCGGTGAGCAAGCAGCTATACGCCTCTCACTACTTTCAGACCGCACTGGACCTCTGGTTCTGCGTACCCGGTTCACGGGTAGGCAAGTCCGGTTACTATCTCGCAACCTTGAAGGGCTCGCGGCAGGAGGGACTGACGGGGTTCAAAGGCCGCCTGCTTCGTGGCGTCGTCATCTCCCGCACGCAGTCCTCAATGCGGAATGCGCTGGCACGCCTTAAAGAGCGATCGGAAACGGGAAAATAGCGGCTGTTACCAGCGGACGCTGGGCAATTTGAACGCCCGCGCCAGCAACTCAATCTGAATCCGCACGGCGCGCCACTGCTCCTCGGCGTCCCCTCCCAACCGGCGGTTCCGCATGGTGATGTCGATGTTGCGGGCATCGGCAATGGCGGAGCGAACATGTTGGCGGGTCTTCGCGACGTCCTTCTCACGGTTCCACGACTTACCGACGCGGTCCATGGACCGCTCGAGTTCTTTGGCGCTGCGGTTTAGGTCATCCTCGCGGTTGGTTCCACTGAGAGCGCTCCTGTCCAACGCGCGGCGCAAAGCTTTCACGAATCGATCGGTGCGATTTTCGCAGTCATTGATCGTTCGAGTGATTACTTCGACGCCAGCGGCGCCCCCCAAGCCGGGGCGCTGAGCCCTTGAGGCGGGCGTCAAAGCGCTCAGGCATAGGGCGGCCAAAAAAATCGGCAGCATTTTTCGCATCGAAATCTCTCTCCTGATTGATTTCCAATCACCAATGCATGCGGGCGGCCACACGATTGAGGCGGCCTCAATCTTTTACGGCATCCTGGAGATTCACTCCGATCACTTCGCCGGAGACTACGATCTCCACCCGCCGATTCCGCTGCCGCCCCTCGGCGGAATCATTTCCCGAGACCGGTCTGGTCTTGCCGAATCCTCGCGTCTGCATGCGGCCAGAGGCGATCTTCTGATCGGCGAGGTAGCGGGTTACCTCACCGGCGCGCTGCTCGGAAAGCCGTTGATTCAGTTCGTCGGAACCGGTACTGTCGGTGTGCCCTTCAATTTCCAGGTTCAGTCCCGGGTAAGCGCTGAAGATGCCGGCAACGCGCGACAACCGTTCACGTGCAGCGGGACGCAAGGTGAACTTGCCCGTGTCGAAGAGCACGTCGCCCATATTCAGAACCAGTCCTCGATCGGTGTCCTTGGTTTCCAGGACGCTATTGAACTGCTCCAGCAGGCGGTTGCGGAGAGCCCGCTTTTCGGCAATTGCCTGATTGCGTTCTTCGGCGAGCCGTGCGCGCTCTTTCTCCGCTGCTTCGCGCTGAGCTTGTGCCTGCTGTGCCGCAACCAAGGCCGCGGCGCGCTGGCTCTCAGCTTGTTCGCGCTGCTGCTGGGCATCTTGCGCCGCCGCGAGGGCGGCCGCCCGCTCCTTTTCGGCTGCCGCTTTCGCGATTGCGGCGGCGCGTTCCGCCTCCTCGGCTTCGCGGCGTGCCTTCAATGCTGCTTCGCGGTTCTTCTCGGCTTCGCGCTGGGCAGCCACAGCCGCTTCCCGCTGGCTTTCAGCCTCGCGACGTGCGGCGAGTGCCGCCTCCCGCTGCGCTTCGGCGGTGCGTGTCTCGGCCAAGGCCAGTTGGCGAGCTTGCTCGGCCTTGGCCCGCTCCGTTTCAGCTTGCCTCTGCTGGCGCGTTGCCTCCTCGGCCCGCTGCGCCTGTTCCGCTGCGGCCCGCTTCGCAGCCGCCTCTCGATCGGCCGCCGCTTGCCGCTCCTGGGCGAGGCGCTCCTCCTGAATGCGCTTCACAGCGACCACTCGCGCGTCCTCCGCTCCTTGTGCCGCCTCTCTGGCAACCATGATCGCGGGTTTGCGATTGTTGCCCTTGCGTTTCAGGTAAGTCTCCGCCTGATCGAGCGACTGCCGCGCCTTTGCAAACGAGTCGCCCGCATAGGACTCCGCTCCCGACCGCCTGGCCACCTCCACAGCCAGTCGCGCCTGCTTCAACTCCGCCGGGACTCTGGCATCACCGAGGTTGACGGAAACCTGCTCGTAGTGCCCTTGTTGAAAGAGTTCGAACTGCACTTCAAGCGCGGATATCCGCCCCATGGTGGCGGTGGTAATTACGTTCTCGGCCACCACCGCGAAACTCGGCACTGTCACGGCAAAGTAGGGTTCGGCAGTGACAATCAGACCGAAGTCTTGAAGAGGAACGGTGGCCTTCAGTTTGGCCTTCCCCCCGCGCGCGATCAATTCTCCCAGATTGCGCGCCCTGCCCTCCGGAGTAATCCCCCACAACACGTACGTCAGGTATTGTGGTCCGAAGGCAGTGGCCTCCGGCAGCCGCTGCAACTCCGCCTCCACCTC
>JAEUQE010000360.1 GCA_016789785.1 Bryobacterales bacterium
GTTGATGACGAGGAGACGCAGCGAAGCGCCCTCGCGATCATGGTCTCGTCCTGGGGGTTTGTCACCGAAACTGCCGGCGATGGTGAGGAAGCACTCGCGAAACTCGCCACCTTTCCCGCCAACGTGATCCTCACCGACCTCATGATGCCGAACATGGACGGCAAGCAGCTTCTGCGCCAACTGCAGGAGCAGGGAAGCACGGTTCCCGCCCTTGTCATCACGGCATTCGGCAACCTTGAAACCGCGCTGGAGACCATCCACGATCTCGGTGCGTTCTGGTTTCTTGAAAAGCCGATCCAACCTCGCGAACTGCGGTTGCTGTTGGAACGCGCCGCCGCGCAGAGCCGTTTGGTGGAGCGTGCTACACGGCTGGAGCAACAGCTCAGCTATCAGGGCGTGCTCGGTGAAATGACCGGAAGTTCGCGCGCCATGCAGCAGGTGTTCGCGCTCTTGCGCCAGGTTGCGCCGAGCAAAGCAGCCGTGCTGGTGATGGGCGAGAGCGGCACCGGCAAGGAACTCGCCGCCCGCGCCGTGCATGCCTTGAGTTCGCGCGCCGGTGGCCCGTTCGTTGCGGTGAACTGCGCCGCGCTGCCCGAAACCTTGATCGAAAGCGAGTTGTTCGGACACGAGAAAGGGGCCTTTACGGGAGCGCTGGAACGGCGCGCAGGTTGCTTTGAACTCGCTCACGGAGGCACGCTGCTGCTGGATGAGATCGGCGACATGCCGTTTCCCACACAGGCCAAACTGCTCCGGGTTCTCGAAGATTCCAAGGTGCGGCGCCTCGGAGGCAAGCAGGAAATGCTGGTGGATGTCCGCGTGGTCGCCGCCACCAACAAACCACTGGAGGACGCGATTCGCAAAAGCACCTTCCGCGAGGATCTTTATTACCGGCTGAACGTGTTTCCCGTTCTGCTGCCCCCACTGCGCGACCGCAAGGAGGACTTGCCGGTGCTTGCCGCGTCGCTCATCAACGACCTGAACCGGAAGCATTCCTGCAAAGTGGCTGAGATCTCGCCCGCCGCGCTGGAAAGGCTCTTCGCCCATACCTGGCCCGGCAACGTCCGCGAGCTTCGCAACGTACTCGAAAGGGCTGTAATTCTTGCCGGAGAAGGTTCCATCACCGTGTCACATCTTCCGGCTCTGTTCCATGGTGACGAGCCGAAACCGGCGGCCGCGGCCGAGGCTTCCAATGGACAGAATGTGATATTGCCCGTGGGGTCGACCATCGATCAGGCCGAGCGCGCACTCATCGAACTGACCCTGCAGCACACCAAAAACAACAAGACACGTGCGGCCGAAATCCTTGGAATCAGCCTCAAGACGCTCTTCAACAAGCTGAAAGGCTATGGCGCGGCGGATGGCGATGAGGGATAACGCGGCCATGAGCCTCTCCTCGAACGCCGTTGCCGGCGCGATGCGTGGTTCGTTCCTGGGACGGATCGCCTTGAGTTGGAACCTCGCGTGCACTGTTCCTGCCGCGGACTCGTCTGGCAGATCCAGGGTCATCTCCGCGGGGGCTGCCAGCCGCATCGGTAATGAACCCCTGAACCGTTTCCGCTGGTGATTGGATCGCAACCATGTCCCTCAGGACACGACTTCTCCTCCTCATCGTCCTGCTTGTCACGGTGATTGTCACCGCGCTGTTCGCTTTTCACCTGAACAGTCTTGTCCAGAGCTGGTCATCGGGAGCGATGGAGCGCGCGGAACTGGTTGCCCAGCAGGTTCGCAGCCTGGTGCAACAGCGCATTGTCGCCGAATCCGCGAAGGTCAATCCACCTCCGATCTCCGTCGCCGAAACGAAAAAGGTCTACCACCAGATCGTCGCCGAGGACAAAGAACTGGCCGACCTCATCCAGAAGACCGTCGCTTATGCCCGAATGATTGTGGAGATCGTGGTGGCGGGTGACAACGGCGCCATCCTCGTCTCCTCGAATCCCTTCACTCAGGGCGCGCGAGTGCGAAAGGTGCCATCATTCGCGGACTGGCATGCGAAGAGCGTCACCGACCGGCTGCTGGATCTCGTCAGAGGCCATCAGGATTATCAGATCGTGGTGCCGCTTGGCTTGTTGGAATCGCGCGAGCCCATCCTCACGATTCACGTCCTCGTATCGAGCGTGTTCCTTCGCGATGCGCTCCTGCCGCAAGTGCGCCTGCTCGGAGTTCTATCAAGCGTGGCCCTGCTTTCTTCGATTCTGCTGGCGGTGTTCTCCGCGAATCTCGCCATCGGACCGCTGGCCAGCATCAGCAAGGAACTCGACCTTATCGCGGCGGGTGCGCAGCCAAATCGCGAGGATAATGATCCGCTCGGCAAGACTCGCGAACTGGCGATTGTGCAATCGAAGCTCAGCATGCTTGGACAGCAGATTCGCGGCGCACAGGAGGATGTGACTCAGATGCGCAGCAACATCGAGTCACTCATGGAGCGCATGGAAGACGCGGTGCTTCTGTTTGACAAGCAGGACAAGCTGATCATGGCGGGACATGCGGCGGAGCGTCTGCTGGAATCAGTGCGCGCCGAAATGCACGGGCGCAAACTCGAAGAGATCTTCCCTCCCCAGGAAGTGCTCGGCACCATCATCCAGCAAGCAGTGCGCCTGGGCCGTTCCACGCGGGATCACCTGGTGAGCTTTGAGCGTGATGGCAAACCTCCGCTGCGTCTGCTGCTGAACGTGGATCCCCTGGCCGACCGTTCCGGTACGCTGATCACGCTTCGCGATGCGGAGACGCGGCGTCAGCTTGCATCGCAGCTCGATGTGTCGCGGCGGCTCTCGGCCATCAGTCAACTCACCGGCGGTGTGGCGCACGAGATCAAGAATCCGCTGAATTCGATCGCGCTGCGGTTGGAGTTGCTGCGCGGCAAAGTGTCGGAAGACAGCCCCGAGGCCGATCACGAGATCAACGTCATCTCGCAGGAAATCCGGCGCTTGGATCGCGTGGTGAAGACGTTTCTCGATTTCACGCGGCCAGTGAATCTCGTCGTGGAGGATGTCGACCTTGGGGCGCTCGCCTCCGAAGTGAGCCATCTTGTCAAGCCGCAAGCCACCATGCACAAGGTGGACATCGACTTTCGCCCGGCCCCAGACCCGGCCCTGATACGGGGCGACCGCGATCTTCTGAAACAGGCAATCCTCAACATTGTTGTCAACGGAATCGAATGCATGAAAAACGGAGGGAAGCTGACGGTGGAGACGAAACAGTTCGCTGACCACGTGCTGCTGGAGATCCAGGACCAGGGACCAGGGATTCCCGAAGCGCTTCACAGCAAGGTGTTCCAACTCTACTTCACAACCAAGGAGAAAGGCTCTGGAATCGGGCTCGCGATGACTTACAGGGCGGTGCAGTTGCACAATGGTACAATCGAGTTCACCAGTGAAGCAGGACAAGGAACCGTCTTCCGCCTGCGCTTCCCCCTCGCATCGCAAGCCGCCTAGCGGTACTGTGGGATACAGATCTTCCGGATCATCATGAACAGGCTTTTTGCAGCACGCATCGCGGTGGCCGCCGTTCTCGCGACCCTTGCGGCCTCGTGCAAAAAGAAAGTGGTGACGCCTCCGCCGCCGCCTCCCGTGATTGTGCTGCCAAAGCCTGCGCCGCCCAAGCCAACTCCGCTTCCTCCCGCGCCGAAGGTGGAGACCACTCCGCCTGTGAAGCCGCCGCTTCCGGAAGTGAAACCCGAGCCGCCGCCGCCGAGGAAGAAGACTCAGCCTCCGCGGAGGAAATCGGCATCGAAGAAATCTGCGGCCGAACCGCCAAGGACGGAAGCACCCAAGCCGGAATCACCGAAGCCCGAGACCGTCGCGCCGGATCCCTCTGCGCAACCACCGGCTCCCGCCACGCCTGCGCCGAAGTTCGGACAGATCCTCACACCGGATCAGGTGCGCGACTTCACCAAACGTCTCGACGCCGCATCGGAGCGCGTGCGGAACGCGTTGGTAATCATCCAGGGGAAGACGTTGAACGAAGAACAGAAAGAAGCGACGGGCAGGATTCTCGCATTCCTAACGCAGGCTGAGCAGGCGCGTGGGCAGGATCTACAGAGCGCGGTGAGCTTGGCGGAGCGCGCCGATCTCCTCTCGCGTGACCTGCTCGAGCGGCTGCGTTAGTTTGGTAGAGCGCAGTTGGCGAATCTGCCCTCTACCTCAGTTGCGCCGAAGTGATGGCGGAGGAATTATCGACTTCCGGCGCAAACAGACGAATCTCCACTCTACGATTCTGCTTCCGGCCCTGTGGCGTCGTATTCGGCGCGATCGGCGCGGCACTTCCCGATCCGATCAAATGAATCGACCGTAGCGGGATGTTGTGATTCGCGGTCAGATAGCGCACCACGTTCTCAGCACGGCGCTGGCTGATTTCCAGATTCTTCACCGGTGAACCGGTCGAATCCGAGAAGCCTTGGATCTCGAACACGAAGCGCTTGAGCGACTTTGCATCCTGAGCAATCGAGTCCAGCACGGACGCGCCTTGCTTGTCCAGATCGGTCTTGGCGACAGCAAAGTGCACCGTGCCCGCTTTGGCCAGCCGCATCTGATCGCGCGCATCAATGTAGCGTTCGAGCAGACTGCTGCGGCCTTCGGCGTACTTGCGCGCGTCCGTGGCGCTCATCTGCGCCTGTTGCGCCGCATTGGATGCCTGATCAGCCCGCATTCCGGCTTGTTGCGCCTTCTCGGCGGTCTGCTTCAGATTCGCATCCAGGTCAAGGACGCGCTCCCGCGTGCGGGACTGATCCTTTTCGAGTTCTTCGATCGCGGTCCCGTGTTCGCCACTGGTCTTCTCGACCGTTGTCACTCTCTGCTCCACGGGCGTCACTTTCGCGACGACGAATTTCTTTGTTGCACAGCCGGTTGAAGCGAATAACAGCGCTCCAGTTGTCACGGTGTGGAACCAAAATCGGCGTTTGGTTGTCAACACTGCCTCTACCTTCCTTCTTCCGAAAAATCAGTCCGCCGGCGGCAGCAAGCGCTCCAGGAAGCACTTTCAGGGAGCCGCCACCGGCGAACATGCCCGCGGGAGAGACCACGGGAGGCTGCGACAGACACAGCGGGGATAGCCACTGTAAAAACTGCTCGGGAAGGAATATTTACCTGCCATTACTGGCAGATCTGACCCGAGAGGTAGCTGATCACCCGGCTTCTTGCCACTCTATGACGATAAGTAGCAAGCTGTATGCCAATCCGGAAATACGGCGAGGAACAGGATGCGGCGCGGCGAAGAGCACGTCTTCAGCTTGGGACATCGATCCCGATTCGGCGCAATCGTCTCATACTCGCCAATGCGGGCTCGTGCGAATGTTAGTGTTGGAGTGAAAGAAAGTGTGAAGTGGCGTCCCCAAGGGGATTCGAACCCCTGTTATCGCCGTGAAAGGGCGGTGTCCTAGGCCGGGCTAGACGATGGGGACGCAGCAAAAGGCAGGCCGGAACACCCTTCAGTATAGCATCCTGAGGAGTGCGGCTCAACCTGCCCGCGGATCGAATTGTAGAAACTTACAGAGTCTTCAAATACGCGATGAGGTTGTTCTTTTCCGCATCGCTGAGAATGCTCTCATAGGCGGGCATGCCGTTGCCGCCCGCATTGACGAAGGCCCGCACGTTCTCCTCGGTCGGCTTCTTGCCGTTGGACATCTTCGCCTTCTTGAACAGACCCTTCAAGCCCGGGCCCATCTTCTTCTCATCGCTGTCCGCGTTGTGGCACACGCTGCACTGCTCGAACACTTCCTTGCCCTTTGCGGCGTCGCCGCCCTTCTGCGCAGCCGAGAGCAACGAGCTTGCCAGGATCATGCCGACACCAAACGATAATGCCTTCTTCATGGCGGGAACAAAATTCTCCTATCCGGTGGTTTTCCGAATCCAGTCTTTCTCAACTAGTGTACACTGCCGGTTCAAGCGCATGAAACCGTCCACGAAACCATTGGTCATCCTCTTTGCGAAGGCGCCGGTCCCGGGACACGTGAAGACCCGGCTCACACCTGTCCTGACGCCCTCTCAAGCGGCGCAGTTACATTTTGT
>JAEUQE010000361.1:0-5664 GCA_016789785.1 Bryobacterales bacterium
TCGAGACTGCAGACCTGGATCTGATCCATCGTTTCCAGCATGTTCAACTCGTAGCGAATGGCGCGAAGATACTCGAAGGCCGCCTGGATCTTCTTGAACAACGAACCAGGCTGGAGCATGCCACGGCCGATGGACTGAAAGTACACGTCGTGCTCAAAAAGGGCGGTGACGATGCGGTAGTAGTCTCCGGCGTACTGCCCCATATTGGTGTAGTCGAGCTGCAGGACGTCGACCTTGTGCTGGTAGATCGTGCGATGGATCATCCAGTCAAGGTCATGATTGGCGAACTCGCGAACAGCATGGGGCGAAATGGCGCCGAAGCCGAATTCATGACTGTCGGGCCGGATGAGGAAATCAGCCGAGACGCAGCGGTCCGTCAGCTCCTTATGCGGCTCGATCTGCCAGTCTTCATCCAGGACAACGACGATGTGGAGATCAACCAGTTGGGCCAGCGCCATGGTTGTGCCATGCATGAACACGCCGCCGCCGTGAACCGGTGGGCAGATGGGATAAGGCGACACGAAGAGGACGGAGAGAGGCTCGGGGCGGACTTCCATCTCGTGAAACCGGTCGCGGAAGTAGCCGCCAAGGGGACGCCGGAGGGCTTCGGTGTCCGTGATGAGTGCGAGCGTCTGAGCACGCCAGCGGGCGAGCATGGCTTCGTGAGTCTGAAGGAAGGCGCGATAGAGACCCTGGAAGGATGCGCGTTCCGGCGACGGTCCTGCCAGATAGCTGAAAAGGGCATCGGCCCAGGCATGCAGGAAATGGCCGATCAGACGGCTCCACTCGTGGATGTTCTTCCAGGTAAAGAGCGTGAAGTTCTTCTGGATGACGGATTGAATGTACTCCGATGAAAACTTCTTTCCGATGGTGCCGCGATGCTCATGCCACACGATGCTTCGAGGCTCATAATAGACTTTCCATCCACGTTTCCAGGCCTGATACCCGAGGTCGGTGTCTTCGAGGTAGAAGGGACGCAGGAGATGATCGAAGCCACCGAGCTCGAGGAACTTGCGGCGATCGAAGGCGCTTGATCCGCCGCCGGCGTAGAAGCATGGAAAAACACCGTTGACTTTGTCGTCGATGCGATGGCGCACACCGAGTTTGCCGTTGCGCCACCAGGCCTGCGTCAGACCGGTCTCTTCGCGAACTTTGTCCGGGTCGCTGAAGAAGATCTGGCAGGAGACGGCGAAGACGTTTTCGTCGTGGAAGCCTTCCAGCAGCGGAGCGAGGAAGTCCGGTGCGACTCGCATGTCGCTGTTGAGGAGGACGACGATATCGTTCTTGGCCGCGCGGAAGCCGGCATTCGAACCGCCTCCAAAGCCAAGGTTCTCGGGCAGGGCGAGGAGGCGGACGTTCGGGTAGTGCTGCCGGAGGAACTCGACGCTGCCGTCGGTGGAGCCGTTGTCGACCACGATGATCTCGTGATCGGGGCGGCCTTCGGTGGCGGTGACCACGGAGGGCAGGTACTTCTCCAAGAGATCCTTGCCATTCCAGTTGGGAATCACGACGCTGGCAGAGTCAGTGGATGGCAGCGTGTCAGCGGGCAGGCGGCGCCGGGGCCAAAGCTGATAAAGGACGTCGACGGCGAGGAGGCAAAACAAAGGGATGCCGACGAAGAGCGGAGACAGGATGACAAAGGGAAGGCCCGCGAGGAGGCGCTTCACCGTAGGCATGTTACTTCCTGCCCAACTCCGGCCCGAGGCCGAAGGTCCTTCCTAAGCGATACCACCGGGAGGCGACCACTGCACTGAGGTTACCTTGTGCGCCGTCCAAATTGGATTGGAGGCTGAGGGCCCAACTTGTTCGTTCTTCGAGCGCTGCTTCGGACTGATGGAGAAGGTCGACGCACTTGGCCAGTTCCTCGCATTTTGCCGCCAGATCGTTCGAGAGGCGAGTCTCAGTGTCGATGGCCCACTGGGTGCGAGTCGCGAGGTCGGCCTGAAGCTCGGAGAGCTTGGCTTCATACTGTGCGACTGTTTCCGCGGCTGCTCTCTGTTCGGCTGCGAGTTCGTTCTGCAATTCAACGACGCGGTTGGCGGTGGCTTCGAGTTGGCGGTTGAGGTCTTCGGCCCAGAGATTGCGTTGCTTGAGTTCGTCAGTCTGTGCGTTGTGGAGTTGGACGAGCTGCTCATGTTCGTGGAGTGAGCGTTGGAGCCAGGAATCCTTCTCCTGGAGTTCCCGTTCGAGCTTGGCGATGTGGCGTTCCCGTTCGCGAAGCACGTTGGTTGTGGTGGGCAGGTAAACGAATGTGGGCGCGCCGATCTGGGGGGACAAGGCACAGACGGCGACAAAGAAGTGAGATTCAGCGGGCGAGGCGGGTGAAGGCTCCGTCCTTATGTCGGTGGAGGCGTCGCGGTCAACCGGCTGAAATACGATAACCCCCGAGTGATTCTGCAGAAAGACGGCGACGTGGGGAAAACATGCGGTCAGTTCTGAGTGGAATTCTTCGAACTCGAACTCGTGGACGTGATAGGGATTCGGGCCGGATTCGCGGCGTGTCTCCTCGTAATAGAGGCGGTTGGGTGTGGAGACGATGAATTGGCCGCCTGGTGCAAGGAGCCGGCGGGATTCGTAGAGGAGCTTACGCCAATCGTGGAGATGCTCGATGACTTCGAAGGCGACGATGAGATCGAAGGAGCCGTCGGGGAAGGGGAGCTGTTCCGCGGAGGCGGATTGGAAGGTGAGGTTGGGGAGGGGGTAGGACTGGCGTGCGAGGGCGACGGCCTCGTCGGCGACGTCGACGCCGGTCACGCTTTTCGCCACCGCGGCAAGCTCGGCAGATCCGTAGCCGCTTCCCGATGCGATGTCCAGGACACGCTTCTGGCGGGCCAACCGGGTGGCGAAGGCGTAGCGCGCGAAGTGCTCATTCCAGAGATCCGGGTCCACTTTGCCCGGGATCACTCTCTCGCCTGTGAACTCAGCCAACGGAGGTCTCCGGTACTCTGGCTTGGCGCTGGAGAGAGGAGTTCAGCTCCACCCGGCATGGGAGGTGCATGTAGCCATAAACTTGGCCCTCGCCATGACCCATCTGCAGCGCGATGGCATTGTCGATCCAGTCGCAATTCTCGTAAGCGTTCAGCGTGCCGTTGGCGATGGCCGGCGAGAACGAGAACGACGCGGGATAAAGTTCTGGAAGATCGACGTGGAAGTCGACGGTGTAGACGTCGCCCGGAATCATGGGAGGCAATTCGAAACCTTCGCGGGCGGAGTTGGTGCCGGCGAAGTCCATCCCCAGATGATTGCGCATCATGAATCCGACGATCGGAAGTTCGACGTGGTTGAGCGAGCGGACGCTGATGCGAACAACGATGCGCATGGCGGGTTCCAGGAGGTGAAGCGGGGAGCCATACTGATCCATCACGGTGATGCCGATGACTTCCGCGTCGCCGTTGCCGTGGCGATGGTCGATGTTCGGAATGGTGTCGCAGACTTCGGGGGCTTTGAAGTTCACCTCACGAGTGATTGGGGTGCGCTTCTTGAGTTCGAGATAGCTCGAATCTTTCTTCACCATCGCAGCCAGGTATTTGGCAACGACAGCATCAGTGACGCCGAGTTCCCGGACTTTGCCGTGATCGAGCCAGAGGGCGCGGTCGCCAACAGCTTTCACATCCCCGATGGCGTGAGAGACGAAGATGATAGTAACGCCGCGCGAACGAAGATCGTGGACTTTGCGCATGCAGCGCTGGCGGAAGTAGATATCGCCGACAGCAAGTGCCTCGTCGACGAGGAGGACTTCAGGGTCGACGTGGATAGCGACGGAGAAGGCAAGTCTGACTGCCATGCCGCTCGAATAAGTCTTGACGGGTTGGTTGATGAAGTCGCCGATTTCCGCGAAGGCTTCGATGTCACGGTAGCGGCGGTCGATTTCGGCGGAGGAAAGTCCAAGAATCGCCGCGTTGAGGTAGACGTTGTCGCGGCCGCTGAATTCGGGGTTGAAACCGGAGCCAAGTTCGAGTAGCGCGGCGACGCGGCCCTGTACGGTGACGGCGCCAGAGGTAGGCTGAAGAATGCCAGCGATGATTTGGAGCATCGTGCTCTTGCCTGAGCCGTTCTCTCCAATGACGCAGAAGGTCTCACCACGCTTGATCTGAAAAGTGACGTCGCGGAGGGCCCAGAAGTCGCGATGCCGGGAGACGCGATTCAGGGTCAGCAGCTCCTTGAGGCGGTCCCCGGGAGAGCTATAGATTGGATAGCTCTTGGACACGTTCTGGAAATTTACAACGACGTCCGGCACAAGAACCAAGCTACTGAAGAGTAAGGGTTTGTGTCAAATCTTTGGCGATGGGGAAGGTGCGTTGCGGGTGGTTGAAGTACGAAGGGATTCGTAGTTCGGGCTGGGGATGGAAACCTGCGGAAAATGTCGCTATCGTAGTGACTTCTGGTGCGACGAGAAGGTATAGGGAGGCACGTTTCAATGCGGGCTCGAAGTGCGGTGGCGGGAATCATTTTCTTGGTGCTGGCGTGTGGCCTGAGTGCGCAGGATTTCGCGGGAAGCGAGTCATGCGCTCAGTGCCACGACAAGGTTGGGGCCTATCTGGAGTCCAAGATGGCCCGGACCAAGGCAGATGGGGCAGGCTGTCAGGGCTGCCACATGAGTCATTTGGGAGGAGGCGTGACGGAGCCCGGTGTGGCTTGCGAAAGATGTCATGGTCCGGCGGGGAAGCACGCTTCGACAAACGGCGCGACGGGGGTTCGGACGCCATCGAAGTTGGCCCCCGCTGAGCGGGATTCGACGTGCGGGCAGTGCCACAATCAGCCGGGGGCGAGTCACATGCAGGCGCTGGCAGCGAGTAGGTGCAAGCAGGCGAGTGGAGATCGGATGTGGTGCAACTCGTGTCACGATCCGCACCGCACGATTGGGGAGACAGAAAGAGTGGCGCACTATGTGCCGAAGTGCAAGTCTTGTCATCCGAAGGCGCATGCGGGTGTGACAGGGCGGGACGATTGTCTTGCGTGTCACATGCCGAAGTCGGGCGCGGCGGGGAATCCGCACCTGGTGCGCACGGATCATACGATTCCGCGGCTGCTGCGAGGGGGCGGCGGACCGGCTGCGCGCTAGGTGAGCAGAGTCAGCAGGTCCCGGAGTTCGCGGCGAATGCTGTCGAGCGCGGCGGGTGATGCTGCGGGAGCGCCGAAAAGGTCTGCCTGGACGGCTGGTGTTGCCGGCTTGGTGCGTTTGGCGGCTTTGGCTGCCTTGGCCTGGGGACTAGTGGCGCGGGCGTGAAGGTAGTTGCGTGCGCCTTCGATGGTGAAGCGCTCGTCGTAAAGCAATCGCTTTATTTCGAGGACGGCTTCGACGTCTTTGCGGCGGTAGAGGCGGTGGCCCGTGCCGGACTTCTTTGGGGCGAGCTGTGGGAACTCACTTTCCCAGAAGCGAAGAACAAAGGGCTTGACCCCAACAAGGCGGCTTACGTCGCCGATCCGGAAGTAAAGCTTATCCGGAATCTCAGGGTTCGATGCAGATGGCACTACGGGAGTCGGCATCATACACGCTTAGTGTTGTTGGGGAGGCACCTCCAATGCTACGCAAAAGTGGGGGTGACGTCAACTAGGGTTTTTGGGGCAGGGAGGGTGTAACGATTTATAGTATTGGTGTGTTGACGGTTCGGCCGAGGTAGGGTATTCTGGAGGTTACGCCTCGCCGGTGTAGCTCAGGTGGTT
>JAEUQE010000361.1:5674-6000 GCA_016789785.1 Bryobacterales bacterium
TCGGTCGAGTTCTTCAGGGCTGAAGTACTCGATCTCGATGCGGCCGCGCTTTTCGTTTTTCTCGACGATGCGCACGCGCGTGCCGAGGGCGCGTTCCAGTTCCTCAACGGCGGCTTTGACGTTTGGGTCTTGAGGCGCCGGTTCGTCTTTCTCAGAGCGGTCGGCGGTCATATTTTGGACCATGCGCTCGACTTGGCGGACTGAGAGGCCCTGGGCTGATACTTTTTCTGCGAGCTGGCGCTGGTGCTCCGGGTCCTGTAGACCGAGGATCGCGCGGGCGTGTCCCATGGAGATGCGATGTTCCGCGAGGAGAAGCTGTACATCGG
>JAEUQE010000362.1 GCA_016789785.1 Bryobacterales bacterium
TGCTCGCTGAGCGCGGCCCATCGCCTTCACACCGGCCAGTCCGGGATCCTGGGCGGCGAGCGCATCGAGATTCTCCGCGACTTTGTGGATGGCGGATGCCACGTCGCGCACATCCTGCTCCGTTCCGATCAGTTGGAACTGAAACAGCCAGATCGATTCGTCGTAAGCGGCGCGCTCGGACACCGGGCAGGAGCACTTCGAGTAGTCCACCGGCGTTTCACGGTCAAATGCAAGTTGAGGGCAGTTTTCCGCCGTTGCGTGGAATAGATCGCTACGATACACCGCTTCGTAGAAGCGGCCGTCACAGGGAATGCCCTCGGCCTCCAGTGCAGCGACGAACAGATCGCGATGGGGAGCGGGCTTACCGGGCTCGGGACGATACTGCAGCACGTAACAGTAATGAGTGGGCGACGTCATGGCTGGTTGCGCAGGCAGTGTCCGAATACATGGAATGCCCGCGAGCAGTCCGGTCAGCAGTGCCGCATGGCGCGCCCGCTTCTCGCGCAACTCCGGAAGCCGTTGCAGTTGTCCGATCAGAAGCGCGATCTGCAGATCGGTGACGCGGTAGTTCAATCCGAGCATACGCCGCCCGTACTGGTCGGTAAGACTGGCGCGGCCGCAGTTGATCAGGGTCTGCAAGGCTTCATAGTGCTCCAGGCGGTTGGTCGTGATCATGCCGCCTTCACCCGATGTCATCAACTTGCTTTCCTGCATGGAGAAGGTGCCGAGATCGCCGATCGAGCCCGCGCCTTTGCCGTAATATGCCCCGCCATGGGCATGTGCACAGTCCTCAATAACGCGCAAACCGTACTGCCTGGCTAAGTTCATCAGCCCATCCATTTCCGTGAAGCGCATTGCCAGATGCACGGGCACGATGGCTTTGGTACGCGGTGTAATCGCGCGCCATGCGCTCTCCGGACTCAGGCAATAGGTATCCGGATCGATATCCGCGAAGACCGGTACCGCACCCATCGCAAGAGCTGCGGTCGCGGTGCCATCCCATGTGTAGGCGGGCACAATCACTTCGTCGCCGAAGCCAATGCCAGCAGACTGTAGCGCCACCGTGATCGCGACCGTGCCGTTCGTCACGGGCAAAGCGTAAGCTGCACCTTGCATTGCCGCGAAGTCCTTGCAGAAACCGGAGGCCAACGCAGTCGGATACGGATAGCCTCCCCAGTGGCGGCTTTCCACGGTCTTCGTAATGCGCTCCATGTCCTGCGCATCATACTGGGGCCACGGTTCGAAAGGAGTGCGGCGCAGGCGTTCGCCGCCGAGAATCGCGAGTTTGCTCATGAACCTCTATCGTATCGCCGTGGCGGCTTCGGGCGGCGATGCTCGTGGCGCCGTGGCGCCGGCGAATCCTATAGAATCGAGAGATCGAGGATGCCACACATGCGCGAACTTGTCGATCGCTACTTCCATCACAATCTGTCCCGGCGCGGGTTTGCGCGGGGCTTGGCACAACTGGGCTTCGCAGCATCGGCGGCGCAAACGCTGATGGCCGACTTCGATGCGGCCGGTCCAGCGCCGGCGAAAACCGACGGTCCGCTATCTTCCACCGTGGAGGGCACCGGAGGCGACATGGTGGTCGCACAAACGAAGGCCGCGGGCGTCGACTATGTGTTCACGAATCCTGGCTCGTTTGAAGTGGGCTTCTTCGATTCGATGCTCGATACTCCGGGGCTGCAACTCATCATGGGGTTGCACGAAGGCATCGTGGTGTCGATGGCCGACGGTTATCACCGTGTAAGCCTGAAACCGGGCTTCGTCAACCTGCATGTGATCGCGGGCACGGCACAGGCCGCGGGTCAGCTTTACAACGCGAGCCGTGACGGATCGGCGCTGGTGCTCACTGCGGGGTTGAACGACAACCAGACGTGGAGCGACGAATCGATTCTTGCGCCGCGCCCGGGCTACGACCAGAAGGAGGTGAACCGCCAGTTCACGAAGATCTCGTGGGATGCGCGCGATGGTGCGGGGCTCGCGTTGATGCTCCGGCGAGCCTTCAAGATCGCGATGACCCCACCGGGCGGCCCTGTTTATCTCGCGATGGCGCACTACGCGCTTGAAGCGAAGAACATCAAGAGCGAGATTCTGCCGGCCAGCCGCTTCCTGCTCAGCCCGCGTGTGCGGCCGGAAGCTGCCGCTGTGGAAGAGGCCGCGAAGATGTTGATCGAAGCTCAGAACCCATTGCTCATCTGCGGCGATGAAGTGTGGAAGTCGACCGCGGTGGGCGAAGTGGTCGCGTTGGCGGAGAAACTCGGGATTCCCGTCGCGAATGACCGCTCTTCTTATCGCAACTTCCCTTCCCATCATTCGCACAACGTGGGCGCGTTCGCGATGGATTCACAGTGGGTAAAGAATGGCGCGGACGTGATCGTCTTCATCGGATCCCGCGATGTCGGTGGCAAAGTGGTGCCACGCACGCCAGAATTCCCTGTGAATTCGCGTGTGATCCGCGTGGGGATGGACACAGGCTCCATGGGCCGAAACTACCAGACCGACCTCGCGCTTGTCGGCGATATCAAGGCGAGTTTGAAGGATCTGATGGCTGCGATTGATGCCACGGCAACGAAGGAGCGCCTGACGAAACTCGCATCGCCGCGCAAAGAGGCACTGAAGGCCTTCGCGGCGCGCACTCAGTCTGGTGTCGACGCGATGGTGAAGAAGAACTCCGGGCAGTCGCCGGTTCACCCCGATGAGTTGGGCGCGGTGCTGGCACGAACGCTCGACAAGAACGCGATCGTTGTCAGCGAGAACATCACTGGCAAGTACGAGCCGTTTCGCTTCGGCTATCGCGAGGATGAGCAGATGTTTCTCACCAACACCGGGCTGGGGTTGGGTTGGGGCATCGGAGCAGCGACGGGCGCGAAACTAGCGGCTCCCGACCGGCAGGTTGTTTGTACCATCGGCGACGGTTCGGTCATGTACAGCGCGTCGGGTTTCTGGACACAGGCGCGCTATCACATCCCGGTGCTTACCGTGGTCTACAACAACAAGAACTACCAGACGGTGCGGCACGCCTATTACAACTACAAAGGAAAGATGACCAACTCCGGGAAATACGTCGGAATGTACTTAGGTGACCCGGATATCGATTTCGTAAAGCTCGCGGAGAGCCAGGGCGTGAAAGGCGAGAAGGTCGCCACTGGCAACGATCTCGCGGAAGCCGTGAAGCGCGGCACGCAATCCACGCGCGACGGTAAGCCGTATCTGATCGAGGTGGCCACCGCCCGCTACGGTGGAGGCGCGGAATCGACGTGGCATGACGGATTCCAACTGGCCGGCAAGCCCAAGCGGCAGGCGTAAACGGGACCTGGACCGGTCAGCGGAAAGGCTCGACGCGCATCACGTCTCCGCTCGATGGACTTACTCGAACGACGAGTAAGTGCTGCCCGTCGGGCGATAGCGAGAATGGTCCACTGCCATGGGGCCAGAGCGGCTCCGGATACTCCGCCACCAGGCGGTCCTTACCAGGCGCCGAGAAGGAGTGGAAGAAAATCGCCTGGCGGTCCAGCGCTTCCGGCAGCGGCCCCAGGTAGTAGACACCGTCGCGCGCGACAGCCCAGCAACTCGAGCAGGAAGGGAGCAACTGATCAACCACGCGCTCCGGCTCCGCGCCGGGCTTGAACTCGAGCCGCCAAACCGCGGTGCCATTCGCTTCGCGAACGAAGTATACGTAGCGTCCATCCGAAGGCGCGGCGAGCGACTCCGCACGCGTTCCCGCGAGCACCTGTTGACCACCACCCGCCACCGGTATCCGCACCAGGCGCGTCCCCCCGGCGAGAATCCATTCGCCATCGGAGGTGAAGACCGGATGCACTCCTCGCGCACCCAGCCGCCGCGCCGCCCAGCGGCCATCTGCTTCGGTGGCCACAAAAATCTCAAAGGTTCGCGGATTGTTAAAGACAAGCGACCTACCGTCCGGCGACCAGCGGCCCACTGAAGGCCGCATGTCTCCCGATGTGACCTGAACAGGATTCGACCCATCGGAGTTACTCACCCAAATCTGCTCTTCCCCTGATTGATCCGATCGAAACACGATCCGCTTTCCATCGGGCGAGAAAACGGGCGAAGCATCCTGCGCCGTAGTGGCGATCACACGGCGCCACGAACCATCCCTCACATTGAGGCGCCAGATGTTGCGATCCTGATGCAAAGTCGCATATACGAGCGCGGCCCCACGCCGTGCGACCGAAAGTTGCACGGGGAACTCGCTATAGATGGCCGCCGGCGCCGGGGCTCCTCGCCCATCGGCTGGATACTTCCACAGCCTGTATTCTCCGGATTGGTTCGATGCCAGAATCAGGGTCCGGCCCCCGGAAAGCCAGTCATGTCCACTGATCATCTTGCCGAACCGGGTAACTTGTTGGGGATCCCGCGCGCCGGCTACCGTAACTGAAAATACTTCCTGCAGCGAACGGTTCAACAGGCGGAGAAAGGTAACAGTAGAACTGTCCGGAGAGAATCGTGGATCCAAGTCGGCAATCGCGTCGCTGCCGGGCCGGGTGAGAAGCCGCGCCGTCCCATCCGCGGCGGACACCAGCCAGATCCCTGGCGGACGCCCGGGTGCTTCGGGATGCGAGACCGCGAGCCACTGCCCATCCGGCGACCAATCCATGAGCCGCTGGTCAAATCCATAGTTCGGCGCGGGCAAAGCCGCCACAATTCTCTCTTCCAAAGGCTGACCGGAGACTTCGATTCGGACAATCTCCGTGTGCGACTTAGTAACTCTCAGATAGGCTAGGTGCTGCCCGTCGGGCGACCACGAGGGACTCGTATGATGTGCCTGACGGGCCGAAACGCGCCGGGGAGTCAGGTCACTTCCACCGGAGATCCAGACCGACGGTGCGCTACTACCCTCCTCGGCCCAAAGAAAGGCGAGTCTTGTGCCGTCGGCGGAGAGCGCCGGTTGGTACTCGCGTCCCTGAAGGCGGGTCGCGGGCTTGACTGGCAACGTTTCGACTGCCACGGTGCGGGCCGGAACCTTCCGTGCCACCAGCCACCATGCTCCAAAGGCGCCGAGCGTCGCAACGGAGAGCAAACTCGCCGTCAGCCATGGGCGTCGAAGCCAGGCGGGTGGCCCTGGTTCCGTCATTGCCGACGCTGCCTTCGGTGCTGCTTCAGGGATCGGAACCGGCGCTTCTTTGCCGTCCGTGACCACTGGTCCCTCCAGCCGGTAGCCCCTACCTGGGAACGTCTCAATCCAACCGGGACTTCCTTTACCGACGGCGAGCGTCTTGCGAATCACCGCGATGTTCTGGGCGAGATTGGCCTCATCCACCACACGATCAGCCCAAACGGCTCGCATGATCTCATCCTTGGTCAGCACCTGCCCGGCATGCTCCACAAGGACGAGCAAAGTCTCGGCGGTACGGCGTGTCATGTGGACAGGTTCGCCGTTTCGAAACAGCACACGCGCGATGGGGTCGAGCGTGAACTCGCCGAAATGGTACAGACTGTGACCCTGGAGCACGTTGAAAAGAAACGCTCTTAGAAATCTCTTAGAAAGATTTTAGCGCCTTTGCATTGCCCCCACCATGCCATTCTTCTTGAATGAACAAAGGGAATCGGGGTCAGGTGTGGTTGGGAGTGCATTCCGTCGCTCACTACGATCGAGTGCCTGCCCACGAGCCCCGCAGTTCTGATAGCTTCGGGGTGTCATGAATCGCAGATCCTTCTTGGCCATGTCCGCCGGGCTCATCCCGCTCCGGCACGCCCGCGCCGCTGACGC
>JAEUQE010000363.1 GCA_016789785.1 Bryobacterales bacterium
TCTCACAGTAACTCGGCGCCGGCTACGGTAACGCAGACTTCAGTCTGCCGCCTCGACACTCATGTCGAGGCCCGTGCCCGGGGCCAGCGAATCGCCTCTTGTGGATCATCAGCCCTCGACCACCAGCGTTCTTCAGCCCGGCCCGCCGACCCCGCCTTCATCGCGCGTTTTCGTTCACCTCGCCCTGCACCGACGAGGCGACCGGGACGAGTCTCGGCACGGCAGGCATATGGTAACTCCGTAGAGCAGAAGGAACCGCAATCGGGGCCGAGGAATCACCCCAGGTGGATCATCGGCCCTCGACCGGAAGGGCACCCGGCTCGTAGAACCTCGACGATCGTGCATTTTCGTTCAGCTCGCCCTGCACCGACGAGACGACCGGGACGAGTCTCGGCGCGGCAGGCATATAGCAACTCCGTAGAGCAGAAGGAACCGCAATCGGGGCCGAGGAATCACCCCAGGTGGATCATCGGCAGTCGGCCGGAAGGGCGCCCGGCTCGTAGAACCTCGACGATCGTGCATTTTCGTTCAGCTCGCCCTGCCCCGACGAGACGACCGAAACGAGTCTCGGTGCGGCAGGCTCAAGCCTGCGCTACTCCCGCGGACCCGCCCGCACCCGTGTCGACGCCCGCTCCTCCCCTTCGCGCAAGCAGAGGCGGCGCACTCCTCGCTGTGCTCTGGCTCTCCGCCGCCCTCTCCGCAATCGCTTTCTCGGTCGCCACCACCGTCCGCGGCGAAGTGGAGCGCTCCGCCACCGCGACCGACGGACTCAAGAGCTACTTCCTCGCTCGCGGCGCCATCGAACGCACGCTGCTCTGGATCATGTGGAGCGAGCAGTACCGCAACCCTGACGGCAGCTATCGCTACTACACCCCAGGCACGCGCGCTTTGACCCTGCAGTTCCCGGCCGGTGTGGTGGATGTGCGCCTGATTCCCGAAGCCGCCAAACTCAACATCAACACCATCCGTCCCGAGGAGCTCTTCGCCCTGCTCGCCGCTCTCGGCGCGCCACCCGAGCGGGCACGCGTGATCACCGCCGGCATCCTCGACTGGCGAACGCCGGCTCCACAAGGGATTACCGAGTTCGACCAGTATTATCTGACCCGTGTTCCGACTTTTCTGGCGCGCCACGCGTCCATAGAAGAGATCGAGGAAGTGTTGAACGTAAGAGGCATGACGCCAGAGCTATTTCATGGCACTTGGGACCGTGATCGCGACGGGAAATTGATTCCCCGCGCGGGCCTCAAGGACTGTCTCTCTGCGTATTCCGGGGGCGCACAGGTGGATGTGAATTCCGCGCAACCGGAGACGCTTCTCGCCCTTGGGCTGCCGCCGGATGCGGTTTTCGCAATCACACAGGCCCGCCGGATCGCCCCCTTTCAGAACAACGATCAACTACGCTTCCTCACGGCGCAGCTCGGGCCGCTCGCCGGCCGGCTGTTTGCCGGCATGGGATCGATCGTCACAATTCGCGCCACGGCCCGGATGCGGCTTCCGAACGGCCAATTGAGCGACATGAAACGCACCGTCGCCGCCGTGGTGAAGCTGGCCCCGTCCACCAGAGACGCTCCCTATCACGTGATCCGCTGGTACGACCAGGCCGGCATGCAGCCGGGAGAATTGCAGTGAGGGAATCGGCATGAGCAGCGGGCTGCGCTCCTGGCTTGCGTTTGGCACAGGTGTTGGCATCGAAATCGCCGGCGCCGATCTTCGCGTGGCTGTCGTGAGAGTGCGTCCGTCCGGCATCGATGTGCTTGGAACGTTGCTGATCGAACACTATCAGGAACGGCCTGCCGCCGAATGGGGCAACGAGTACATGGCCTTTCTACGGCAACATGGAGCGAGCCACCTCTCGGCCACCGTGGCATTGCCTCGCCGCGAAGTGATTGTTCGAACCATCGCGCTCCCCGGCGTGGGCAGCAGTGAAATCGAGGCCGCGTTGCTGCTCCAGGTCGACACGCTGCACCCCTATCCGGAAGGCGAAGCGGCATGGTCGTGGGCAAAGCTGACCGATTCAGGATCCGTGCTGGCCGGCCTCGCGCGCCAATCCGTGATTGACCGCTATGCCGAACGATTCGCCGAGGCAGGCGTGAAAATCGCCAGCTTCAGTTTTTCGGCGGCACTCTACTACGGCGCCCTGCGTCTCATGGCGACGCCTCCGCGGGAAGGCTTTGCCGGTTTGACCGAAACACCGAACGGCGTCGAGGTCTACGGTGAGAGCACGGCGCGTCCGGTCTACTCCGCCACCTATCTTGAGCCGTGGGAACGCGCCGCGGTCCTTGCGATTTCCGAACTCCGTCTGACTTCCGCAGTTCAACCGCGGGAACTCGTCGAACTCATTCCCCCTCCGCGACGAGTTCCCGCAGCGGATGCGCCGCTCACACGTTCGCACACGCTGGCCTATCTGGCGGCGCTGGCAGCCGCATGCCCGCGTCTGGCTTTGCCCATCAACCTGCTTCCCGCATCCATGCGCGTGCAGAGTTCGCGCTGGATCTACGTCCCGACCATCATTCTCGGTGTGTTGCTGATCGCGGGACTTGCGGCGTTGGGCATGTACTCGCGCTACGAAGATCAGAAGTACTTGAAGGCTCTGGAAGCGGAGATCGCATCACTGGAGCCCCGTGCGAAGATGGTGTCGCGGCTGGATTCGCGCACCGAGCAGGCTCGCAAGCAGGTCGAGTTGCTCGATCGCTTCCAGTCCCGGACGAAGACGGATCTGGAGGCATTGCGCGAAGCGACGAAAGTGATCGCCCCACCCGCCTGGTTGAATACTCTCGAACTCAGCCGCACTGCGATGGTTGTTGCCGGGGAAGCGGATCAGGCGACGGGGCTGCTGAAAGCTCTGGATAGTTCGCCGCAGTTTCAAGGCTCGGAATTCCTGGTGCCTCTCAGCCGCATGGGCAACACCGAAGTGTTTCGCATCCGGTCCGCGCGTGAAGGAGCTGAGCAATGAAGCTCTCTGAACGCGATCGCCGTGCAGTGCTGCTGTTGGGCTGCGCTGTTATCGGTGTGCTGCTGTATGTGCTGATCACCGACGCGCCCACGGGGACCGCGAGCACCGTATCTCCACAAGAAGTAATCTCGGTCACCGAGAAGCGTCTCGACCGCATGCGGCAGATCAGCGCGCAGGTGCCGGGCCGCGAAGAGGTCTACAAGAAGATTTCCGAGCAGCTCGCGCAACGTGAAAAACGCGTGTTGACGGCCGACACAGCAGCGCAGGCACAAGCCCAGTTGCTGACGATCATTCGCCGCGTGGCCAGCGCGCAGAATCCCCGCGTCGAGATCCGCAACAGCGAGTTCGGCCAGGTGAAGGCCTTCGGTGATCATTACGGCGAGGTGCCCGTATCGATCAACATGGAGTGCGCGATTGAACAACTGCTGAATATCATCACCGAGATGACCTCGCAGCCCGAGCTTGTGGCGCTGCAAGAGCTGCGCGTCTACTCGGCGAATCAGAAGCAGAAGACGACGAACGTGCGCATGACCGTGTCGGCCGTGGTTCCGAAAAAGCTGGTGCCCGAACGGAAAGGAGTAGCGTTTTGAGAAAGAAACTGTGGTTTCTGAACCTGCTCCTGATTGCCGGCATCGCTCTGCTCGGCCGCGAGTTACATACGAATTGGAAGGCCGCGCGGGAACGGGAAAAGAAGTTCGCCACCCGGCCCGCGCCCGCACCTGGCGCTGCGATTCCCGCAACCGCCATGCCCACGCCACCGCCGCCAACACCGGTTCAGGCGGCGGGCTATGCCGACGTTGCGCAGATGATGCTGTTCTCGAAGGATCGCAACCCCTCCGTGGCGGTGGAAGCGCCGCCCCCGAAACAACAACCCGCGTTTCCGCGTTTCTACGGCGCGATGAACCTCGGCGATGGCATGATGGCGATCCTGAGCGATGGACCCAGCCAGCAGAAGCCGTTCCAGCCGGGCGAGAAGGTGGGCGAATACAAGCTGACGGAGATCGGCGAAGACACGCTGGTCTTTGAATGGGACGGTAAGAAGTTCCCCAAGAAGTTTTCGGAACTGGCCGACCGCAACGAAGTGGCAGTGGACTCGACCCCGAGATCTCCCGTTGCAGCCGCCGCGCCTCCACCGCCTCCGAAGCCCTCCGGTCCCGGGCCTGGAACCGACATGGGCGGCGGTTTTGCGGCGTGCAATGCCGGAGACACGTCGCCGGCCGGAACCGTGATTAACAACATGCGCAAAGTGGTGACCGAAACACCGTTCTCGAAGGTGTGCCGCTGGGAGCCCGTGAAGTAAGAAGGAGCTATACATGAAGAGGATCTGGTTGACGTTCGCATTGAGCGCGGCTGTTTGTTTCGCTGTCGCGGAGCAGAAGCAGGCGGAAACGAAAGCGCCGGTGAAGTCGAAGACCGCGCCCACGAAGTCATCTCCCACCAAGACAGCTTCCGCGGCGAAGAAGCCCGCGCCGAAGCCGCAGCCCATCACCATTCCGAAAGACGCCAAAGAGATTTCACCCGGTACCTTCCGCCATGTGGACGCGAAAGGCCAGGCCTGGATCTACCAGCAGACACCGTTTGGATTGATGAGGGGGCCGGAGCCCAAGGACGCGCATCAGGATCCGATTCCCACCGATTGGACCGCCACCGAAGAGGGCGACTCGATTACCTTTGAGCGTCCATGGCCCTTCGGCGGAAGTAAGCGCTGGACCGTGAAGAAGGCCGAGATGACCGGAACGGAACAGGCCGTGTGGCAGCGTCTTCAAGCCGCCAAGCAGAGCAAGTAGCAGGAAGCACAAAGAGGCAAACGCATGGTTCGCAGAGTCTTGATCGCCGTTCTGATCGCAGCGCTGATGCAGGCGCAGCAGCAACCGCCGCCGCAACAAACGCCGCAACAGCAACCGCAAGCGCCACAGGCTGCGCCTCCGCCCACGCAAACTGCCTCACCCGCGGGCAATCTGGTGCTTGATCTGCCCAATGCATCGCTGGTGGATGTGATCGGCATTCTCGCACGGCACCTTAAGCTGAACTACATTCTCGACCCGCGAGTGAAGGGCAGCGTCATCGTCAAAACCTTCGGCGAGATCAAGTCGGTCGACGTGCGTTCGCTGCTCGAAACGATTCTCCGCATCAACGGCGCCACCATGATTCAAGTGGGCGACATCTATCGCATCGTGCCGATTGCGGAAGCGGGCCGGCTCCCCTTGAAGCCGCAAGCGAATCCCGAGTCAAAGGACATTCCTGAAGACGAGCGGATGAGTCTGAATCTCATCTTCCTCAAGTACACGCAAGTCGGCGACATGGCGAAGCTGCTCGATCCTTTCCGGGGCGAGGGCTCGCAGGTGTCGATTTACGAGCCCGCCAATCTTCTGATGGTGCTCGATAACAACCGCAACATGCGGCGCACCATGGATCTCATCGCGATGTTCGACAGCGATTCCTTTGCCACCAAGCGCGTGAAGACGTTTGAGGTGAAGGATGCGCGCCCCAGCGATCTGGCCAAGGAGCTCGAGAACGTCTTCAAGGCTTATGCGCTGAGCGAGAAGACGAGCGCGGTGCGGTTCATCGCCGTGGATCGCATCGGCGTGCTGATCGGCGTTGCGCCTAACCCGGGCGTATTTGAAGAAGTGGAGAAGTGGATCAAGAAGCTGGACGTGCCCGTGAAGTCGAGCGCGCGTGCCACCGACAACTATGTGTACCGCGTGAAGTACGGGCGTGCCGAAACGCTCGCCATCGCGATCATGCAGCTTTATGGCGGCC
>JAEUQE010000364.1 GCA_016789785.1 Bryobacterales bacterium
GGAAGCCGGAAGAGATTATGGCCGGTCTGTGCAACGTGCTGCCGAAGAACATCTGGCTGTATGTTTCGCAGATTCCGAACCTCGCCGCCATCGGCTCCACATTCCTTCTGCAGGGCGGCACGCAGTACAATCTCGCCGCCGTGAAGTCGCAAGTCGACTTCATCGAATCCCGATTCAAGGGCAAGGAACAGCAGGCGAATGTGATCGTGCACGAGCATTGCGGAGAGGCTGGCGCCATCGGCGCGGCACTCGAAGCCGGACGCCTGTGGGACAACGGGCGGCAGTCGACGTTCATCGGTCTGGATGCCATCTCGAAGATCCAGTACAAGACGACACGCAATGAGCAGACCCGCTGCTACTTCTGCAAAAACAAATGCCTCCGCACGTTCATCGACGTGAAGACGATCGTCCTGAACGAGAATGGCTATGTTCCGAAGAAGTCGAAGGTGCCGATGGAGGAGGGCTCGCAGCGTCTGATCATCGCCACCTGCGAAAAAGGCACGGTGGAAGATATCAACGAGATGCGCAACATCAAGGGCGGTCTCGACAAGATGAAGAAGGAGAATCCGAACTTCGTCGAAGTCGCGGCGCGTCAGGTGTTCAAGGTGATGGATGCGCCGCTGGTGGCCGATCCGTTGCCGAAGTTCAACTTCACGGCCGCGCAGAAGAAGCGAACCGAGTTGATCAAGCGGCGGGCGGAGTTGCGCATCGGCATGCCTCGCGTGCTGAACATGTACTCGCAGGCGCCCGTGTTTACCGGCTATTTCGCCTCGCTCGGTATCAAAGCCGAGCATATGATCTGGTCGGACTACACTTCGGAAACGCTCTACAAGGAAGGTGGCAAGCGCGGATCCATCGATCCCTGCTTCCCGTCGAAGCTCGGCATTCCGCATGTACACAATCTGCTGTATGTGCACCATTCCAAGAAGCCGCTCGATATCATCTTCTTCCCGATGATCGACTGTTTGACCAGCGAACTCAGCCACGTTCAAGCGTCGCGTTCGTGTCCAACGGTGGCGGCAACGCCGGCTGCGGTGAAGGCCGCGTTCACCAAGGAAGGCGATCTTTTCAAGGAAAAGAACGTCATCTTCCTCGACACATTCGTCAACATCTCAAAGCCCGACATGTTCGAGCGGCAGATGTTCGAACAGTTCAAGGACATTCTCGGCCTGTCGCCCGAGGAGAATGCGCGCGCGATCAACGAAGGCTACAAAGCCCTTCATTACTTCAACAACGTCACGCTTCGCGGCGCCGCCCGCGAGGTGCTGGAGCAACTCGAACGCGAGGACCGTTTGGGCGTGGTGCTGCTGGGCCGCCCCTATCACAACGATCCGGGCGTGAATCACGAGATTCTTGAAGAGTTCCAGAAGCTCGGTTATCCGGTGTTCACGCAGGACTCGCTGCCGATTGACGACGACATGGTATGGCGTCTGTTCGGCGAAGAAGTGAACGCGGGCGATGTGCCGCATCCACTGGCCGTCACCGACGTCTGGAAGAACTCCTACTCGGAAAACACCACTCGTAAGGTTTGGGGTGCGAAGTATGTCGCGCGCCATCCGAACCTGGTTGCGCTGGAGCTATCGAGCTTCAAGTGCGGTCACGACGCGCCGATCTACTCGGTTGTCGAAGAGATCGTGGAGCACTCCGGCACGCCTTACTTCTGCTTCAAGGACATTGATGAGAACAAGCCAACCGGCTCCATCAAGATCCGTACCGAGACCATCGCGTACTTCCTGAAGCGCTATCGCGAAGATATGGTCGTGAATCGCAAGAAGATGACCGACATCGAACGGAAACTGGCGGACTTCGAACAACGGCTGCGCCGTCAGTTGCTCAAGGAGAAGTTGGATCGTCTGCACACGGATGAAGCGGTGAAGAATTCGCTCGACCAGGGAGCGATGCCGCAGATTCACGTGTCGCTGGGACAGTTGTCCAAGCCTCCGCAGCGTCCTCACGCCAGCGGCGACTAATTTCGCTCAAGACTGAGTTTGCAAGCGCCCTGCGGTTACCAACAACTGCGGGGCGTTTGTGTAAGATAGCGTACATTGCGCCGTAAGCGATCAGCGCTATCGAGTGCCTCCTCAAAGTGTGTTCGGCGAGATTCCCCGGCTCACCTATCGCCGGAGAATCCAACGGTCGATAGACGGGATGGATTGGTGTGTCGCGCCCAAGCAAGCCTAACCTCCGGATTCCGCTCCTTGTCCTGAGCCTGATGCTCGGATACGACGTTGCCGTCAGCGCCGGCGATGGCACTGTCGCCTACCGCGTCGGCTACAGCGCCTTTCCTCCGTATGTCATCCTGCAGAACAATGGAAGCCCCGCAGGCTTCTCGGTCGAGATCCTGAAGGAAGCGGCGCGCCGCAGCGGGATCAGCTTGTATTGGACGCGTTATCAGGGCGCTCCTGACCTCGCCCTGGGCAAGGGCGAGATCGATCTGTTCCCAATGCTCGCGATCCTGCCGGAGCGAGCCCAATTGGTCGACTACAGCAATCCCTGGTGGGAGAACTCTCTTGTGGTGGTTTCGCCACGTGCGCGGGCGGTCCGAACCGTGGAAGCGACTGTGGGCAAGAAAATCTCCCTCATCCACGCTTCCTTCGGACTGCAGCGGATGACAAAGCTGTTCCCGAACGCAGTTCCCATGCCCACCACGGACTACCGCGAGGTGGTCGCGAGTGTTTGCCAAGGCAAGTCGGATGCAGCCATTCTGGAGACCCGGCTTGCGAACTCGCTGCAGTTCCTCAACGAGTGCCGCAACGTGGATCTCACGATGGCGTGGTTTCCCGAACTGAATTTGACCTACGGGGTTGGAGTGCGAAAGGGGCTGAAACCCGTCGCCGACCGTTTGCAGCGAGAAATCGTTGCGATGGCCCTGGATGGCTCTATGACGCGCATCGGCGAACCGTGGGGAGTCAGCGTCACCAACCAGCGCATTCTCACGGCCCAGTTGGAGGCAGCGCGTACTCGCGATCAATGGTGGAAGGCGGGGGCCTTTGTCTCCGTCGTTGTGGTGATTCTGCTCGCCTACACTGCCATCCGGATGCGCAAAGCAAAACAGATCGCGCAACGGGCAGCCGAACTGCGCGCGCAGTTTCTGGCCAATGTCAGCCACGAGATCCGCACTCCGCTCCATGGCATGATCGGCATGACGGAGTTGCTGAGTTCCACCAACCTCAGCCATGAACAAGCGGACTACGTCGGCGCCATTCGCAACGCTGGCAAACTCCTGCTCTCACAGATCAACGATCTGCTCGACTACTCGAAGCTGGACGCCGGCAAAATGGCGATTGAGCGGATTGCGTTCTCGCCGCAGTCCCTTGTCCATGAGGTGAGGACGCTCTACGAAGCGGCCGCGGCCGACAAGGGGCTTTCTCTCAGTGCTTCCGCAAGTCTCCAGGATTTGCTGCTTGGCGATCCGACAAGGCTGCGTCAGGTCCTGAACAACCTGCTGAGCAATGCGATCAAGTTTACCGAGTGCGGTTCGGTCCAGTTGGACTGCGCTCGCATTCCGGCCGCATCCGCAGACGTGTTGCGATTCACGGTGAAGGACACCGGTATCGGCATTGATCCCGCGGTTCGCGACCGCATCTTCGAAGCCTTTTCCCAGGCCGACGGATCCACCACGCGCCGCTACGGGGGCACTGGCCTTGGCCTGTCCATCTGCCGCGACCTTGTGACATTGATGGGCGGAGAGATCGGAGTCGAGAGCACACCCGGCAAAGGCAGTGAGTTCTGGTTCACGATCCCTTTCGTGGCTGCACCGGTGGAAGCCCGCGCCGTACCCCTGCAGGAAATCCAGGGAGAAGCAGCCGCGCAAGCGGAGGTATTGGTGGCCGAGGATCACCCCGTCAATCAGCGCATTCTCGTCGCACAACTGCGCCGTCTGGGGTACACCGCGGTGGTGGTCCCCAACGGCGCGCAAGCCGTGGATCTGGTCCAGAAGCGCAGCTTCGACCTTGTGCTGATGGACGGTAGTATGCCCGAATTGGACGGCTACGATGCGACGCGCCAGATTCGCTCGTTGAGTTCGGCTGTCCGCAATGTGCCGATTGTCGGAGTGACCGCCAGCACTTATCCGGAAGACATTGAGAGAGCACTCACCGCAGGAATGAACGATGTGCTTCCGAAGCCCTTCGAGCTTGCGCAACTGCGCGATGTGATTGCCCGTTGGTCCGTTCCGCGCAGCGCGCCAGCCGGACCTGTCGCGTAGCACCTACGCGACGATCTCCTTGATCACACGGCCACCCGTGTCTGTGAGCTTCTTGTAGCGTCCCGCGTGCAGCATGGTCAACCGCTCCTGCTCCAGACCCATGAGATGCAGCAACGTCGCATGGACATCACGCAAGGGAATCGGATCACCCGCCGCCCGCACGGAGAGATCGTCCGTCTCCCCAAACGTCGCCCCTGCCTTCACATTGCCACCAGCCATCCAGACCACGAGCCCATACTGATTGTGATCGCGCCCCGGCTTGTCGGTCACCAGGTTGTTGTCGAACGGGGTGCGGCCCATCTCGGAAGCCCACACCACCAGCGTCTCCTCCAACAATCCGCGTGACTTCAAGTCCGCAAGCAATCCCGCCACGGGCTGATCCACTTCCTTGCAGTGCTTCGGAATACGGCCCGCGACGTCGCCGTGGTCATCCCAACGGTCGCCGCCCGCGCCGTGCAGCACCATCACGTAGCGCACACCGCGCTCCACCATCCGCCGCGCCATCAGACATTGCCGCCCGAAGGGCTCGGCGACGGGATCATCCAAGCCGTAGAGCCTGCGCGTCGCCTCCGACTCCTGATCGAGCGCAACCAACTCCGGGGCCTTCGTCTGCATGCGGAACGCGAGTTCGTAGGCCGCGATGCGAGCGTCCAGTTCACTTGTGTTCGTGCGTGCGCCGCTATACTTTTCGTTGAACCACTTCAACAGATCCAACTCGCTTCGCTGCGCCTCGGCCGAGATCACCTGCGGACGGTTCAGATCGACAATGGGCGTCGATCCATTGCGAAACAGCGTGCCCTGATAGGCCGCGGGCAGAAAGCCATTGCCCCAAACACCCGCGCCGCCGATTGTCGCGCCGCGGCGGTCGCCCAACACCACGAAACCCGGCAGATCCTGATTCTCGCTTCCAAGACCATAGGTCACCCACGCACCGATCGAGGCGCTGCCCGGGAACTGGCTGCCGGTCAGTGTGTGATACACCGCGGGTCCATGGTTGTTGTTGTCCACTTTGATGCCGTGAATGAACGCGGTCTCGTCCACAACTTTCGCGAAGTGCGGCATCAAATCGGTGACCCAACGTCCGCTCTGGCCATGCTGCCGGATCGGAGCCACCGGCGGGATCACGCGGTTCGGCGCCGCGGAGAATGTCGCGATTTCACCAACCGTGCCCTCCGCCTTCGGCATCTGCTTGCCGGCCATCTTCTCGAGCAGCGGCTTGTGCTCAAACAGATCCATCTGGCTCACGCCCCCTTCCATGAACAGGAAGATACAGCGTTTTGCCTTCGCCATGCGATGCTGTGCCCTCATCGCAAGTGGATTCTCCACCGCCGGCCCCGCCTTCGCCGAACCCTGCACCAGGTGACCCAGAGCAAGGCCGCCAAGCCCCAGATAGGAGTTCAGCAGCATGTCCCTTCGGGAAGTCAATCGTGGATCACGGATCATCTCAGTTGCCTCATCAGTCGAGATACAA
>JAEUQE010000365.1 GCA_016789785.1 Bryobacterales bacterium
ATGGGCGGCCATTCGTTATGGATTACTCCAAGCGCGGCGTAGGTGTTCTTCACCGAATCGGTGATGATGCGGATGGCCAGCAGATCGTACACCTGATCGATCGGGATCCGCTGCCGTTTCATCTTCTGGAAGATGGAGTAGGGCCGCTTGAGTCTGCCTTCCACCTTGGCGGGGACATTCTCGCGCGCGAGTTTGGTCTCCACAGTGGACTTGATCAGATTTAGAATCTCGACGCTGTGGGTGCGGCGCTGCTCCAATTGTTCGATGATGCTGCGGAAGGCGTCCGGATCAAGGAACTTGAACGCGAAGTCCTCCAACTTCACGCGAATCTTGCCCATGCCGAGGCGATGCGCGATGGGAACGTAAATCTCCAGCGTTTCCGAGGCGATGCGTTCCTGGCGCTCGCGTGGCAGCGCGTCCAGCGTGTGGAGATTGTGCAACCGGTCGGCAAGCTTCACGATGATCACGCGCAGGTCGCTGGTCATGGCAAGCAGCATCTTGCGCACACTCTCGGCCTGCCGCTCTTCCCGGTTGGCGAACTTCAGCTTGCCAAGCTTGGTGACGCCATCCACGCAGCGCGCCACTTCATCGCCGAACAGGCGCCGGATTTCCTCCACCGGGACATTCTCATCTTCCACCACATCGTGCAGCAGCGCGGTCTCGAGGCAGACGATGTCGAGATTGTCTTCGGCCAGGATTTCGGCGACCGCGAGGGGATGGAGAATGTAGGGTTCCCCCGACTGGCGCTTGCGATTGCGGTGCCAATAGGCGGCGTGCTCGAAGGTTTTGCGCAGACTCGGGAGATCCTCGACGGGCCGTGTGGAACTTCGCACCTTCTGCTCCAGCCGCTGATACGCCGCGGCAACCTCGGGCACCATCCACGGTTCCGGCTGGCCCGGAGGAGGAAGCGGAATCCCAAACGGGCGCGAGTAGGCCGCTGATGGCGGATCGGGTAATGGTGCTGCGTCGGTGGACATGGATTCCAACATTTCAGTGTAGCGATGTTTTGACTAGGATTCGCTCGCCTCGGCGGAATCGCGCCGGAATCCGAACTTCTCCATGCGATAAATGAGCTGTTTACGGCTGATGTCGAGGTACTGCGCCGCCTTGGTCTGATTCCACGCGCAGTGCTCCAGCGCGCGGAAGACGAGTTCGCGCTCCACACTTTCGAGGCTGATGCCCGCCGGTGGGAGATCCAACTGAATCGCCTCCAGCGCGGGCCGCTCCCGTTTCAGCGCATCGGGCAGATCCTCCACCGTGATCTCATTGCCCCGCGCAAGCACGACCAGCCTCTCGATCAGGTTCTCCAGTTCGCGGACATTGCCGGGCCAGCGGTAGGACTGGAAGCGAGGCAACAGGCTGGCGGGGAGTGAGAGATCGGCCCGGTTCATGCGCTCCTTGTACTTGGCAAGAAAAAGTTCAGTCAGTTCCGCGACATCGTCGGCGCGCTCTCGCAATGGCGGCAGCTCCAGCGGGATCACCGCGAGCCGGTAGTACAGATCCTCGCGAAAGGTCCCATCTTCCACCATTGCCTGGAGGTCGCGATGCGTGGCGGCAACGATGCGCACATTCACTTTCATGGGCGCCGTTGCGCCGATCTTTTCGATCTCCCGTTCCTGGATGAGGCGTAGAAGTTTTACTTGAAGTTCGAGCGGCATTTCGCCGATTTCATCAAGGAAAAGGGTGCCCTGATCCGCCATCTCGATGCGGCCCTTCTTAGCGGTTACCGCGCCCGTAAAGGAGCCGCGGGTGTGGCCGAACAACTCGGATTCCAGTAATTCCTTTGGAATTGCTCCGCAATTGATGACAAAAAATGGTTTATTGTGGCGTGGACTGTTGAAATGAATGGCCTTGGCCAGAAGTTCCTTGCCTGTGCCGGTCTCGCCCCGAATGAGCACGGTGGAGTCGCTCTGCGCGGCGCGGGCGGCGTTGTCGAGCGTCATGAGCAGGCTTTTGGAGCGGCCGATGATGTGTTCAAAACCGAACTTGCGATCGATCGCGCGGCGCAGAGATCGCACCTCTTCCTTGAGGCGGTGATGTTCGAGCGCGCGCGACACGACGAGTTGGAGGGCTTCGTTGTTGAGTGGCTTGATGATGTAGTCGTAGGCGCCGGAGCGCATGGCCTCGACCGCGGATTCGATGGTGCCGAAAGCGGTGACGACGATGACGATGATTTCGGGATAGTCGTCCTTGATGCGCCGGAGCAACTCCATGCCGGTGATCCCCGGCATTTTGAGATCAGTGATGACGAGGTCCTGCGGATGCCGGGAGAGGATTTCGAGGGCGGAGGCGGCGTCGGGCGCGGTGGTGGCTTCGTAGCCCGCTTGCTGGAGCTTCAGTTGGGTGACGCGGCGGAGCCCTTCTTCATCGTCGACGACGAGGATGCGGCGTCCAGCGATGGGATTGGCGGAACTCATCGGGAGCGGACCAGGTGACGATTATCCCATACGGGCATCGTTGAAGAGCTGACGAACGAGGATGCCCAACGCTGGAAGAGCCCGGCCTCGGGGCGCATTCCGCCCGGAGTGGTTCACGGTCCACGCAGCGTTCCTGGCTGCTTGGATCCCGGACTGGCTTTCGGTGTCGTGCCCGGGGCGGGGTGCAGGGAAACCCCGACGACGTTTGCGCCGGAGGGAGGGGCTCTGGGGCCGTTCTCCGGCGGCGCCGTCGAGGCCGGGAATGCAACGCGGGGGATTTTGGGCTTCGACCGCACGCGGGATTCCTCGACCAAGCCGGCGCAGGAGATCGCGGAGGCGGCCAAGGCCTGGGGCCAGAGCGACGGCATCTCCGTGGTCACGGTACGGAGGAAGCTTGAGAGCCCTAGCTGTTCGTTTCGATCAGTTCTTCCCAGCCCAGGGCATAGCCCACGGCCCGCTTCACTTCGCTGATTCGGCGGGCCGGAATTCGCGAGATCCGCTCCACCAGATGAACCTTCGAGATGGTGCGCAGGTTGTCGCAATTCACCACGCAGGGCTTGGGCATTCCCTCCGTCTTGCCCAATGGAATCTCAATGGGAATGTGCCGGATGGTGGCCGTGATTTCGGCGGCCACGAACTTGTTCAGCACACCGTAGGCATCGTCGCGGCTCAGCAGCAGAACGGGCCGGCGGCCAGCGGGCTTGGGCAGGTCCGCCCACCAGATCTCGTACTGCTTCACGCCTTCCACTCCTCGGCGTTGGCCCAGTCATCGGCATCGCCGGATGAGTCCGGTTGGCGGAGATACGCTTCGCGGATCGCCTCGTATTCGCGCTTGCGGATCGCCTCCTTCACCGCCTGCCGGATGAACTCAGCCCGCTGCCGCTTGGCTGCGGGCGCGATCCTGTTCAAAGATTTCAAGAGCGGCTCATCGAGCTGGATCAATATGGACGGCATATAGTATGACTATATCATCAATTGATATTCGCAGCCCGGTTGCAGAGGCCTGGGGCCAGAATGACGGGATCACCGTGGTCACGTTGGAGGAATTCGTGAGATTCGGCCCCATGATTGCAACGAACGCGACGATTACCATGGCGCCTTTGCCTACGCTGCCCTACGCGGGGACCGGTGCAGTTTGCGCGGCACGCCGTGACGGGGGAGGTCCCGATTGGCGTCGTTGAAGAGGGTGCGGTAGGTTGAATGAGGGGAGGCAACATTTCGTCTTCCCAACGTTAGCCATCGTTTCAGTTGACGGCATCGCTGCTGGCGAAGCCTCGCATATCCCCAACATTCTTTAACTTCTATGGCTTCCGGGCCGTTCTCCGGTTCGATGCTGTTCGATTCGAAGTGTGCCCATAATATCGCCGGTTCGGCCTGTGACCCCGCGTTTCGCTTGCGAATTCTCTGCGTTCTCTTGTTGACGGGTCGCTCATGTTGACGGGTGTCCAGGCCGGGGGCCGCCTTGAACAGGCTCCGTGGTTGACTGTCCCATTTCGAACTCGCGGTTCTCCGATTGACAGCCCGTCTGAAGAAAATCGCGATTCGGGGTAGACACTTTTCGAACTCGCGGCGTATATATACACAGGACACGATCACATGATCGTCTCCACGACACCAGACAGCCGGACGACCGTAAGGCGGACTCCGATGTGGGTGCGGATCGTCACTCGGGACGACCGGCCACTTCGAGTCCGTGGTCGCCAGCCCGGCTGATTCAATCCCACCTGCATCGGTTCTCCCGCCTGCCTTGCTATCCGGCGTAAAGGAAGCGTTCATGGACAACGAGGTTGACGCCCTTGGAGAAGACAGAGAAGAAGATCAGCATCGCCGCCGAGGTTGCGCGGCTGGCGAGGATGACGGTCCCGCAGCTGCGGGCGCGGCACCAGGAACTGTTCGGCGAGCCAGCGCGGTCCCATCACAGGGAGCTCCTGGCGCGGCAGATCGCCTGGCGACTCCAGGTGGAATCGGAAGGCGGGCTGCCGGAGGAGACACGGCAGCTTGCGCTGGCCATTGCTCGGGAGGCTCCGCTGCGCGTGCGGATCGAGAGTGCCGCGGCGCGTGGTGCGGCAGCCGCGGATCGCACTGCCACCACTCGACTCGCTTCGAACCAGGATGTCCGCCTGCCCATGCCGGGTAGCCTGCTCATGAAGGAGCACAAGGGCGAGACGCACGTGGTGAAGGTTCTCGACAACGGCTTCGATTACGACGGCCGGCTGTATCGGTCGCTGTCTGCGATTGCGCAGGAGATCACGGGCACGAAGTGGAATGGCTACGCCTTCTTTTCGTTGACCAAGGAGGCCGCGCATGGCCGTCGCTAACAAGTTGCGCCCGATGACCGCGGCGGTCCGCTGCGCCATCTACACGCGGAAGTCCACTGACGAGGGACTCGACTCCGACTTCAACACGCTCGACGCCCAGCGCGAGTCCGCCGAGGCGTACATCGTGAGCCAGCGCCACGAAGGATGGATCGTTCTGCCGCAGAAGTATGACGACGGAGGATTCACCGGCGCCAACCTGGAACGGCCCGCGCTGAAGCGACTGCTCGACGACGTGCGCTCCGGCCAGGTGAACTGCGTGGTGGTCTACAAGGTGGATCGCCTCACGCGGTCGCTGCTCGACTTCTCCAAGATCATGGAGGTGCTGGACAAGCACGGAGCCACCTTCGTTTCGGTCACGCAGCAGTTCAATACCACGGCGTCCCTGGGCCGACTCACGCTCAACATCCTGTTGAGCTTTGCGCAGTTCGAACGAGAGATGATCGCGGAGCGGACGCGCGACAAGATGTCGGCGGCGCGGCGGAAGGGCAAATTGGTCGGCGGCAAGCCGTTCACTCGTCCTCGTCTGCACCTCCTGCTGACCAACGTCATCTACACTGGTCAAGTCCGGCATCGCGGCGAGATCTTTCCTGGAGAGCATGAAGCCATCGTTGATCGGGAGACGTCGGAGAAGGTCCAGGCGCAGCTCAAGGCCAATGCGCCCGGCAGCACCCGCAACCTGCGGAACAAGCACGGCGCGCTGCTCAAGGGGACCGTCCGCTGCGCCACGTGCAACGTCGCCATGGTCCACACCTACACGCAGAAGGAGACGCGGCTCTACCGCTACTACGTCTGCATGAAGGCTCACCAGCGCGGGTGGATGCAATGCTCTACGCGGTCGGTATCGGCGCCGGAGTTGGAGCAAGCGGTGGTGGATCAAATCCGCGGCGTCGGGCGGAACCCGATGATGCTGACGGCGGTGA
>JAEUQE010000366.1 GCA_016789785.1 Bryobacterales bacterium
CGCCAAAGCAGCCGAGGTCGCCGTAGCCCAGATCGTCGGCAAGAATCAGCACGATGTTCGGTGAGCGCGGAGTGGCAGAGGCGTTGAACGAGGCTGGTGTGAGTAGTGATGCTGCCGAGGCGAGCAGGGCTCTGCGGTGCATGGCTCGTCCTTAATTCTAACCGGCTTGGGGGCATGCGCAGGGGACTCCACTCAGCCTTTCCCCTTCTCATCCGATAAGCACACTGGGTGGTTTCACCCGGTGCCTCGTGCGAGGTGCCTGAAGCGAGCCCGTATGGGCGGGAGCCGGTGCCTCGTGCGACCGGTGTCAGGCAGGCGGTTCGCTGTTGAATTGTTTGCCGGATCCACGTGGCCCCGGGCGGGCGGCCGCCGCAGACCGGGGAGTAACCAGGGAAGTCGTGAGTAGTTTGGTGAGATCGGGCGAGATCAGAGATTCGGAATCGGGATGAAGTAGGAAAATGAAAGACTGGCCGAGCGATCCATTGAACAACACTGTGCTGTGTGACGTGTTCTGGAATGCGTCCCTGGATGCCATGCGGCTGACGGATCGAGATGGCATGATCCAGCACGTAAACGACGCCTTCTGCCGTCTGATGCGCAAGCCCCGGGAGGAGTTGTTAGGCCAGTTGTTCACCTGCACCTACTGGGAGCCCGATCGCCCGCGGATTCTTTCTGGTTACCGCAAGCGCATGGCCGAGAGTCATCCTCAGTTGCGGATGCACCGTCCCATGCGGTTATGGGATGGGACCGGGATGTGGTTCGACGCGTCGGCGAGTTTGGCCGAGACGCCATACGGGGCGTTGGTGCTCACCATCATGCGGGACATCACCGCGCAGAAACGAGCCGAGGACCAACTACGGACCGAGCGTGGGCGCCTGGACGAGTTCCTATCGGCGATGCGTGTGGGGACGTGGGACTGGAACATCCAGACGGGGGAAGTGTCGTTTGACAAGAGATGGGCTGAGATTGTGGGCTACGATTCCAGCGAACTGCCCGCCAGCATCGAAACCTGGCATGGACTCGTTCATCCCGAAGATCGCCCGGTTTCCGGCCGGTTGATTGCCGAACACATAGCTGGCGCGATCGCTTACTACGACTGCGAATGCCGGATGAGGCACAAGGATGGCCATTGGGTATGGGTTCACGATCGTGGCCGTGTCGTGGCCTGGAGCGAGGATGGACGGCCGTTTCGAATGGCGGGCACACACACCGACATCACAGAGCGCAAGCAAATGGAGGCGATGCTTCGCAAAAGCCGCGACGAGGCTCAACGCCTGGCGTTGATTGCCGAACGGACCACGGATGCCGTGGCGGTGCTGGACGAACAGGGGCGTATCGAATGGGTGAATCCAGGCTTTGAACGGATGATGGGATATCCCATGGCGGATGTCGCAGGCAGGGACGGCATTGACTGGATTCTGCACGAACAGACCGCTGCCGAAGCCAGAGACAACCTGCGGCGGTCCATGTTCGCTGGTGTGCGCCAACAGGTGATGGGACGGATTCGCCGCGGAGGAGAGATCTGGCTCGACCTGGAGATCCAGCCAATTCGCGCGCAAGACGGCCGCGTTGCCGGCTTCAGCGCCGTCGCTTCCGATGTCACCGCCCATGTGGATCTGCGCAAAAGGCTGGAAGGCATTGTGGATGCGCTCGCGGAAGGTTTGGTGCTGCTCGACGCCAAGGGGATCATTGTGGATTGCAACCCGCGCGCCGCGCAGGTTCTCGGGCTTCCGCGGGAGCAGTTGATCGGACGCTACGCCGGCTCGGCGGATTGGGGAGCACTGGGTCAAGATGGAGTGCCACTCGAAGAAGACCAGTTCCCCTGCATCCGCACGCTCACAACGGGTGAGCCGGTTCGCGGCTCAGTGATGGCGGTGAACTCCTTCGGAGGCAAGCAGGTCTGGATCGAAGTCAACTCCCGGATCCTGCGGGATGGGCTTGGGAATGTGACCGGTGAGGTGGCCAGTTTCGCTGATGTCACGGACCGGCGGCGGATGCAGCAGGCAATTCTCGACAGTGAAGCGCGGCTCCGCACGCTGGCCGATTCTGTCCCCGTGATGGTATGGCTGGCGGGACCGGAAGGTGATTGGACGGACTGCAACCGGAGTTGGCTCGACTTCACGGGACGTCCGATGTGCTTTGGACAGCGGCTGGGCTGGACCGGCGGAATCCACCCGGAGGATCTCGACCGGTGTCTGGATGCTTACGCGGGGGCTTTGTCCGCCCGGAAGCCACTGGAGATCGAGTTCCGGCTGCGGCGCAAGGACGGGACGTACCGCTGGATCCTGGATCGTTGTGCGCCGCGCTACGCGTCAACGGGTGAGTTGCTCGGCTTCGTTGGCGGTTGTGTGGACATTACCGAACGCCGGGAGACAGAGCAGAAGCTGGTCGAGGCGAACCTGCGCGCGCGGCACCTGGCCGAAGCGCTCGAACAGGCCCCCGCCTCCATCTTCCTTTGCGATAAGTCCGGAGCCATCACCTACGTCAACCGCACCTTTTGTCAGGTAACTGGATTTACTCCCGAGGAAGTACTCGGAAAGAACCCCCGTATCTTGCAGTCGGGTCAAACGCCTCCGCCAACTTACCGGGAGATGTGGACGCATCTCACCAGCGGGCGTGCGTGGCGCGGCGAGTTACTCAACCGGAAGAAGAGCGGGGAGCTCTACTGGGAATTGATGCTGCTTTCGCCGCTGATGGATGATAGCGGCGGCATCGCCGGTTACTTGTGCGTCAAGGAGGATATTACTTCCCGCAAACGGAACGAGCAGCAACTGGAACAGGCCAACAAACGCCTGCATGAGGCGATTGTGCGCGCCCAGGATCTGGCGTGCCAGGCCGAGGCGGCGAATGTTTCCAAGAGCGAGTTTCTCGCCAACATGAGCCACGAGATCCGGACTCCGATGAACGGCATTCTGGGCACGGCCGGGCTGTTGCTGGAGACGGTGCTGACCGGGGAACAGCGGGAACATGTGGACGTGATCTGCACCAGTGCCGAATCACTGTTGACGATCATCAACGACCTCCTCGATCTCTCCAAAATCGAGGCTGGACGGCTGGAAGTCGAGTGCATCGAGATGTCCCCAGGCTCCGTGGTGATGGAGGTGTCCGCGATGCTGAGTCCGCTGGCCCGCCAGAACGGCTTGGAGTTCGAGACGAAGTGGGATAGCAGGATTCCGGAGGTTGTCCTCGGTGATCCGGGACGGCTCCGGCAGGTGCTGGTAAATCTGGCCGGAAACGCGGTGAAATTCACAGAGTCGGGAAAGATCACGATTGAAGCGTCTGTGTTTCCGGGACCGTGGATGTGGGGCGCCAACGCGGTGACTGGTGCTCGTATGGAGTTGGAGATGCGGATTGCCGTGCGCGACACGGGAATCGGCATTCCGCAAACCCACATCGACCGCTTGTTCGACAAGTTTACGCAACTGGATGCCTCCACCACCCGGCGTTATGGCGGCACCGGACTCGGCCTGTCGATTTCGCGGCGGCTTGTGGAGATGATGGGCGGCGAGATCGGCGTGGTCAGTGAAGTGGGGCGGGGGTCGGAGTTCTGGTTCACAGTGCGGCTGGGGTTGCCGGACTCTGCCCGAGGAGTGGATGCTCTTGCCCGGAGCGCGAGTGCGGCGGCCAGCGAATCAGGGCTGATTGCGGCAAACGGGGCCAGTCCGCGGCGCAGTCTCCATGCGCCGGTGAGCGTCGCCTCCGGCGCCGAGTTGTCTGCGGAAACCAATGGGTCACCGCAACCGCCAGCAGGTTTCTCACGCCCCAGCCCGGCGCGCTATGAGGTGGACTCGCAACTCCTGCGTGCCATCGCCGACCGTAAGGCGACAATTCTTCTGGCCGAGGACAATGCGATCAACCGGCGAGTGGCGATTGGGATTCTCAAGCGCTTTGGAATCGTGGTGGATGCGGCGATCGATGGTCAGGAAGCTGTGGATGCGCTGGGGCGCGGCTCCTATGACCTGGTGCTGATGGACATCCATATGCGCCGGCTTGACGGGCTGGCCGCGACCCGGGCGATTCGCGCCCTGGATGGGCCCGTTTCCCAAATCCCGATTATCGCGATGACGGCAAGTGTGATGGCGGAAGACCACGATATCTGTTTCGAGGCCGGAATGAACGATTTCGTCTCCAAGCCCGTCGACTTATCGGTGCTGGCCGAGGTGTTGAACCGGTGGCTGGTCGAACCGAAGGCGGGACTGCATGCCGGGCCAGGCTCGCCGGCTACGGAAACACCCGTGCAAGATCCAGAGTGACTGGCGCACGGGCACTCCGCCTGCCTGGAGAGAGCGCGCAATACTCTGGAACACTCCGCAGCGGACGCGGGTCATGTGATCCAGCTCCCCGCTTCCCGGATCATCTTCCAGGCGCGTGAGAGGGCGCCGTTGGTTGGCTGGTGGGGCGGCGAAGAACTCGTTGCCGTGCTGCCTCGGGCCGACCGCCACGAGACAGGCAAGGACCGCCGGGAGTCCGCGAGCGCAGATTTCGAAATCAGCTGCGATCAGGGGTGCTGCCTTGTGGCCGGTTCGATTGGGGCGCCATGTTTCGCGGCGAAGAGAACTTCGAGAACTGCGATTGAGCGCGCTGACAAGTGGATTGGATGCGGGCAAACGGCTAGCAGAAACTACGTTCGCTTCGAGGGATGGCTGAGCGAACAGAGCCGTCACGTTCGCCGGGGCGACGGCTCCAGGTTGGGCGTTTGTCGGGGTGGCGATGGAGCGTTACGAATCGCCAGGTCTGAGAGAGAACAGCGGGTTTAGAGAGGCGAGGGAGAGGGCCATACCAAACTTGGGTAAACTGCGCCGATGGATGGGCGTCGTGGCGATGCGTCCGGAAAGCTCTGTACTCCTGAAAGCGGTTCGCGCCAAGCCGAGTGTGACTTGGCTGGGCCGGACCTGCATTGGAGACACCTTCTTTCCACGCCCGCGACCCCTTCGCTGGCGCGCGTAACAATTCCGATCGTATTCGAGAAAAGCCCAGAAGTTCCGGATTTGCCCTGGGCGAGGCAATGTCCGTACAACAGCAGTTTACTCTCACTTTGCCTCGTGGTCAATAGAGAAATGTGGATGAAATGCGGTTAATTCCGCGCCGGTCTCCGGCATACGCCCTCGCGGTGGAAGGCGTAAGCCATCGCCCCAATCGCATCGGCCAATTGGAAGGTGTCGTGGAGGGAATGATGCCCCCCGGCACGGCCCGCAAGGCACCGGCCCTCGGCACGCGCCGCCAGGAGCGAAGCCCCAGTCAGGAAGTCACGCAACTGAGCAGTCAGGCCGCCATCCACGCCGGGCCCGTCCACGATTCGAAAGCCGCGGTCCGCTCCCCGGCCTGCGCGCGAATTCCCCAAAACTACCGCCTTTTCAGCTCCAATGCGACGTCTTCCGTGTACTGTGGCGAAGTGAGTTGCTTGCCGCTCCCCTGATGCGAGAAGTTCTCAGTGGCCTCCACCCGCCCCGACCGTGGATTCCACCACCGTGCGACGTAGCTTCCCGCAGGCAGTTGCAACGATAGCGTCGCGGTCTGACGGTTGGTGCGCACCACGTACCGCGGCCGGTAATCCGCCATCACCTTTCCATGATGCAGATACAGCGCATACTGCTTGCCGGC
>JAEUQE010000367.1 GCA_016789785.1 Bryobacterales bacterium
CCGGCGTTCCGAGGCCTTTCCGTGAACCGGGTGTGCAGCAACCGGACCCCTTGCCGGGGGGGGCTCCGCTAAACGTTCCGCGCTTCGATACCAATCCTGAATTGCTCCGTGTGGATAGCAACGGGCAGACTGGAACGTCAGCCATCGACGTCACAACAGGCGCCACGGTATCGAATCTGGTCGGCCCGCTCGACTACAGCTTCCGCTACTACACGATCCTGCCGGACCCAGCGACGACGCCGGTGGCGAGCGGCAATGAGTCGGCAACGGCGGTACCGGTTCCGGGCGCGAACCAATTCACCGTGGCGTCGTTCAACATGCAACGCTTCTTTGACACTACCAACGATCCGGCCATTGGCGAACCGGTGCTCACCGGGACGGCATTCAACAACCGGCTGAACAAAGCGTCGCTGGCGATCCGCAATGTGATGCGCACACCGGATGTGATCGGTGTGCAGGAGGCGGAGAATCTCGCCACGCTGCAAGCCGTGGCGGCGAAAGTGAACGCGGATGCGGTTGCGGCGTCGCAGCCTGACCCTTCCTATGTTGCATACCTTGTCGAAGGCAACGATGTGGGTGGGATCGATGTCGGCTTCCTGGTGAAATCGAGCCGGGTGACGGTGGTGGACGTGACGCAAGCCGGAGCAGGGACGCTGTTTATCAATCCCGATACCTCGACCGAGTTGCTGAACGACCGGCCGCCGCTGATTCTGCGGGCGACCATCGCGGGGCAGGCGTTCACCGTGATCGTGAATCATCTTCGTTCGCTGAATGGCGTCGACTCCGTGACTGTGGGCAGCAATGGCTGGGTTACCGCGGGCACGCGCGTGAGGGCAAAACGGAGAGCCCAGGCCGAGTTCCTGGCGAATCTGATTCAGACCCGACAGACCGCGAGTGCCACGGAGCGCATCGTGGTCTTGGGTGACCTCAACGCCTTCCAGTTCAACGATGGTTATGTCGATGTCGTGGGGACGATTCGCGGCATTCCCACGCCCGTGAATCAAGTGGTGGCGTCATCCAGCGATCTGGTGAATCCGGATCTCACGAATCTGGTGGACACGGTTACCGCGGCGCAGCGCTATTCGTATGTGTTCGGCGGCAGCGCGCAGGTGCTGGATCATGTGCTGGTCAATGCAGCGATGTTGCCCATGGTTGGCGGCTACGCCATCGCGCGGAGCAACGCCGATTTCCCGGAAGTATTCCGCAATGACTCGACGCGGCCGGAGCGGCTTTCCGACCATGACATGCCGGTGGCGTACTTCAATTTGCCATCGGCGCCGGCGGACGTGACCAGCCAGTTCACGATCGTCCGGACAGGCCTGCTGTTCAGCCGTGTGACCGGGACGTTCAACCAGACAATCACCATCACCAACAAGACCGCCAGCACGATCAGCGGTCCGTTTCACTTGCGGTTCGGTGGGTTGACGCCGGGGGTGACGCTGGCGAATGCGACGGGATCGACGGGAGGCGCACCGTACATCACAATCCCCGGAGTGAGCAGTTTGGGCGCGGGCGCTTCGGCCTCGGTGGGCGTTCGGTTCGCAAACCCGGCCTTTGCCGCGATCAACTATTCCTTGTCTGTTCTGGCAGGGTTGTTCTAGAATCGGAGATCCAACAATGAAACTCTTCCTTCTGTCCCTGATGCTGTCTGTAGCGCCTCTTTCCGCGGCACGGATTTTTCAGATCTCCGTGAACACGCAAACGATCAGCGGGGTCAATGGCTACCTTGATTTTCAGTTCAACCCTGGGGGAGGCGACTCGGATCCTGGCACCGCGGCAATTTCGCTTTACTCGGGCGGAACGTTGGATATGGCCATGGTCGCCGGCGACGTTACGGGTTCGCTGCCGGGAGTGGTCACGATCGGCAACACGACAGGATTCAACAACCTGTTTCAAGCGATCACGTTCGGTGCGCAGGTCTTCTTTTGGGTGACGATTGATGGGCCAGTGTTGAATTCACCCGATCCGCTGTCGACCTCGGGCTCTTCGTTTTCGTTTTCGATGTTCGCCGATGATCAGGTGACTCCGCTGTTGACCGATGATGCTTTCGGATACGCCGTGACCATCGACGCCGGTCCGCAAGGAGCGATCGCCGTGAGCAATCTCGCGCGGCTGGGAGTGGTGGAGATCTCCGATGTACCTGAACCCGGTAGCGTCTGGCTGGCGCTGGTGGGGATGGCAGCGATCGTGGGTGGCGTTTTGCGAAGGAAGATCGCCGGCTGAGAGTGGTACGCCCGAGAGGATTCGAACCTCTGACCGGGTTCACCGGGCAACGGGTTGCTTGCTTACACGTGGATGGCAAGTAGCGCCCGGCGCGCGGCCATTGCTGCGACGGGCCGATGATACACTCGGTGGGTCATGGATCTCAGTGTCATCGGCATCGTCGTCTCGCTTCTCTTCATTGTGGCTTTGGCCATGCGCGGATGGCACATCATCCTGATCGCACCGCTGGCGGTGGTGGTGACCGCTCTGTTTTCGGGAATGGAGATCCTGCCGCTGCTGACCGGCCCCTACATGAAGGGCTTCGTCAACTACGCGAGCAAGTTCTACCTCGTGTTTCTGGTGGCGTCGATCTTCGGCAAGGTGATGGAGGATTCCGGCGCGGCGCGATCCATCGCCCTGAGCATTCTGCGTCTCACCGGCCGTGGCAGCCAGTACAACGTGTTGCTGGCGATCTCCGCGATCACGCTCGGGCTGACCTATGGCGGCGTGAGCCTGTTTGTCGTGATCTTCGCGGTGATTCCGATTGCGCGGCCGCTGTTTCGGGAACTCAACGTGCCGTGGCATCTCTTTGTGGCCGCATTCACGTTCGGCATCGGCTCTATCACGATGACGATGATTCCCGGCACGCCATCGATCATCAACATCATGCCGACGAGGTACATGCAGTCCACTCCCGCATCGGCGCCGCTGCTCGGCCTGCTTTCTGCCGTAATCGTGGTGGCGTTCAATCTCTGGTACATGCGCTTTGCACTCGCGCGAGCGGTTGCCCGCGGCGAGTCGTACGCCGACCTGGGTGTTTCCGCGTCTTCCGAACATGCCAATGCGCCCGAATCGACTCCCTCGGTTGCGCTGTGCCTGATTCCCCCGGTCACTCTCATCACGTTGCTGAATTTCGTCAAGCTCGATGTGCTGGTAGCGATGAGTGCGGCGATCTGCGTGTGCATCGCGCTCTTCCGGAGCCGCTACAAGAGCATCCTTGAGACGCTCAATCGTGGCGCGATCAATACAGTGCTTCCGATCGTCAACACCTGCGCCGATGTCGGCTACGGAATGTCGATCGCGGCGACCGAAGGATTCAAGACCGTCAGCGCCGCGCTGCTCGCCATGCCGGGACATCCGATCATCTCGCTTTCCATCGCGACGAACATCATGGCCGCGATCTCCGGATCGGCGTCCGGAGGATTGGGGATCATCCTGGAGACCGTTGCGCCGAAGTATCTTGCCCTCGGATTGAGCCCGGATCTGGTGCACCGCGTGTCGGTGATCTCGGCGGGCGCTTTCGATGCGCTGCCACACAACGGGGTCATCATCACGAGCCTTGCTGTGACCGGACTCACTCACTCCGTCGCTTACAAGCATGTCTGGTGGGGACACGTAGTGGCGACGGCGCTGGCGTTGCTGATCGTGATTCCCGCGGGAATCTGGCTCTACTGACGGGTCTGCCGGTTGGAGCGCAGTTGGACCGTGATCCATTCGCCAAGCGCGTTCTCGGATTCGGGCTTTGCCATCACGCGCACGCGACCCTGTTTGCGAAGCGTTCCGAAGTGGGTCTCGATCGCGCCATCGTTCAACGGACGATTGCGGGCATCGACCGGCGATTCGATCCACATCGCGGCCGGCAGTACCGCGGCGATGTCCGCCAGATCGCCGGCCGACAGCATGTCGGGCACAATCACGTGACTCGGAAGATAGATGAAGGTGTCATCGTAGATCGACTCGATCGATGCCAGTGCACGCCGCGTCGCAATGGCGCGCACCTCGGGCTCGAAGAGCGCGGTCAGCAACGCAAGCATTCCGCCCAGCGGATCCGCTTCATACTGCACGTCCGGCCCGATCTGCCAGCCGGGCGATTCGTCAAGCACGATCCGCTCCGGATTGAGTGCGGCGTCGGAATCACCCCAGATCGCCATGCGCGACGAGTCGATGTCCGCACGGGTCCGCAGGTAGGTCATCACGGTGCGCACGTCTTTCACGCGGCGGCCCAACAGACTGCTCCCGAGCATCAATTCCGTTCCGGCCTGCGAAGTCTCCGTGGTGGATGGTCCGCGACGCATGTCGGGCGATGTCTCTCCGGTACCGCGAACGTCGGGCAGGCAGACCGCATATCCTTGCCGCAGCAGACTCAATACCTCCTCGTGATGGTCGCGCCACATGCCTTCCTTGCCGGCATGCGACAGTCCGATCACAACGCCGGCGCGGCCTGGGGCGGCGTTCGGTTTGAAGAGTAACATCGGGACGGAGATCCCTGGCTCGCTCTGGATCGTTAGCGCCTCGACGGTCACGCCCGTTACCGTTCGTGGGGAATGCGCAGTTACTTCCAGTGCGCGATTGGGCTCCATGTCTCCGAGCCGGCGAGTCCACTCCTCGCGAAGCCACTTCAGGCGGCCCTGGGCGCCCAATGCAGCCAATGCCCCCCGCGCCTTCTCCAGACGTGGACGGGCGATCTCGCGCGCCAGTGCATGGACCGGGCGGCTCGCGGCCATCAACGCCAGTTGCGGATCGTAAGCGAGTAACTCCGATTCCGGACGCCGATCGTCCGGCTCCTGTGCGGGTGCCGGGATTCCGAACCAGCGCTGTAACTCGGGATACAACGTCTTACGTTGCGCCGGTCCGATGTTCGTGCATTCTCCCGGCCCTGGGAATCCTCCGAAACCGTGTGCTTCATCAAGATTGTCCAACGCTCCGTACAGACCGAACACCTTTCGATAGCGCTGCCACACCGGCTGCTTCTCGATCTCCCAACCCATCTCGAACGAAAAAATGAACTTCCGGGGCGCAACCGAAGCGCATATCAGCCACGGCATGTACTGTTCGGAAATGCTGCGGGGAAGATTGCGCGTGGTCTCCCAACTTCCCCAGCCCGGATCAGCCAGGCCTTCGGGCCAATCGCCCCGGCCGTTGTTCTCGGGCATCGCCTCGCCAAAGCAGAAGGGTGCGACCGCCGCGATCCGCGAATCGACCGCCGCAGCGACAGCCGCCGGGTCGCCGCCTCCGGCCACCGCGCCCAACAGGATGATCTTCGAAGGGTCCACTTCATTCCGGGATGTTAGTAAGTCGACGGAGCGCATGATATCCCACACCATCCACTTGATCAGGCTTTCACCCGCTGCATACAACTGCATGCCGAGGTTATACCGTGCATGATAGCCTTCCCGGTTCCACGGGTAAGTCTGGATACGTTCGCCATGACCGAGGTTATCGGCGATGAGTACCGCGCTGCCGGCGCGAGCCCAAAGGATACCCATATCCTGAAGCTCCATTTGGGTGCGCGGGCGGTGATGGCTCGGCACGATAATGAAAGCCGGCACGCGTCCCCGTGGCGATTCCGGCAGATAGAGATTGGCGGCGATCCAGAGACCGGGACGGCTTTGATAGA
>JAEUQE010000368.1 GCA_016789785.1 Bryobacterales bacterium
CCACCGAGCCATACCCCACCATTTCCGCCAGCTTCACCGTCGGAATGTTCATCGACTTCGCCAGCGCCTGCCGCAGCGTCACCGTGCCGAAATACTGATTGTGGTGATTGTGCGGCTCATACGGTTTGCCATCGAACCAAAACGTGGTTGGCTCATCCAGAATCTGCGTGCTCACCGTGATCGGATTCCCCGAGTCATTGAGAGCCGTGTTCAGCGCGGCCGCATAAACAAAGGGTTTGAACGACGATCCCGGCTGCCGCTTCGCCATCACGCGGTTCAACTGACTGAGACCATAGTTACGCCCGCCGATCAGCGCCTTCACTTCTCCACTGTGCGAATCAATCGCCACCAGGGCAACCTGTGCTTCCGCGGGTGTGCCATCGGCGCGCTTGCGGTTCTTCAGCCGCTGATCCACTTCCTTCATGCCCAACCGGACGGCTTCCACCGCTTCGCGCTGCAGGTTCATATCGAGCGTCGTGTAGACCTTGTAGGCGCGGGTTTGAAAATCGTGATCGCCAAACTTCTCCTGCAACTCATCGTTCACCAGATCCACGAAGTATGGCGCATCCGTCGAACCCACTCCGCCCTTGTTCAATTCCAGTGGCGAGGCCGACGCCACGGCATACTCACGATCGTCGAGGAAGCCGTTCTCCCGCATCAGCATCAGGATGATGTTGCGCCGTTTCTGCGCCCGTTCGGGCCATTTGAACGGGTTCGTATAGCTGGGACGCTGAATGTGACCGGCCAGCGTCGCGGCTTCGGCGACCGTCAACTGACCCATGTCCTTGCCGAAGTATACCAGCGACGCTTCCGCGAATCCGCGAATGGCGAACGTGCCTCGACGTCCCAGGTCCACCTGGTTGGCATAGAACTCGAAAATCTCTTCCTTGGTCAGCCGTCGCTCGAGCTCCATCGTGATCAGCACCTCGGCCGCCTTGCGCGTGTAGGTCTTCTTCTGATCCAGCCAGAACATGCGAGCCACCTGCATGCTCAGCGTCGATGCGCCTTGCGCCCGGTAGCCGGCTTTGATGTCCACGTACGCCGACTTGAGGATGCGCAGCGGATCGAAGCCCGCATGCATGAAGAAACGCTTGTCCTCCGCCGAGACCACCGCGTTCACAAGCACCTTCGGAATGTCCTGGAAGCGCACCAGCCGGCGCTTCTCGCGATTGCGGTCAAACAGGTTCGTGATCAGTTCCGGCTCAAGCGTGTGTTGCGTCCGTTCGGTGTTGTCGCGCAGCGAAATGATCTGCGCAACCTTGCCTTCCTGAAACTTGACGACGGCGGCTTCCTGCTTGAAATACGAGTCCGGCCCGGGATAGATTTCGAGCGAATCGCCACGCCGCGTATAGCTGCCCATGCGTGTGGCCTTTGATTCGGAATAGCCGCTGTTGCGAAGGCTCGCCATGATCTCGTCAGGAGTGGTTTCGTCGCCCAGCGATACGGCGCGTGGCGCCGCGAACACCATGGAAGTGTTGGAGAACGGACCCGCGGTCAGCTTCTCCTCAATCAGTCGCGCGTACTTCAGGTAGTAGTAGAAGAACACGCTTCCCGAGACCGTGACGGCCACCGCCATCAGGCCGAGAAAGATGCGGCCCACGGGATGCAGGAAGAAGCGAGTAAGAAAAGCGCGCTTCGGCACGCGAGCTCTGACAGCCAAGAAAGTCTCCAAGTTTATTCTACAATCCCGGCGCCCGTGCGCGATGCGGTCCCTCAGTTCATTCTGGCAGACAGGGGCGGTCAGTCGTTGAGCACCAGATCGGCGATGGGGCGCAAGGTTCTCATTCTCATGGCCGGGTGCGCCGAACTGGCACCGAATCTGGCGGCCGCGAGCATCGCCTCCGTGGTCGGCCCACAAGATGCAACAGGGCAAGGTCACCCTCGGCCGAGCCGGGGATTGCCTTGTGGTCGCCGCCGGTGAGGTGGCGATGGTGCGCCTGATGCAGGAGCGCCGGATGACGCCTGGAGCCTCGTCTTGATTGCTGACGCCTTCAACGCCGATCACACCGTTGGCGCTGCTGTCCAGCCTTCTTTGGCGCTTCGCTGTTGCTCGACTCAGTCAGGCGAACTACTTGCTGCACCGCTTCGTCTACCATACCTGGCCGGAACATCTTCTTCCAGGCGGGTGTACCGCCTTCCTTTGGCCACTCCTCAAGAATGAGAGCCTCGTCCGCCTCCCGCAGAATGAATGTTCGGGCAGCGTTGTCAAACGCCCGCCAGGTTTTTGCCCCAACAGCATTGGCACGAAGGCCCAGGACATTCCTTGGGTCATTGAGATCAGGTGGCGGAACATCGGGTAGTGCCTCGGCCAACAAGTGCCGCAGGTTGCTTGTGAGTTCGTCTACCCGAGCCGCGCTGATGAGCCGTACAGGCTCCACATCTATTTCCGCCCCGCCAAGGACTCTTGCCTTCGATCAGAGCACCCATTTGTCCTTGTAGCGATTAGATGCTGTCCAACCCATTCCAACACGCCCGGTTGTAAATCACATCGACCCTGTATCGAGCGCCGATCGCGGCCGGCCGTCCGCCGGTCGGCGGGTTCCGTTGCAATCAACCGAGATCCCCGTCTTCGTGCGGACGGTAATGAAGAGCCTGCGTTTCCGGCTTCTTGTAACGCTCTACCTTGGTGCCGACAGGTCCGCCCTTGGTGCGATTCAACAGCGAAGTGATTTCCTGTCTCGACATCTTCTGGAAAGCCTTCACCACCGCGACATTCTGATCAAGCTGTTCCACGGTCTCCACGCCCGACACCAACGTATCAATCGGATGGCTCAACGAGAACCGCAGACACTCCGGAATGGTCGCCACCCGATGCTGCGTGATGCCGCCGATCGCGTTACTCTTCATGCCGATCAGCCCGAGGCCCTTCTTCTTGATATTCGGCATCACGGAGTTGATGAAGCTCAAGTAATGCGGGTCGACAAGATTCACCGGATGCTGTACGGTCTCCCATCCATCGAACCCATCCAGCAGGCGCTGATGCACCGTCGGATCGTGGTGTCCCGTAAACCCGATGTGGCGCACCTTGCCTTCCTTCTTCGCCTTCACGAACGCTTCCAGCGAGCCGTTCGGCCCGAAGATCTGGTCCACCTCGTCATGCCGCGCGACTTCGTGGCATTGCCACAGGTCGAGATAGTCGGTGCCCATCAGCTTGAGCGTCGTCTCCAGTTGCTTCATCGCCCCGTCACGATCGCGAAACTGCGCCTTCGACATGAGGAGAATCTTCTGGCGGTTGCTGCTTCCTTTAAGCGCTTTGCCGTAAGCTTCGTCGCTGGCGCCGTTGTGATACTTCGCGGCGCTATCGAAGAACGTCACCCCGAGTTCGATGGCCCGTTGGATGATGCGGACCGCTTCCTCCTCGCCTTTGACACGCATGTGGAAGCCGCCGAGGGTGAACTTCGAGACTTTGAGTCCGCTCTTGCCGAGGGTCGCCATGGGCATGGGTGTGGCGGCGAGAGCTTTCTTATCGAGCGCGAGCGCCGAAGCCGAAAGTGAGAGGAAGGTTCTTCGCTGCATGATTCGTCCATTCTACTGCAATTGCGCCGGAAGCAAGATCGAGGAGGACCGGTTACTTCACCAGGTGGTACTCCGTCTGGCGCGGCAACACCCATCGCATCTTCCCGCCAGCTCCGAGGATTGCGTCCTCCTCCTGACCCACCCACAACTCACGCCCGCCCCATTCCGCAATGGGTACCGTGGCGGACAACTCGATCGAAAACCATGTGTTCGGCAGCAGCGTGACGTCGCCCCTTCCCGGCACGCCCTCCTGACGGTCCCACAGTCCGATAAGAGGCCCCGCTCCGTGGCCGTGATCCCCAATCGGATGCGAGTAGATCGTGCCCTTGATACCCTCGCGGCGCATCACCGCCAGCGCGCTCGCCAGCACCTCATTCCCGGTCCGGCCGGGGCGCATCTCCGCCATCAGTATGTCCTGCATGCGATTCGTGTTGGCCAGCGCTTTGCGAATGCCGGCTGGCGGCGTGGTCTCTCCCGGCCGCAATACATAGCCCATGTGTTGCGTATCGGTGGCCATGCGCATCGCGGTGATTCCGAAATCCGTATGCAGCACGTCGCCGCGCTCAATCACGGCCGGCGCGTCTTCGGCGAGGAGATTCACACCCGCCGCCGATGCTTTCTGCACCCGGACCGTCGGCTGAAACCACGTCCCGAGACCTGCATCAGCCACCTGCTGCCGCAGCCACCAGACCACGTCCTGATTGGTGGTTTGCCCAGGTGTAATTACCTTATTCGAAAATGCTCTGGAAATCAGCGAGTGGACAATCTCCATCATTTTCCTGTATTGTTCTTCCATTTCCGGGAGGCGCAGCGAGATATATTCAAGCGCGAGGTTCTCAGAGCGCACCATGCGCCGGGTCCACTCGGGTCCAAGCGCTGATTCGAGCTTCTCGCGTTCCGCCGCCGTCAGCCCATCGGCGAACGCGTGCGTATGCGAGACATTGATTCCGATGGTCGCGGGCTTCCGCTGCTCGATCAACTTCCGGAGCAGAGCCCATTGTCCTTCGCCGTAGATCTCGCGTCCTTCCACCTCCGGATCCCGGTAGACTGTGTAGAGCCCGCCGTTCGAGCCGCCACCGAGCGCCAACCGCTCCACGCCGCGTTCCACGCCACGGTCATGAAAAACATAGATGGTCCGGCGGCGTGCCGCGAACATGGTCGGTGAGACCAGCGAGAAAAACACCGGATCCTCGTTGTATTCCCGGCAAATCACCAGCCACATCTCGACACCATGCCTCCGCATCAGCATCGGGAGATGCCGGTCGAGGCGGAGCTTCAGCCATTGCTGTTGGATCGCTGCCTGTTCGCGAAGCGGTGGCAGTTTCAACGGCGGTGCGGCGGCTACCGGAACTACGGCCGCCAGGAGCGCCGCGGCAAGCAGGACAAGCGTTCTCATGGAACGCGATTGTCGCACAGTATCGGCCCTACCGGCCTGCGTGGAGATCCTGCTTGTCCGACGGCGACGATTTCGCGTCCATCCAGCGCTGCCTCCCGTCGGCCGTGGGGATCGAGTAATGCATGACGGGGTACTTCTTCCGGTCGAATGGATCGTATTGCGGCCTCGGCGCAAAAGTCTCTTCCCGAAGCCGTACGGCGGTAATGTTGGCGGCTTCCGGAGTGCTCCAGCCAGGCTCCTCTGGCGGATCGCTTGAGATCTGGTACCACAGATACAGCCGCCGCTTGGTCTCCGCGGTGTAAATGGCGTAGGGTTCGACGAGCGCTGTTTTCCCGTCGCGGAATGTGACTTCGCACAAGCGGCGCAGGTTGCCGCCCTTCATGAAAACGGATTCGGCGGCCATGGGTCGATTATACGCGACCAGGAAATGGATGACGGGCTGCTGTAACTAATCGAGAGGATTGCGGCGAAGCGGCAGTTTGCGAAGGCTCCCCCGGGCCTCGAAGCCGCCACTCCCGCCGTCCAGTGCCGGCGCCGAGCCGGAGTCCACTCCCGCCGACCGAAAGGGAGGGCTTGCCCGCCGAAGGCTCCCTCGAGCGTCGAAGCCGCCACTCCCGCCGTCCAGTGCCGGCGCCGAGCCGGAGTCCACTCCCGCCGACCGAAAGGGAGGGCTTGC
>JAEUQE010000369.1 GCA_016789785.1 Bryobacterales bacterium
CCAGTGACAGTGACCTGCTCGGCGAGCGATCCGATTTCGAGCGCGAAGTCGAGCCGGACGATCTGGCCGATTTCGAGGAGCACGCCGGATCGCGTCACGGGCTTGAACCCGGGTGCCTGCACGGCGATGCGATACGTGCCAGGCGGCAGGGCGGGCATGGTGAAGTAGCCGGAGTCATTCGTGGCGGCATCCCAGCCAAGGCCGGTCGCTTCGTTGGCGGCGGACACTTTGGCGCCGGCGACGATGGCGCTGGAGGCGTCGGTGATGCGTCCGGTGATCTGGGCGGTTTGCGCCAGGACTGCGACGGCGGACAGAAGAACGATCGGCAAGGGACGGAGCATGGTCGAGCCCTCCAGCGGCTTTTGAAAACACTACCATACCGAAGCGTTGTGTGCGGCCATGTAGGGCTAGTCGACGCGTTGCGTTAGATGCTCAGAAGACAGGTGACGGAATCCGCATCCGGATTCCGCATTAGTTACCAGCGGAGGAAACCGATGTTCTATGAGGACGTGAAGCTGGTAAGCGGTGATACGGTGTGGCAACTCGCCATCGCCTACGGCTACAAGGGCCCGGAGTGGACGAAGATCTGGAACGATCCAAAGAACGCGGCGCTCGTTGCAAAGCGCGGAAAACCCGAAAAGCTCCAGGTCGGCGATGTGCTGATGATCCCGATCCCGTGGAAGGTGATCAGCAAATCGCTGGTTGCGGAAGCGCACGGCGCAGGTTTCGAGATGAAGCGTGACGGCGAGGCTGGAAAGCGCCTGGGCTTCGTGCAGACGGTGTATCGCCACAATCAGCCGATCGGTCCGAACCCGAATCCGTTCTGCGTGGATGCCTGTACGCCGGACGACAACCTGCCGTTCTACTGGACCGAGAAAGAGATCAAGGACGATCCTTCGCTCCGCACCACGTTCATTGACCATCCGAGCCGCAACAATCCGACCGTTGGGATGGGAACAACCAAGTGGCGTGCGGTGGTCTCAATTTCGGTACAGACTGAGAAGCGGGTTACCGTGTGGGACTCGTGGGTGTGGGGATTCGATCTGACGCCCGCCGGTGCAGTGTCGACAATCGGCCCACGTGCCGCCACGGCCCATGAAATCGAAGGTCACATGAATCTGCTGCGCAAGGGTGTCGGGACTTCGCCCGACAGCTTTTCGAAGCAGGGGTGGACCTTTCGCCGGCCACCTGCCTGAGTTGAGAGGAGCGTGATGCGGGTTCTGGTATTGATCATCGTACTGGGAGCCGGCTGCGCCGCAGCCTTCCCACAGGAATCTCAAGGAGGACGCATGTCCGAAAAAACCGCCGTTTCTCAAATGTCCACCGAGACGGCCAAACGCGTGAAAGTGGTGCTGCGGGTGAAACTGCTGGAGCGGCGCGGCGGAGACAAGTACGGATGGGACATCGTGCAGGTGCTCGCCGTATTGAAGAACGAAAGCGATCAACGTTTCGAAGGGCGGATCGAGATCGCGCATTACTCATGGAAAACCGGTGTCCCCGACGGGGAGTCGACGGTCTACCTTGAGCCCTACGGCGAAAACCCGGACCAGTGGCGTTTGCTGGACGGCGGTGGCGAACATGGTGTGAGCCACGTGACGCCGCCGCCGAAGTAGCGGCGCGTGTAAACTCTGGCGTTTTCGTTCCGCAAGTTCGGAACGGTTATGGCGCGAACGCCGTCTGAGCAAGCATGTTACGCGCGTTCGCCGCCGCCTCACTCCTGTGCATGGCAGGCGTGCATCTGTCTGCTCAGGAGTATCCGATCGTCCGCGAAGTACATCCCTTCGCAGGGTCGAGGCTTTTCGTGCCGAACAATCAGGAACCTCGAACTTCAGTCATCATGCTGCACGGAAGCGAAGGCGGTTCGGTCCCCTATATCGAATCCGAAGCCACCGTGCTCGCCACGCAAGGATTCGCGGTGCTCGTGCTGTGTTACTTCGACTGTCTGCGCGGACTTGTGGGACCGAGGCAGACTCTGAAGGATGTGGACGTATCCACGGTGACGAATGCGATCGGCTGGATGCGTTCGCAGCCGCTGAGCAATGGCAGAGTTGTGGTGTACGGATTCTCACGCGGTGGTGAACTCGCGATGGTGATCGGAAGCTTGAGTCTGCCGGAAGCGGAGAAGGCCGATGCGCTGATCGCACATTCCCCAAGTGACAAGTTCAACAGTTTTTACAACTGGAGCTGGCGGGAGCCGTCGTGCTGGCTCTGCCGCAGAGGGCAAGGGCAATGCCCGGATCCGAACCGGCGCGCCGATTTTCAGTGGAACCTTTCGTGCGGGCCGGATGACGAGACGCGCATGGACTTCTCGCGCAGTGCGTGGTTGATTGCGGGCCGCTTCGTCGCCACGGGAATGCGCATTGAGATCGAGAAGTTTGAAGGGCCCGTGCTGATCACCGTTGGCGAGAAGGACCAGACGTGGCCCGTCGACCAGACAAGGCGGCTGGAAGCTTCGTTGCGGGCAGTGGGCCGTGACCCTGAAGTGCACTACTTCCCCGAAGGCGGCCATGTCTTCGCGGCGGGCGATGAGAACAAGCGCCGGGGCATTGTGCTCGCGTTTCTACGGCGGATTCACGATCCGGTTAGTCGTTCTCCACTACCACAATCACACTGAACTGGAATTGCAACAGGCCCGAGGGCTGCCCGAAGAGCATCGGCGAGCGCCCGGCATCCACCAGTTCAGGCATGGGATCGATGGTGACGGAGCGGATCTTGCCGCCTCCACCAGCGCTTCGCCTGGCCTCGGCAACCAGTTCGCCGAGCACACGGCGCTTCAACGCATCCACGGTCTTCGGCGAGGGGCGAAGAAAGAACTGATACGTCATGCTGCCTTCTTTGTCGCGGAGTTGACGCCGCGCGTGCTCCAGTTGCTTCACCTGATCGTTCAATGCAGTGAACGGGCGCACGAAGCTGAACTGCCAGCCGAGCCGGTCACTGCCGTCCTGTAGCGTGCCTACGCTTTTCAGATCCGATGCCGCGACTCGCAGGGGCGCGAGCAACGCGACCGCCTGATCCACCAGAGTGTCTGTGGGAGTGGTGAGCACAAGCTCGACCGAGATCTCTTCCGGAGTCAGCGACACCGTGCGGGACGCAGTGCCCACGCTCTGCGCCTGCGCGAACGAAATCCCGAGCAGCACGATCAGCAGTATCCGAAACATTTCCGCCTCCATTTGTTTGTGTGGCCTGACGCCGTAGAATAACCAACATGGCTACACGCCGCGAATTCCTGTCCGCCGCCGGATCACTTCTCGCACCGGCCGCAGCAACGCGCAAACCGAACATTGTGCTCATTGTCGCCGATGATCTCGGGTACGCGGACGTCGGATTCCACGGGTGCAGGGAAATCCTCACTCCTAATCTTGACGTGCTTGCAGGCCGAGGCGTGCAATTCACAAACGGATATGTTTCGCATCCGTTCTGCAGTCCGACCCGTGCCGGACTGCTGACCGGCCGTTACCAGCAGCGTTTCGGCCACGAAAACAACATGAAGTTCAATCCCGAAGATGAAATCGCGGGGCTGCCGCTCTCCGAGCAGACGCTGCCTTCCATGTTGAAGCAGGCGGGCTATCGGACGGCGGCGATCGGCAAGTGGCACCTCGGCGCGCATCCCAAATTTCATCCGCTGAAGCGTGGCTTCGACGAGTTCTTCGGGTTCATTGGCGGCGGGCACGATTACTTCGATTCCGGCAAGGCTGGTGATCCGAGGGAGTTGTTCGTGCCAGTAGAACGCGACGGGAAGCCGGTGCTGATCTACGAATACCTGACCACGGCGCTTGGCAAGGAGGCTGCATCGTATGTGGAGCGCAACGCGGCGCATCCGTTCTTCCTCTACTGTGCGTTCAATGCTCCGCATTCTCCGTTGCAGGCTCCCGTGCCACTGACGCAGCTCTACTCCGCGATCGCGGACAAGGATCGCCGTACTTACGCCGCAATGGTCAGCGCGCTGGATGAGTGTGTGGGACGCATTCTGTTCAACATCCGCCTGCACAAACTGGAGCGGGACACGCTGATCTTTTTTCTGAGCGACAACGGCGGTCCGGTGAAGGGAAACGCTTCGAACAATGCGCCTCTGCGCGGCGCGAAACGAACACTCTACGAGGGTGGCATCCGCGTTCCGTTTGTGGCGCATTGGACCGGGCGCTTGCCTGAGGGGAAGCAGCATCACGAGCCTGTGAGTTCGCTCGATATCGTGCCGACGGCACTTGCGGCGGCGGGCATCACGGCGCCGCCGGCACAGAAACTCGATGGCGTGAATCTGTTACCGCAACTCGACGGGAAGAATGCCGCGCCACCTCAACGGAACCTCTATTGGCGGATGTTCGGGGGGCATCAATTCGCGGTGCGCGACCAGCAGCACAAGCTGATTCGAAACGCCGATGGTTCCGCCGAGTTGTATGATCTAAAGGCCGACATCGGAGAAGCGGCCAACCTCGCGAGTGCGAAGCCTGCCGTGCTGAAGAGGCTGAACACGGCGATTGATCAATGGAATCGTGGGCTGATCAAGCCGAAGTGGGATGACCACATCTTCCATCGCAAGCCAGCGTAGCCGTTGTCAGATGCGATTGAAGACCTGAATCGCCTTCGTCAGCGAGCGGTACTGTTTGATGAACGGCACCATCTTCGTTTCGCGTTCATCAATCTCCTGGGAGCGCTTCAGCACCTCCTGCGCGCGTTCCTGCGGCACGACAACCACGCCGTCTTCACCCGCAACGATGATGTCGCCGGGGCGCACCTTGACGCCGCCGCACTGTACCTCGACATCCTTGGCAACGCTCGCCCAGCGGCTGACGGAGCTCGACGGCACCACGCTGCGAGAGTAGACGGGGAGCCCGAGCGCACGGATCTCTGCAAGGTCGCGCACGCCGCCATCCAGGATGACGCCCGCCATACTGCGCGACTTCGCGGCGGTGGCCATCAACCCGCCCATGCCCGCGACATCGAGACTTCCTTCCACCACGATGATGCCGACATCGCCCGGTTTCGCTTCGTCGATCATCGCAACCGAATGCTTCGCCGAAAGTGCAGCAGTGGCGGCTTCGGGAGGAGCGGGCTTCAGCACCGCGGTGGTTGCGCGGCCCACAACTTTGCCCGGAATGCGGGGCATCATGTCATGCGACATGAAACCACGCACGCCCACCACCTGATCCACCGCGTCGGACACGGAGGCAACCGTCGACTTTCGGAATCCATCGATCAATGGGTCGGCGGGCGCCGCGGACTTTTTGGCGGCCTGCTGGAAGCCCATCAATACAAGAAGCGCAAGCACGGCTGCGCTGCCATAAAACAAACGAGTGCGTCTCTTCATCTGGATGATCCTTTCGGTAACGTCACTATGGATTATGTTTCGGCTGAATGCTTATGCGCCAGTGCCACACCTCACCTGGAGCAAGTTCGACGAGGCCGCGGCGTGAGTTCAAGGAGTTCTGCGCGCCCACCCAGGGCTCAGGGCTGATGTAGCCGGCTTTCGCGTCGCCCCACATGTTGAACTGCACGAACGGCTGAGCTGGCAGGCGATCGGCTGTGTGCGACATGCGAATGGCGATGCCT
>JAEUQE010000036.1 GCA_016789785.1 Bryobacterales bacterium
CTTCCTCGGCGATACTGGCGACATCGTGTTCACCATCTGGCCCAGAGCGCTGTGCCGCATGGATTGGCGCACTCGCGAGATCACTACGATTGCGGAGTTCAATGCGTGGCACATCACACCGAATCGCGCCGGCACGAAGGTCTTGTGCGACACGAATCATCCGGACACCGGCATGCAGTTGGTCGACGTCGCCACCGGCGCCCGCGAACAGATTTGCTTGACCGAAGCCTCAAGCGGCGGAACGCAGTGGAAGACCTCGCGCTATGCGTTGAAGCAGGACTTCGAACGCGCCCGGAGTGAAGCAAAATCCGGAGCGTTGAGTTGGATGGAGGTGTCCACGGATACTGTCTACGGCCCGCAGTGGACCCATCCTCATCCATCGTTTTCCGCCGATGAAAAGCGCGCCGTCTTCGCAAGCGATCGCACGGGTCACACGCAAGTGTACGTCGTGGACCTCGATCGCGCGTAAGGTCACCGTTTCACAGGTACGACTCGTGCTGCCGCGGTATCGGAGCCACTCTTGCCGTCACTCGTGCCTGCCGCTTCCGACGCTCGATGAGGTGGAAGCTGTCGATTCCGCGCGAGTGCCTCGCTGGGGATGTTGGGAGCCGATGCGGGTGAGCTTGCCTCAGTGCACCGCTTCACAATGACGCTCTCGTGCTCCTCCCGTCCGCAGGCACTCTTGCCGGCCGCGTCCCCTCTCAAGGGGAAGCCTTTTTTGCCGCTTCCGAAGCTCGTTGAAGGCGGAAGCTGTCGATTCCGCGCGAGTGCCTCACTGGGGATGTTGGGAGCCGATGCGGGTGAGCTTGCTTCAGTGCACCGCTTCACAATGACGCTCTCGTGCTCCTCCCGTAGCGCAGGCATTCTTGCCGACCGCTTCCGAAGAAACACACGACTGAACTACGGAAGCGCCGTACGAAGACCAATGCGGTTCTCTCCGCGGCGCGTGTCTGTTTCGATTCCGCGCCCGCGCTGCGTTGGGCGCCTTGGCGCCACCGCGAGAGACAGCAATGGAAGCTGTTCCCGCGAGCGTCTCCCTGTTCACGATATGCTGTCCGAATGCGGCTCTGGCTCCTCACCTGCATGCTCGCGCACGCACAGATCACTCGCGCGGCCGGGGACCAGTTTTTCGAAGAGAAAGTGCGCCCCGTCCTCGAGGAGAATTGCGCGGTCTGTCATGGGGCCACCGCGGCGTCGGGACTTCGAGTCACCTCGCGCGATGCACTCTTGAAGGGCGGCTCGAACGGTGCCGCGATCGTACCCGGCGAGCCCGGCAAGAGCCTGCTGCTCGCGGCTGTCGAGCACACGCATGCGAAGCTGAAAATGCCGCCCGGGCGCAAGCTGTCTGATTCGCAAATCTCTGTCTTGCGCACTTGGATCCAAGCCGGTGCGCCGTGGCCCGCCGTATCGCCCGCACCTGCGCCAACCGCACAGCCGAAGCAGCTTTGGTCACTCGCTCCCCTGCGCAAGCCGTCCACTCTTACGCTGGACGAGATCGCTGGTCCACCTCGTGGCCGCGTTGTGGACGCGAGGCAACTCCTCCGCCGCCTGTCGATCGATCTCACCGGCCTGCCTCCATCCTTCGATGCGCCCTATACCGACGCAGTCAACCGGCTGCTGGAATCACCGCACTACGGCGAGAAGTGGGCGAGGCACTGGCTCGACGTTGCACGCTACGGCGAGGATGATGTCCGTGGTCTCGGACGCGCGGACTATCCAAACGCCTGGCGATATCGGGATTGGGTAGTGCAGGCGTTCAACGAGGACCTGCCCTACGATCAATTCATCCGCTTGCAGATTGCCGCCGACCTGCTTTCCCGCCCCGGCAAGGACGATCGCGCCGCTCTTGGCTTGTTCGGTCTGGGGCCGTGGTATTACTCGAATGCGCCGCCGCCCGAAGCGCGCGCCGATGAACGTCATGATCGGGTCGACGTACTTACCCGTGGCTTCCTTGGCCTCACCGCCGGCTGTGCACGCTGCCACGACCACAAGTTCGATCCCATCTCCACTCGCGACTACTACGCTCTGGCGCAGGTCTTCGCACGCACACAGTACACCGAGTATCCACTTGCCGATCCCGCTGCCGTGGCCAAGTGGGACCGCGACAAGCAACACATCGACGAACTCGAAAAGAACATCAAGGAGTTCCTGCTCAATCAAGGCAAGCAACTCTCGGTGATCCTGGCTCGGGAAACAGCACGCTATCTGAAGGCGATTCGCGATGCCGGAGATAAGCCCAAATGGAAGAAGCTCGCGCGCAAGCAGGGCCTGGACGCCGACACGCTCGCCCGCTGGAAGAAATACCTCGATCGCCCGCAGCATGAGCATCCGTTCCTGAAGGACTGGAGATCGAATCCCGAAGCCGTCCAGGACGCCGTGATGCGTGTCATCGCCCTCAAGGCCGAGGTGGATGAAGACAACGAGGCCGCCATTGCGCCCACCAGGCCGAAGCGCAATGCGCCAAAGACGCGTCTGCCCAACGGCTTTGAGACCTACGATGAGTTCTGCCCGGGCTGCAACGTGGTCGCGCGGGCCATGGATCGCGATCATTACATGCTTTGGAACGATCTGTTCCGCACCGCCGAGAAGAAAGGCGGTGGCGTTCTGTTCTACGGCAGCGAAGAGATCGAGCGGTTTCTGCAGGGCGAATGGAAGTCGCATCTGGATCGCATGCGGCGGGAGCTGGCAGAGCGCAAGCGTGCGCTTCCCGAGCAGTATCCCTATCTGCACGCGATCGCCGACCGTTCCGAACCCAAGGTGCTTCGCATTCATCTTCGAGGCAACGCTTACAACCTTGGCGACGAGGCCCCGCAGCGGTTTCTCGAAGTCTGTGGGGGACAGGCTCTGGATGAGGGCAGCGGGCGTGCCCAACTCGCGCAGATCATCGCACAGAGTCCGCTGGCCGCGCGGGTGGCGGTGAATCGCATCTGGGGACATCTGATCGGCGAGTATCTTGTCAGCACACCGAGTAACTTCGGCGCCATGGGAGCCCGCCCCGGAAATCCCGAGTTACTGGAGGAGCTTGCCGCCCGTTTCGCCGAGGGTGGTTACTCCGTAAAGAAACTCATTCGCGAGATCGTGCTTTCCAGGGCGTATCAGCAGCGGCCCGGACCTCGCCGTCTCGATGCCGAGTCCGTCCGGGACGCCATGCTCGCAGTATCCGGCATGCTCGACTCGAAGACTGGCGGGCCTTCGGTGGATCTGGCGAAAGACCGGAACCGGCGATCCATTTACGGTCGCGTCAGCCGGTTCCAACTCGATGACTCGCTGGTGCTCTTTGACTTTCCAAGCCCGAGTATCACGAATGAGAAGCGCGTGGTCACACATGTCCCGCTGCAGCAGTTGTACTTTCTGAACAGCGATTTTGTCGCCGGTGTTGCGGCCACGCTGGCGAAGTCGAAGGACGTGGCAGTCATTTATCGAAAGCTCTTCCGGCGTGAGCCAACCAATGAGGAACTCGCCATCGCTCGCGAGTTTCTCAACAAAGGCGAGCTCGCCGAGTATGCACAGGTGTTATTGATCTCGAACGAATTCTACTTCGTGGACTGAACGCATGATCTCCAGACGTGAACTGCTGTTTCGAATCGGAGGGGGCTTCGGCGCGGCTGGATTCCTGGGCGCCGGAGCGTTGCGCGCCGCAGGATCGCCGCTTTCTCCGAAGCCGTCGCACTTCCCAGCGAAGGCGAAGCGTGTGATCTTTCTCTTTCTCAATGGCGGATTGTCGCAAGTGGATACGTTCGATCCGAAGCCCGCGCTGGACCGGTTTCACGGCACGCCGATGCCTGGCGGTAATCCCAAGACGGAGCGCACCACCGGCAATCTCATGCGCAGCCCGTTCGCGTTCCGCAAATGTGGACAAAGCGGCATCGAAGTAAGTGAGATCTTTCCCAGGATCGGGGCGTTGATTGATGACTTCTGTGTGGTGCGCTCGGCTCACACGAACGTACCGATTCACGAGTCTTCGTTGTTCATGATGAATTGCGGCGATCTTCAAGCGGGCCGCCCTTCCATGGGCTCATGGATCACCTATGGGCTCGGCACGATGAATCAGAACCTGCCCGGCTATGTGGTGTTGTGCCCTGGCGTGCCGGTGGTTGGCCCGCCGCTCTGGAACTCCGCGTTTCTGCCGGCGGCCTATCAGGGTACGCATCTCGACAACAAGAAGACGAATCCTCGCGAGATGATTCCTTTCATTGAGCCTCGCAAGCCATCCGCGAAACAGCAGCATCAACTCGAACTGCTGGCGAACCTCAATCGCTTGCACATGCTGAGCCGCAATCAGGACCCGCAACTCGAGGCTGCGGTGCACTCCATGGAAGTCGCGTATCGCATGCAGACCGAGGCTGTGGAGGTGTTCGACCTCGCGAGGGAGCAAGCCGCGGTGCGCGAGTCGTATGGCGACACCGAGTTTGGCAGAGCCTGTCTGATGGCGCGCCGCCTCGTCGAGAAGGGTGTGCGCATGGTGCAGGTCTACTATGGCAACGCGCAGCCGTGGGATAACCATGAGGACATCCTCGTGCATCGCAAACTCGCGCAGACTGCCGACCGCGCGATTGGTGCTTTGGTGGACGACCTGAAGCAGCGCGGCCTGTTCAGCGAGACGCTTCTGATTGTGGGCAGTGAGTTCGGCCGCACGCCCAGCGTGGAGAACAGCGCCGCCGTGAAGTTACAGAATGGCCGCGATCACAATCCGTATGGCTTCTCGATGCTGCTCGCGGGAGGAGGCGTAAAAGGCGGCATCACGTACGGTGCAACCGATGACTTCGGGTTTCGCGCACAGCATAAACCCGCCCATGTGCACGACATCCACGCGACCGCGCTGCACTTGATGGGCATCGATCATAAGCGGCTCACTTACAATTACAGCGGCCGCGAGTTCCGCCTGACGGATGTGGCTGGCGAGGTGATTCACGAGATTGCCAGGTGATCACGACCTCCATCCGGGAATCAGTCCCTGTTCATCCGAGCCGCAAACGAGCGCGGTGCGTGAGAACGCCCCGGCGGGCCACTAGAGTCCTTACCCAAGAGATTGGAATGTAGTTGAGTCAAGATTTAGGCAGCGAGCTTTTCGTCGCGGCAGGCCCGTTCGATTTCTACCTGGACGCGATCGAAGACGGCGCGGATTTGTGAGCTTGGTGGCGGACCAACAGCCATGATCTCAGCGAGTTTGGGCCGCAGAAGCCGGGCGTAGGTGCGGGTGAAGAACAGTGCGATTCGGAGCCCCGCGCCGGTTACCTGATAGCGGTGAGTTCTTGGGATGCGCTCAATGATCCCATGCAAGCGAAGCCGCCGCAGATCATGGTCATCCTTCCCACGGGGTATTGAGCTGGGTCAAGGCCCAGCAGTTGAGCCAGCAAGGCTCGCATTTCGTGGTTGGTGAAACCCCGGAGTTGGAAGCTGAACAACACCAGCACGCTGAGCAGGGCCTGCACACGTGCGCCGTCGAAACGGAGAGCGGCCGCTCGCTGCCCATCGGCTTCAATCGGCCGCACCACCTTCTCAAACGCGTCTTCGCCAATCGAGCAATCATGCGCTACGGTTTGGACGCCCAGAAGACGCCGATTGGCCTGGAAGCCTACCTGCCGCAGTTCCGGCAGTTGTTCAACAGCTTGCCGATGCCAAAGTCGCGCGTGTTGTTGATGGTGGTTTCGGTGCGCAGCGCACTTCCTTGTGGTACTGCTTGATGCGTGAGTTCTTGCAGTCGACGTGCAGCGACGGCACCACGCTGTCGGTGATTACTCGTGTGCGGAACCTGCCGGGGGTGCGCCGGCTCACCCGGCGGTCAACGATCAGTTGCACTTGACTGGGCCGCCCGATATCGAGGTTTTCGCGAATCACCTCCTCGAAGAACACCCTGCCCGTAACGGGGCGGTCCAATACCTGCGTGAGCGAGAACTCGGCTTGGAGGATCGAGATCTGGTGCCGGCATCCGGCTTGCTGGTCTTGGCTGGTGTAAGGATGGGGCAACTTGCGGAACCACTTGCGCAACTAGGCGTCGATCTTCTCCGCCGACAAGCCGTCGCAGATGGCCTGCACACGCTGGGGATCATCGCAGGACAGAATCCCGTTATCCAGCGCCTCATGCCGGATGCCGCGGTTGCCCAACTGCTGCTTGACGTACTCGTGGCCGTTCAGGCACAGCTTGGCGTTGTAGGGGAAGTAGGTGCAGAACTTGACAAAGAACGGACCGAAGTCGCGGTCCATGCAGTAGACGCAGAAGTGATTGACCATCGCCGTGGACCGCACCAGCCATGGATAGGTGGCGCCGGTCTGCTCGTTGCGCCGCCTCTCGGTGCGGAACACCGGCGTCTTTTCCTGTGCCTTGCCAATGAACAGCACGCCTTCCTGGCCTTCGAATTGGCGCCGATAGGCGGCGGCCACATCGTCCTTACGCTGGCCCTTCTCAAACGTCAACATGGGCATGTTTTGTTTCTTGGCGAATTGCTCCATCGACGCGACGAAAGCTTTGGTCATGGGATCCATTCGCGCAAACTCGATACTTCCTCTGCGCTGAGTTGTATGCGGGCAGTCGGACGTGCCATGCCCGATTGCCCACCTTAACTGCCAAGGATGCAAGTAGGCGCCAGGTTGTCTGTCAGGAGCAATGATTGCGCCAACTGTGCGGAGGAGCGAATGCCAAGCTTTCGATAGATGCGGGCGCGATGGAAATCCACCGTTCTAGCCGATATCGACAATTGCCGGGCGATTGCCTCGCTCGTCATTCCGTCACAGATCATGCCGGCAATCTGCATCTGACGGTTGGTCAGGTGACAAGGGGCGGCATTTTGGCGGCAGACGGCGGCCCTTGAAATCAGGCTCGAAAGCCCCGCGCTAAAGTGGTTGTGTCCAGCAGCTACCTCCGAGACCGCCCGCACAAGCTCTTCTGGACCAGTATCGCGGTCGAGGAAGCCGTTGACTCGCAGACGGAGTCCAATGCGGATCGCCACCAAATCTTCAGTCGTCACCGCCAGGATGAAACGGACTCCGGAGCGAATGGGGGAAGGATGGAGCGACGCCAGTACCTTAAGCCAGTTGCGATCGGTCAGTACCACCACAGGGTGAGGCGACACGAGTTCCTGACACAGGTCCGCTTCGGACTCGGCGACGGCGACCTTCGGCACCCGGCGCATGAGCACCTGACGGGCGCCCTCGACGAAGAGATGGCAGTGATCAAGAAGCACCACTATCGCCCTGATACCGCTCTGGCAGGATTGTAAAACATCGCCGCTCATGTTGCCTCCTGATCTCTCGTGACCGGGCAAGGTCGGCTTTCGCGCTGAAGTTCACAACCAGCGCAACCGGACACGTCCTTCCAACTACCTTTTCGAGAGGAACGGGTGGATTTCGAGGCAAACTGCGTCAGCCCTCGTTCCGCTCCGCAGCGGAGCGACAGAAGGGAGGACTGGTGGATCTACTGTAGGTGCGAGCGGCGTTGCTAGTAGGATGGCGTGTTACCCAAGCTGATGAGGAATCAATTCGAAAGGGGAGCCCGAAGAAAGGCTGATCGGGAGACGGATTTCTTCGATATGTATTGCATCGGATGTGCCCCATGCAACCTAAGACTTCAAAAGAGGCCCTAATTCTGACTTCGCCGGCAGCGCGAGCCAGTGCAGGCAACGCGCAGTTGGCAACAAAGGCTCTCCTGATTTGGCTCTGGGTGATTGCGGCGGTGGCGGTCCTCGCACTGAGGATGGTGGGACAGTACTACGCCGATCCTGACGTCGATTCGGCGATCGCTTTCGTGGTCATCGCAGTGGCTGGCGCCGGTTCCGTTCTCTTCTTCGATTGCGGCCGTTCCTCCGGACTGCATCGAAGCACTCCCAACGGCCCGCCTAGTGTCTCTTTAGCATCCCTACTTCGTGGGCCTGCGTCAGTAAACCCCGGATCCAGCCCCACTGCACTTCCATCCATGCCCGCAAACAGCATGGATTTTGCGGGGTTCGAAGTCGGTATTGTCGTTCTCGGACCCGTTCGCCGGCGGATCGCAGCCGACGTCCTGTTAATCGGTGGACGTCAGATGACCGCCGAAATCAGGGACCAGCTTATGGTCGGCGAGCCTGTGATGGTGGAGTGCGCTGCCGGGTCGCTACTTGGACAAGTCACGTCGAGCGCGGAGAAAGCGGGAAGACGACAGGTTCGGATTGACTTCGAACACTACGCCCGACCGGCTCAGACTGCGCCAGGATGCTTCACTCTGGATCTCTGCAACCTCGCTCGGGCGATCTCTCGTGAAACAAGTGTGGTGGAGCTTCCGGTTGGGCCGGGTCATGCACACAAAATTGGGGTGCCCAGCGAAGCGGCAGCGAAGCCCGGCAGTTCCCTCTCGTAGCTCTGGGACTTCTCCAATCCATCCCGCAATTGGCGAGCGCTCATCGTCCGCCAGGACCCTCATCTTCTCTGGTGACTCAAATGCTCTGATGCTGGCATGTCCAAGATTACTCAGACAAGCCGCGTTGGCACAGAAAGCCTGGTAACTCCGAAGAATCGCGCCGTTCGCACGCGTTCCGGTGGAAACGAAACATTCCAAAACGCAATGGAAAAACTGACGAATGCTCGACGTCCTGTCGAAACTTCGACGCTGCGGACGCCGTCAGTCGCCATCCGAGGCAGCCAGGGAAGTGAGTCACCTTCGCCGGGCAGCCGTGCAATCCAAGTGACTACCCATCAGACTGCTCGCAGTGAGACGAATCGTACGCCCGTCCCGGTGGCAAACCGGTCGAATCCATCCACAAACCAGACTACCAATCAGAACACGCCGCAAGTTGTCCAGTCACCATTCAACGTTCTTGGTCTCCCTGTTCGCACGAGCCCAGCGCCGACGGCGGCGGACGTTGCCAAGAATCCACAACAGTACGCTGGCACCTCTTTTGATCCCTCCCGATCGATTGCTGGCCCGTGGTCGCGGGCGGCGGCCAACCAGATCGATGACAACTCCGCACCCGCAGGGTTCGGTCTGGGCTTTGGATGGACTCCGGAGATGTACGCTGCGCACACGGGCGCAAACCAGCCACCCGAGGGTTCTCTGGCAACTACGAACCCTGACGTTTTTGTCATGCCATCGGGCGCAACTTGGCATCGTCCAGGCGCGAGAGTCGAAGGGACGTGGGCCGTCCTAACGGAACCGGCAGAGAGAGGCCGCGGCTGAAGAGGCTGAAGGCGGCTGAAGACCCGGCCTTGCGAGAAGCCGCGCTGTAATCAGGAAAGAGCGGCACGGATCGCTTGGAACTCGCGCTGAAACTGGGTCTGCAGATCTCCCTCATCCACCTGCCACACAGCCAGTGACGGAAGATCGGTGTCCGCCGGACCTCGTGTGCACGCGGAAGTGGGAGATTCCTCGCCGCTGATCCGGTCATGCGCACATCGCAGTAGCAAACCTAGCGAAACTGGCTGGTACTCGGTGATCGGCGCGATGCGGTGTTCCCGTACCCCGGATACGATCGGCTCGGGAAGCCGCCAACGCTCGAGGGCCGCCGCGCTCAGGTCGGTCAGCGGAAAGCCCAGTATCTCCTTCTCAACCTCATTTGAGGTCACGAGGCAACTGCGGTGAAGCATGACGTGCAATTCATCGAAAAGGTGAGGCAAGGCACACGCCAGTAAGAGGTGGCCGATGCTGTGAAGCAGGCCAGCCGTGAACGCCCCTTCGGCGTAGACCGTAGTGATGCGTTGCGCCAGCAGGTCGCTCATTGTTGCCGCAGCCACACAGTGGATATTGAAATCGACGCGGGATAGCCGCTTTGCAGTGATGGGTCTGGTGAGGAACCGCCCTACCGACGCTCCGAGAGCGATATTCCGGACACGTTGGATCCCCAGCAGGGTGACCGCGCGAGACACCGAACTCACCTTGCCGGAGTAGTGATAGACCGGTGAATTGACGACTCTTAGAACCCTGGCCGCGATGAGTGAATCCGTCTCGATGATTTCCGCGAGTTTCTTAAATGAGGCACCGTCATTGTGTAACTCAGCCAGGAGGCGGCTGAGCACCGGCGCGAAAGGTAATAGGCTGTCGAGTGAGTTTAGGGACAGATCAAAAGCGTTCACGGGACGAGCCACAGAACAGAGCATGTCCTCTTATCGGTGGACGATACGAACAATTCTAAGGAAATCACTGGCGCTTTTTTGATGGAGATTTGGACCCGAAGAAGTCAATGCGATGAATTGGAGGCGCGAGTACTGGAGCTACCTGCGGGCAGTGCTTGCGGGGAAGAGACTTGCGCCTTCTTTCCGGCGGGCACCGCATCCATGTACCTCACGATGATAGACACACGGCGATTATTCGGATTCAGAGAGTCTTCTTTGTAGCGCAGATGCTGATCCGCGAAGCCTCGCACCTGGGCGACCTGGTTATCCCGGATACCATTCTGCTGCATGATGCGGCGGGCGGAATTGGCCCGGTCCGCGGACAACTCCCAGTTCGTATAGGAGCCTTGTCCGCCGAAAGGCTTCGCATCCGTGTGGCCCTCCAGGTAGATCTGATTGGGCAGTTTTCCAAGCTCCTCCGCCAGCGTAATCAGCAGACGTTGCCCGGTGTCGCTGGGACTCACCTTGGCACTGTCGAAGAACATTCCAGCGTCGTCTTCCATCAATTCGATCCTCAGTCCCTCGGCGGTAATCGTGATCTGAATATGATTCTTGATCCGCTCGAAATTGGTCATCTGCTTCAGAGCGCCTTCCAGTTTCTCCTTGAGTTGAGCCATGTCGTCCTTGTGGATCGGCAACGCTTCGCCAACGCCCGCCAAGGTAGAGCCGGAGAGTTTGCCGGCGCCGCTGGGGTCCTGGAAGTAACCGCCGACCGCCTTCTTCACTTTCTCGTCAGCGGAGAGGAGCCAGAGCACAATGAACAGCGCCATCATCGCAGTGACGAAATCCGCGTAGGCTACCTTCCATGCGCCGCCATGGTGGCCGTCGTGATGAACCTTTTTCTTGACAATAATGATCGTCGTCGGATGTTCCGGCATGACACTTCTCTAGGCTGCGGCAGCAGCGCCTCCACCCTTCACAGCAGTTTCCATCTCCTTGAAGGTGGGACGGACGTGCGAGGGCACCGAGCGCCGGGCGAACTCCGTGGCAACCAGCGGCGGCGCCCCTTTCGCGAAACTAATCAGTCCAACACGCAGGCATTGGTAGTATTGCGCTTCGTCGTCGTTCAGCCGGCCCATGTGGGATGCGAGCGGCCCGAAGAATCCGTAGCACATCAAGATGCCGAGAAAAGTGCCAACCAGTGCCGCAGCCACCTTGTGCCCGATCTCCTCGGGCGGCCCCCCCAGCGCCCCCATGGTGATCACGACACCAAGGACCGCCGCGACAATCCCCAGTCCAGGCAGAGCGTCCGCAACGCTGGACAGAGCCTTCACCGGAAGCATCTTTTCATGATGGTGAACCTCAACGTCCATCTCCATCATCTGGTCGAGGTCGTGGTTGTTGATCCCACCGGTGATCAGCATTCTCATCGTGTCGCAGACAAAGTGAAGCGCGTGATGGTCGGAGACCAGCTTTGGATACTTGCCGAATAACTGGCTCTTGGTGGGCTCCTCCACATCAGGCTCCAGCTTCGCCAAACTGTTTTTCCGCGCGTAGGAAAAAAGCTCGTTGAGCATTTTCAGAGTTTCCAGATAGAAGGCTTTCGTGCAGCGGCTGCCCTTGAATACGGCCAGAATGCCTTTCACGATAGCCATCACCGTGGGCAGGGGATTTGCGATGAGCATGGTGCCGAAGGCTGCTCCACCGATGATGACGAGTTCTGCCGGCTGCAAGAGGACTAACAGGTTGCCATGCTCCAGCAGGTACCCGCCAATCACTGCGCCGATCACTACGAGTATTCCGACAATGCTCAGCATATGCGCTTACACTCTAGGTTGGTCGTGATTCTCATCGATAGAATCTACCCGTTTTCCATTGAAATGCAGTCCGCTAACTCTGCTTCCATGACTGCGATGTGCCGGGCAAGGAAGTTCTCGGTGGCCAGCGCCTCTTCCTCCTTGCTTTGTTCCCGGGTCCACTCGGACTTCCGCCGGAGACGCAGACGGTCGATCATCTCCACCTGGCGGCGGGCGGCCGTCACGTTCTGAAGCTGAGCCGCAATCCGGTTGGAACAACCGAGCAGCAAGGATTGCAAGCGGGTGATCTCGTTCTTCATGTGGATCTGGTAGGCCGCTAGAGAGCGCAGGTCCGTTCCGCGAATTTCAGTGGAGCCCACCGTGCCAGCACGGGCGAGGTTCCAGGAACGGCCGATTGCCGCAATCTCCTTGAGGAGTTGGTCCCTCTCCGCATGCAGTTTCTGGAGTTGCAGTTCTTCGATTTTTGCCTTGGTCTGGTACCAGGCAAGAACGCGCTGCAGACGAAAGTGGAAACCCTTCATATCTGCCCCGCCAGTGCGAGCAGGCGCCCTGCCGTCTCCTCAGGCTGTGTCCATTCCCGAGGTTTCTGCGTAAGAAAGTCACGGATTATTTCCCTCATTTGAATGCTCTTGTCCAGGCGCGGATTGACACCGGCAACGTGCGCTCCGAGTTGGATCAGATCGGAGGAATCGCGGTAGAGCGCCATCAGTTCCCGGATCTTGTTGGCGGCGTCCATCTGCTCGGGTTGGCTCACCCTGGTACTGAGCCTGCTCACCGAGTGGAGAATATCGATGGCCGGATAGTGGCCCGCGGCAGCCAAATCGCGGGAGAGGATGATGTGACCATCGAGGATGCTGCGGACTGCGTCGCAGATCGGCTCGTTGAAATCGTCCCCTTCCACCAGCACGGTGAAAAAGCCGGTGATGGACCCATTCGGGAAGTTGCCCGCACGCTCGAAGATCTTTGGCATGAGCGCAAAGACAGAAGGTGTGTAACCTTTCTGGCTTGGCGGCTCGCCAGAAGCCAGTCCGATCTCCCGCTGTGCCATCGCGAACCGAGTTACAGAGTCCATGATGAGGAGAACGTTGGCCCCCTTGTCGCGGAAGTACTCCGCAATGGCGACGGCGACGAAACAGGCGCGAATGCGCACGGGAGCAGGACGATCCGACGTCGCGGTCACCACCACGCACCGCTTGCGGCCTTCCTCTCCAATCTCGTTCTCCACAAAGTCGCGCACTTCCCGGTTGCGTTCACCGATCAGTGCGACTACCGTTACGTCCGCGGAATTGTGGCGGCACATTGACCCGAGAAGTGTGCTCTTCCCAACACCGCTCCCGCCGAAGATGCCAACACGCTGTCCAAGGCCGCAGGGCAGAAATCCGTCGATGGCGCGGACGCCAGTGCCGATCGGCTGGGTGATGTGTTCGCGTTCGAGCGGACTAGGCGGCGCTTTGTAGAGTTCGTAGTATTCCTCGCCCACGATGGGATCACCTCCGTCAATCGGCTCGCCCATCCCATCGAGAACCCGGCCCATCAGTTCCGGCCCTACCCACAAGCCGGAGGCTTCATTCCGCGCGACAATCCGGTCGCCCAGTTGGAGGCCGTCTGTCTCCTCCAAAGGCATCGACAGCACACGTCCATTGCGAAAGCCTGTCACCTGCGTGCGAATGCGGCGTCCGGTCGAGGTGTGAATCTCACAGAAATCTCCCACGGCAGCGGCCGGTCCTTTCGATTCCACCAGAAGGCCCACCATTTGCGTGACGGAGCCCGTCCAAGGAATCGGTTCCACGTGCTCCAGTGTTTGAAAGTACGACTGAAGGTTCAGCTTGGCATCAGCTACGAATGTTGAGCCGGTCGCAGAATCCACGTTCGATCTCCTTCAGTTGAACTTCTATCGAGGCGTCCAGGCTGCCGCGCTCGGTGTCGAACAGGAATTCCCCGGGTAGCAGGGTTCCGTCCTCCACCACTTCCAGTTTGCGGACGGGCTCCAACCGGTCGACCGCGCCTTGCACCGCCGCAGCCGTGGAGGAGTGCGCTCTCACTCTTAGGCATTCGATGCCGCTCATCCGATGGAGTGCGGCGGTTACGATTCCCTCAATGGCGGAGGCATCGAGACTCAGTTCCCGATACACGATTCGCCGGGCGACCGCGATGGAAAGTTTCACCACATCTTCTTCCGCGTCGCGCCGGAGCCGGGCGCGGAGATGGCTCAGATCCGCCACAGCCTTCGCGATGCGATCGGTGTGCGCCTGGATCTCGGCGGCGAACGCTTCCCTCGCCTTGGATTCGCCCTCCGCCAAGCCCTGTTGGTAGGCATCCTTCACATGGGCCTCCAGTTCGAGCACCTTCCTCTGGAACTCCACCAATGGAATTGCCTGGATTTCATCAGCCTCCTTGAGTTTCGGGCCGGAGCGGAGGGGCGCGGGAGTTTGCATGGCGGATTCCCACTTTCGCCACCCAACCGGCTCGGCACGCACGGCCGTAAGTACTCTAGACGACATACTGCTGTGCTCCCTCGCCCTTTACACTCAGGACGCCTTCGGCCTCCATCTCCCGCACCAGGTCGAGAATCTTTTTCTGCGCGGCTTCCACATCCTTGATCTTTGTGGGGCCCAGAGCCTCCATGTCCTCGAGAAGCATGGCGGCTCCGCGTTGCGACATGCATTGCGTGAAGTGAGTCCGCAGGTGCTCGCTTGTGCCCTTGAGTGCCACGGTAAGCAGTTTCCGGTCGACCCGGGACACGACTTCTTTCATGCCGTTGGAGTCGATCAATAACAAATCCTCGAACACAAACATCAACTGCCGGACAGATTCCGCCAACTTGGGGTCCTGTGCTTCGATCGATTCCAGAATTTCTTTCGCACTTGCCGCATCGAGCTGATTGAGAACGTCCGCTACAGCCCGTACGCCGCCGAAGCTCTCGCGTTTGAGTTGGCCGAATGCGTTGAGCTTCTTCCCGATGATGGTGACGATCTTCTGGATCACGTCCGGGGAGATGTGTTCCAGGCTGGCCATGCGCAGGGTAACGTCGGATCGCACCTGCGGAGACATCGCCCGCAGCAGATTCGCCGCGCTCGTATTCGTAAGGCGGCTCAGCACAATCGCGATAGTTTGGGGATGTTCAGCTTCCAGGATCTTCGCCAGTTGCTGCGGTTCCGCTTTCTGGATTGTGCGGAAGTGAGAGCTTTCGCGGATTGCGGTAATCGGAAGCCGCTCCAGGATCCTCCCGGCGGTTTCAGTACCGAAGGTGTTGGTCAGAAGGTTCTTCGCGAAGTCGACTCCACCGCGCAGTTGAAAGCGGCGCTCCGAGGTGAGTTGCTCGCATTCCAGCAGCACCGCACGTGTCTGCTCCGCCGGAATGACAGGCAGAGAGGCCATGGCTAAGCTGACCAGTTGCACTTCTTCCTTCGCCAACTGCTTGAGTAACTGTGAACTGAGATCTTCCCCGAGTGCCGCCAGCAGGACCGCTGCCTTCTGCGCGCCCGAGACGACATGCCGTGATCCGGCCGGAACTGCTGGAGCCTCAAGTGTTTGAATCTGTTTCATGTTTGATCAAGCCTCCGCGTCTTCCGCAAGCCAGCCACGCACCACGTTCAAATAGACTTCCTGGCTCGCTGACGCCTGTTGGCGTGCCTTCAAAATCAACTCCATCGTTTGATCCTCGGCGACTCCCGCGGCCAGAAGCTGAGGGGCGCCGGCGGAAATGCGCTGCGATTCGGCTTGTGGAAGGCTGCTCTCTGCCGGAGGCCCAGCTAGAGCTTTCATTACTTCGCCGGGAGGAAGAGGGGTTCCGGAGTTCTTACGCTTCAGAGCGCGTTTTCTAAGGAACCACCCGGCAGCAGCCAGCACGAGAACAACTAGCACGCTGCCTCCAGCAACAGCGTGCCAGAACCAGGGTTGTTGCTGGAATTTCGTCCAAGGATTCAGCGGAGGGGCTGCCGGAGTCTGGGTGGGTGCCTGGGCTGGTGGTTCGATCGCCATGGTCGACTCGAAGGGCAGACTCTCTACGATCAATGCATCTCCCCGCTCTTCATCGATTCCGATCGCGCCGGCCACCAGTTCCCGGATCGACTTCATCCTCTCGGCACTTGGCGGCGTGAGGACTCGCGTCATCCCCTTGTCTGTCTTCTGCCATGAGACCACCTGATCGAGAAGTACGGATGCGGAGATCTTTTTCAAAGTGCCCTGGGGCAGCTTCACGTGCCGCGTGACTCGGCTGGTTTGGTAACTGATCGTCTCACTGCGGCGAGTGGTCCCGCCCGGACTGGTGGGCGGACGGGAGGTTGGGCGCGGAAGAGACGATGCTGTACCCGGTACACCGGTAGCCTGGGCAGTCTGCATCAGGGACTCTTCCGTGCGCGTGGAGTTCGTCATCACGGAGCGGTCCGGATCAAACGATTCCTCACTCTGTTCGCCGCTCGTGAAGTCGCACTCCACAGACACGCCTGCCCGGAACTTGTCCACTCCCAGCAAAGGCTCCAGTGTTGAGCTGATCTTTCGAACCATGTCCGTCTCGAGTTTCTTCTGAAAGTCGAGCATTGCATCCGACGGCTCGACGCCGTCGCCAACCGCGGCACGGCGCGGACGGCTCAGCAAGTTGCCCTTCATGTCGAGCACGGACACAAAGTCTGGCTTTAGGCCTTCGACGGCGCTCGAAACGAGGTGCGTAACGGCGATCACGTTCTGCGGCGTAAGAGTCATTCCCGGACGAAGGCGAACCATCACACTCGCCTTTGCTTCCTGACGCGATTCCAGGAAAACCGAGTCCTTCGGCATGGTCACGTGAACGCGCGCCATTTCCACTTCCGCCAGCGACATTACCGAGCGTTCGAGTTCGCCTTCGACGGCGCGGCGAAAGTTCACCTGCTCGGCGAAGTCCGTGGTGCCAAAGTTCGTCCGGTCGAAAAGCTCAAATCCGATGCGCCCGCTGCGTGGCAGACCAGCCGACGCCATTTCCAGTCTCAACTCCGCCACACGTTCCGACGGGACACGGATGCTGGTTCCACCTTCGCTGAGCCGGTAGGGTACACCCGCTTCTTTTAGCTTCTGCACCACACCGGCGGCGTCCTCCTGCGATAGAGAAGTGAACATGGGGCGGAAGTCGGACTCCTTCTGCCAGTTCAGCAGAGCCGCCAGCGCAAGACCGGTGGCGGCCAGCGCCAACATTATTGCGGCCTTCTGTTTCCAGGACAGGGAGTTGATGAGGGAGATGATCTGTTGCATGCGGGTAACCGTGAAGTGGACAAGTTACATCTGCATTCGCATGATTTCCTGATACGCCTGAACCGCTTTGTTGCGAACCTGCAGCGCAAGCTCGAGTTCCATCTCGGCGCGCTGGACCGACAAGGCGACCGAGTGCAGTTCCTGATTGTCGCCAGTGAGGAAGGCGTGGGTGGTCTGTTCGGCATGTGCCCGGGACGCTTCCACTCGTTCGATGGCGTTTGCAAGGATGTTCTGGAAACCTTCCTGCTTGCCAGGAGTCCGTGTGGAAACATCGGGAGCAGGAACTGCGGCGGGCCGGACTAAGGAGACTGGTAACATGACGGGATTCCTCACTTACCGGAAAAGGTCCAGGGAGCGGACGATCATGTCCTTCACGGCGCTGATTGCCGCAAGGTTAGCCTGGTAGCTGCGAGAGGTGTTCATCAGGTCCACCATGTCTTCAGCCGGATTGACTCTCGGGAATGCGACGTAGCCGTCTTTGTCGGCGTCCGGATGCCCAGGCAGGAACCTCTCGATCGGGTCGCGGCTGTCGACCACGATCTCGCTTACTCGGACGCTGGGGGATTCGCTACCCGCAAAACCGGCCAATTCCGCCTGAAATCCGGATCCGCCCTCGGACGCGAACACAACGTCTTTGCGCCGGTACGGACCGCCCTCTTCTGTTCGAGTGGTTTCGGCGTTTGCCAGATTCTGTACAAGCAACTCGGCGCGCACCCGTTGTGCAGCGAGCCCGGAAGCGCTGGTTGAGATCGCGGAAAAGAGGCTCATAGACTCTTCTCCTGGATCGCCATGCGAACAGACTTCAGATCAGAGCGAAGCAGGTTGAGAGCGATATTGAATCGGAGTGCGTTCTCAGAAAGCAGCCTCGCCTCACGATCCAGGCTGACATTGTTGCCATCGCCCTTGGTGCGGAGCCCGGCCACTTCGGACGGCGCCGGCGAGCCGCCATCCATCACATTGCGCAGTTCCGTGCGAAAGTCGACGTCTTTGGTGCGATAGCCAGGCGTATCGGCGTTGGCGATGTTTTCGGCAACCGCCCGCTGCCGGGCGGACAGCGTAGTCAAATACGCTTCTAGACTACTACCCAATGCGGAAACCATGATACCCGGTAAGGAAGCACGCGGGCTGCCACTCGAAATCCTCCGAAATCCAGCATTTTGCGGGGTGCAAGTGTCGAAGTCGCGACAAGAAGCGTGTCGAAGATTCGACGCTTTCAGGCGTTCCATTCGCGGCTGCCCGAACGCTGGAGCCCGGCGCTTGGATACGAGGTCGAATTGAGCTTACAGTATTCGCTGGAGTACCGGGCTCTGCTCGATACGGCCATGCGATGCGCCCATTCGAGCAGTTCCAGCCCGTCGCGGCACAGACGCTGACGCTCCGCCGCTGGAGCGGTGGAGGTCACAATACGGTGCATGCAATCACGGAAGCTCAGCAGCAGTGACGCCGCTCGGTCGAAGTCCTCCGCCTGCACGGCTTGCCGCAGCAGATCCTGGAGTTCGATCACGGTGGCAGGGCTAGTCACGTCTTGCTCGCATGGCTTCGAACAGCCCGTTCATGTAAGTGACTGTCTGCTCCAGTTGAGCGATGAGGGCGTCGGCCTTTCCCATGCGTTGAAGCAGGTTGTCGCGGAGTAACTCCAGCCGCTCTTCATTGGCGGCAATCAGGCGGTCCTGATCCTTGAGTTGTTCCGCCACCAGCCTGATCGCACCCTGAAGTTGACCGTTGCTTGTATCCTGGAGCTCCTTGATCGAGTCCTTCGCCATTTTGAGGAACCCACCGGTTTCGGGACCGCCCAGGAACGCCATGACGTTGCTGAGGTTGGTGGTGGCCGCCGCATCGAACGCAGCATCGTTCAATTGCAGTTTGCCCGTCGCCGTGAAGCCGACGCCGATTTCGGAAAGCTTCTGGATTGCGCCGCTGCCCGAGTAATTCCCCACTTTCCGCAGCACTTCGGCCAGGGTGCCGACCAGGCTCTGCCCCGAAAGCACACCTTTGGCCTGTCCGCGGTGCGTATCGAGCTCATCGACCACCGAATTGAACGCATCAATGAACTTCTCCAGCGCCTCCTTGACGGAAGACCCTGTCTGCTGAACCTCGACCTCGGCCGTGCCCACCTGTTTCAACTCAACGTTCAAACCTGGTCCGATGGCGACGCTGCGGGAATTCGATTCAATCGGAGTGGCTGGCACTCCATTGATCCGGTAGCTGGCGGCGAAACCGGTGGTTAGGGTATTGAGCAGCACCTCGGTACCGTCGCTCAGGGAGATCGCGACCGGGCCGAGCCTGGTGCTTTGCACTGAGAGACGATAGTCAGGGTTTGTCGCGGAGCCGACGTTGATGACGGTTGCAATCGCGGAGGCGCCGGCCAGATTGATCTGCGCGGCGAGCGAGGCGACGGTGGGCGGGTTGGTGGAGAGCTGGTAAGTGGTGCCATCCACGATCATTGTGAAGTTGCTGCTGGAAGAGATGTTCTGGCTGGATGGATCGGTCACGCGAGGCAGACCGTCTTTACTGAGAGTGGTTGTGCGCCCACCGAGACTGACGACTTCGAGCGAATAAGTACCAGGTGCGGGTTGCGATCCCACGGTCGCCCTGACCACCTGTTCATTCGAGGACACCGCCTGGTAACTTGCGGCGCCTCTGGCAGTGAAGATGTCATCCAACGATGAGGCAAGCGCGGTGAACTTACTGTCAACGGATTTCCACGCGGTGGCTTGATCATTGAGAACGCTGCGCTGGCTCTGCAACTGCCGGAGAGGGAGTGCAGCGATGGCGACCGCACGGTCAATCACCTGCTGGAAGTCGTTCGCATAGCGGCTGCTGCCCGCAAAAATGCTCGTGCTCATGCCGTCCTCCCAAAAGGCGCTAGCCCGCGCCGAAGCGCGGGCCAACACGGGGCTTTACGATCGATACAACTACCGCAGCAGCGAGAGCACTGACTGAGGCGCGACGTTCGCCTGCGCCATGGCAGCCAGCGAGGACTGCTGCAAAACCTGTGACTTCGTCAAATTCGCGGCTTCGGCGGCCACATCGGCGTCGCGAATGCGAGACTCCGCTGCCGAGAAACTCGCCACCTGCGCCTGTGCCAACTGGGTGGCATACTGCAAAAGGTTCTGTCCGGTACCCACGGTGCCCTGCACCAGACCCAAGTCGCCAACCGCCGTGTCAATTGCCGTAAGAGCGGTCAGTGCTCCGGCTGCTGTCGCGACGGATCCGCCCGCAACCCCGAGACCCGCCGCGTCGACCTGATTCGTGGCGCCGCTCAGCGCGATGGTCACCTGTGCGTTCGCCTGCGTGCTTCCGCCTCCGATGTACACATCAATGTCCGCATTGTTCGACCCGCCGGAGTTCAGCCCAATGTTCGCCGCCTGGCGGTTGATTTCCGTCAACAGCGTGGTGTATTCGGCATTCAGCGTGGCGCGATCGCCTGTGAAAGTCTCCGACGCAGACTGTGTGGCGAGAGTCTTCAAGCGGTCCAGGATCTTAGAGATGTTGTTCAACCCGCCATCAATGATCTGCAGTGTGCTGATGCCGTCGTTCCCGTTGCGGATACCTTGCTGCAGCTCAGCGATATCGCTGCGGTAGACGTTGGCAATTCCCAGCCCGGCGGCATCGTCGCCAGAAGAGTTGATGCGGTACCCGGAGGTCAGTCGGGAGATGGTGCGGTTCGAAAACTCATTGTTGACCCGAAGATTCTCCTGGGCCAAGATGGAGCTCACGTTCGTCTGAATGGAGATAGACATTGTGTTTTCCTTTCGGCATTAATCTTCGGTGTTCGGACCGGCTAAAGTGTGTCGATTGCGTGCGTTGTTTGCAATCTTGTTTGCCTCGCCTATCTGACCGAAGCTGGCTGTTTTTCTCAGCGTGATTCACTTGTCGTACAGACTGAACCGTTTTCTAGTTTTTCCTTTCTTTGCGGGCTGGCTTGCCTGGCTGAGACTCAGGCTGGAGGCCGACGTGATTCAGAATCACAATGTCTACTCTGCGGTTGCGAGCGCGGCCTTCGGCGGTGTCGTTGGTATCCAGGGGGACGGTATCCGCATAGCCCACGACCGCCAGGCGCGAAGGCGGGACATGGAAATCGCTGATGAGGATGTTCAACATCGCGATACTCCTTGAGGCCGACAGATCCCAGTTGCTTGGAAATCGGGTATTGCGGATTGGAATCGCATCCGTGTGTCCTTCCAGGCGGACCGGGTTGCTGACGGCATTCATCAGCGCAGCCAGTTTCGCGATGATGGGCATGGCGGCCGCATCCACCACATCTTCACCCGAGGAAAAGAACGCCGCCTGCCGGAGGCTGATCACCAGGCCACGGGCTTGAAGATTGACCTCCAGCTTTCCAGCCTGAATCTCTTCTTCCAACTCCTTTGAAATCTTCGCCACGGACGGGAGCAGTTCGGCGACGGGCTCTTGGGCATCTTTCTTGCTTCCGCCCGGTCCGCGCATCATTGCGTTGCCTTGGCCAACGTTGTCCACGGTGCCGCCGAGGACCCTGGCGATGGCAGCGATCGCATTGCTGGTTACACCTTGCTGGAGCGCCTTCTGAACGGAATCGGAAACCTGTTGCGCACGGCCTTTGTCGGTCTGGGAGGAGGCGAACATCACAACGAAGAACGCAAACAGTAGCGTGATGAAGTCGGCATAGGAGACCAGCCAACGCTCGTGATTCTCATGTGAGGACTGCCGCCTGCGATTCAGCATGTCAACTCCTCACGGAAGCCGTTTGCGTCATCGGGGCCGCGCCCGAGGGTTGTTGCGCCGGGGCATGGCCGCGGTCCTCCAGGAATGCCTCGAGTTTCGTGCGGATCAACTTGGGGTTCATGCCCTCGACGATGCTGATCACACCCTCGAGCATGACCTCGCGTACAAGCGATGTCTCGTGCATGCGCGCCTTCAACTTGGCCCCCGCAGGCAGAAAGAAGAGATTCGCGATTCCTACACCGTAAACTGTCGCCACGAAGGCAACGGCGATTCCGTGGCCGACCGCCTCGATGTTCGCAAGTTGTTTCATCACCTGGATCAGCCCGAGCACAGCGCCGATGATACCGATGGTTGGAGCGTAGCCCCCCGCTGCTTCGTACACCTTGGCCGCGGCCTCCGCTTGACGCTCCTCCATCACCAACTCCAACTCCATCATCCGGCGCAGATCCTGAAGATCGGTCCCGTCCACCGCCAAGGAAAGCGCCTTCCGCAAGAACGGATCGGTGATCTGATCCACTTCCGCTTCAAGTGAAACGAGGCCCTGCTTACGGGCTTTGTTGGCGTAGCCGATCAACTCGTCGATGACGGAGGGAACCGCTGAGGGTTCGGTGAGAAAGACCCACTTCACCTGCTTTGCGGCTCTGACGAGGGTGCTCACAGGGGTGGTCACCATCACCGCCCCGATCGTGCCGCCGAAAACGATGAGCGCGGCCGTGACTTGGGTGATGTCGGAAAGCTGCCCGCCTTCCAAGATGAGGCCACCGACAATGCCGAGCGCAGCCAGCAGCAGGCCGAAGGCGGTTGCCGCATCTACTCTTGTTTTTTTCTTTGGCATGGTCCTTGGTTACGTTTCTTCTCAAGCAGGAATTGGGCCATGGAAGACTCGGTTTTCCAGTGGCGTCAGAATGGCGCGACGAAATTCCTTCACTTTCTCCACGATCTCTTCGGGGCTTTCTTTTACGACGAAGCGCTGGCCGCTGGTGAGGGCGACCACCGTATCTGGAGTGGTTTCGATGTGCTCAATGAGGTCGGAATTGAGGATCAATGGCACGTGGTTGAGCCGGGTCAGGTATATCACGGCAACAGTCCGCCTTCGTGGGATCTACCTAGATATCGGCCTTGTCATGCAAAAACTTTGCAGATGCACAACGATTGAGCCGTGTTCCGCGCACGTACTGGCAGGTGGTGAAGAAAGGAGGGCTACTGCTGGCAAGCAGAACTGCCGATGATTCGCTTGGAGTCAAGTTGAAGCCCCGTGTCTGAACTTCCGGACAATGATCAAGTGGTGGCAGCTCCCCTGGACCTGGCCAACACAGGACGCCTGACCCGGCGTGACCTGGAGGTGATCCATGGTCTGCACGAGAGGGCTACGCGCACGCTCACCTCGAATGTTTCGGCATCTCTGCGGTACGGGATCCAGTTCCAATTCGCTGAGATGGAGCAGCAGCCATTCCCTTCCGTAGCGGCACAGTTGGACGAGTCTGGATGCCAGTTTTTGCTTCAGTCCGCGGCGGGCAGGGGGTTGATGGCGTTTTCGGCGCCAGTTGCCTACGCGTTTCTCGAGGTCATTCTCGGAGGAAAGCCAAGCGATCCTGGCGCCTACCGCTCGCTCACCGATGTGGAGATTGCGCTGCTGGCGGATGTCGCGGATCTGATTCGGCGGGACTGGGAGTCGACATGGCAGACCTACGTTCCAATACACCTCACGCTGGACATCCATGAGACCCCGACCAGACAGAAACTGGAGACGATCTTCGCTTCGGAAATGCTGCTGGTAGTGGCAATCCGGGTAACGATTGATGAGGTTAGCGGAGAACTCCATCTAATCCTGCCGGCAAGGTGGGTGTCTGATCTGAAGCGAGCTGAAGAGAACAGCCGGAAAGCCGGCAGGCAGAGAATCGCGCCGGCTGAGCAATCGAGCATCGCCGGACACCTGATGAACTGCCTGGTGAGCGTCCAGGCACGGCTCGATGCGGGCCAAGGCCGGTTCAGTGAGTTGCTGCGGCTGAAGGCTGGTGACGTCCTTACCCTGGATGCGAGATTGGATCAGCCGGTAACAGGCTTGGTGAACGATGTGCCAAAGTTCCATGGCGAGATTGTAGAAATTGGATCAAAGCGCGGCCTATTGATCGGGAAAGGCGGAGTGTGACTCTCTCGTTGGCACGTTGGCCAGCCAGCGCCATGGTTTTCTTCCAAGTGCGACACGAGCATTGCGATTCCGGGGTGTGACCGCCATTCACTCGGTGGACGCTCCGCCATCCAGGAAACGATTACTTCCAGAAGATCGAACCGCTCGTCAAAAGGACCCTCCGCCTGCCGGGCGCGGACGTTCCGGACTAGCTCCAATTGGCGAATTGCTCCGAGTTGATCGAGGTGTTCCCAAATCCATATTGCCTGACGCGCCTGCCTGCTCAGTTCGGCGCGAAGCGCTTTGCCATAAATGCTCCTGGTCATGCTTACTTATCGCAGCAAATGGTCAGGTTGTCGCCTGTTTCAGAGGTAGTCGAACAGGTTTTTGCGGTTCAACTGCGCTTGGACGCCGAGAGTAACCTCGCGCTGGGTTTCGGCGGACTGAAGTTCAAGAATTGCGGCGGGCAGGTCCGTGTCCTGAGCGGCGGATAGCCTTTGGGCCAGATCGGCTTGCATTCGATGAGCGGCGTCGATTGCGCCATCCACACGGCGCTGCGTAACGCCATACCGCGACAATTGCAGATTGAGATGACCGGACGCTGCACGCAGTTGATCCACCGAGGCGGCAACTTGGGCCGGGTTGTCAGCCTCCAGAGCAAGACGAAGCTGATTGGCTGCGGCGAACACGTTGCCTGGTGCGGGCGATGTGTCGGGATTTCGGACGTCAAAGATCTCGGCCGCCGTCAGGGTAGGCACGAACAAACCACCCGCGGCATCCTCAATCTGACGGGTTGCCGCTGAATTCGTGAGTTGGACTGCACCCGTCGCGGCGGTCTGATCAAAAGCATAGGGCGCGGTTCCATCCGCGTCGCCACCGAAAACATAGCGGCCTTCCACCTGAGTCGCGGTGATTCTCACCAGTTGTTCCTGGAGTGACTTGACCTCCGTGGCGAGAGTAGCGCGCTCGGCGTTTGCGAGGCCGTTTGCTCCTTGAACGGCGATGACGCGGAGCCTTTCCACAATCTGGACCGCCGATCTCAGCGTGCTTTCGGAGGTGTCCACTTCGCCCTTTGCGCGTTGCAGGTTCGCAAGGGTTTGGCCGATCCGCTGGCTTTGGCTCCGCAACTGAACGACATCTCCCAGAGCAGCGGGATCATCGGACGCGGAATTGACGCGATATCCGGATGTAATCTGCCGCTGAGCGCGCGCCGTCCGGTCGCTGGCAGTGCGCAGTGCCGTCAGAAAGAGATCGGCTTTGGGGTCGGTTCCGGAGATCATGGATTCCTCGTTCCTAACGCAACATCCCAAGCAGCGTCTGGGTCAACTCGTCCACCACGCGCACCATGCGTGCCGAAGCTTCATAGGAACGCTGGAGGGCGATCAACTGCACGGCTTCTTCGTCAAGGGAGACACCTGAGATCGAAGCACGCAATGCTCGCGCCTGTGCGGTGAGGACCTCCTGCCGGGCCACCGAATCCCGAGCGCTTCCCAGGTCGCGGCCGACGGACGCACTCACCTGGCTGAAGAATGCCGAATAGCTTTGTCCGTCGATCTTGCTGGCATCGTCTTCAGGAGACTGGAGCCTGGCAAGCTCCAGGGCCACGCCATTCGCCACCGGCGGAGGTCCAACCTGTACGGCAGCGAGCTGGTCTGGACTGAGATCGGGCACAACAAGCGTTCGTGCGACATTGGCAGGGCGCGCAATGTCGTATGAGAATAGGGCGGCTCCGGGCTGTCCTCCCGCCGTCTGTCCCGCGGCCAGTAAACTGTTTACGCGGTCGGCAAAGGCCTTCGCCAAACGATTCAGGCTCCCCTGCTCGGAACTGCCACCGATGAGTCCGGGAATCACCTGATTGCGGACGTTCAGAACTCCACCGAGGGCGCCGCCACCAACGATTCCGTTGATAGCGGCGCCCTGGCCGTCTCGGAGCCAGGCGGCCGGAAGGCCGTCTGGATAGGTTGCGCCCGAGGAGTGGGCGATTTCGATACTGAGTTCAAACAACTGTTCGCCAACCACCAGCGCCGATTGCCCGCCAGCGAGCAAGGAAACGGTTCCATCCTCCTGGTAAAGCGGCGTAACATCGATCAATGCACTGAGTTCTTCCAAAGTGCTCGTGACATTCGCTTCCAGATTCGGATCGGGCGCTGGCAGCCGGCGGCGTTCGACATTGTAATCGCGAACCTTCGCCGCAAGTTCATTGATGCGCTGAACTAAATTCCCAGCTTGCCGGTCCGCGCTGCGGGCTTCACTGGCGAGTTGCTCGGCCGTTTGCCTGAAAGCCGAGGCGACATTTCGAGCCGCTTCCAGTACACTCTTGCGGTCGGCAGGTGAGTTCGGAGCAACGCTCCAGGCGCTGAACCGGTTGAAGAGGTTTTGCAGTGCCCCTGGGATGCTCCCTTCCGCGCGAAAGTCCAGCACGGATTCGATGGCGGTGAGCCCGGTAGTTCGCGCACTGTGATAGCCGAGGGACTCCACCTGCCGCAGAACGCCTGCTTCGGCGAAGCGATCGCGCGAGTTCACCAACGCGCCCGGACTCACTCCACCCAGGATGCCGTTTGCCGGTTCAAAGGGACGTGCCTGAAAATTCTGCCGCTGTTTGGCGAACCCGGGTGTCTGCGCGTTCTGGACATTGTTCTGGGTGGTCGTGAGCGCCCGGTCAAAGGTCCTTAGCGTTTGAGACGCGGTGTTCAGTGCGGCAAAGAGATTCGGCATGCGATTCGCTCCACTCAGGTTTCAATGGAGAGATGGCTTCGCTGCTCCGCAGCGAGTCCCCGGCCACTCTGAGCGTAGCCCTGTGTGCGGGCATTCCAGATCTGTAGCCACTCTGAGTAAAAGTGGACGGCCTGGTTGATCATTAATGAAACCTGCGTAACGTGTTCTTGCAATAACGTTGCCATTCCCGAGAGCTCATCGTCCTGAAGCTGAGGATTTCGTTTCAGCAAGAACACCGCTTCGGTCAGTTGCTCGTAAACCTCTTCGATGTTCGACTCAAGATGGGTGAGCCCGCGGCTGCCACTGTTGAGCAACTCGCCACAGATCTCGTCCAGAAGCATCTCGGACCGGTCCAGCCGCTGACGCACGTTCTGGCGGCACTGCGCCAAATCGTGATTGGTGGTCCAGTCGGGTTGAATGGGAGAGGGGGCGATCATGGTGATTCCTCCCCCTGCTACTCCTCACCCATTATTCTGAAGGCCAAGCTTTCGGCGAGCGCATTCGCATCGGTATCGAGGTTGCCATTCTCGTATTGCGCCCGGATCTTTTCCACATAAGCTGCCCGTTCTTCGCTGCCAGCCGTCACGGCCTGACGGGTGAGCGACGCGACTCCCGACAGACTTAGATTGTCTTCCTCACGCCCCTGGTCGAGGGCCCGATTGTTGAGGCCAACACTTCCGGCGCTTCCGGCCTGGTTCGCCTGTCCGGTCGATGTTGTTCCGGCTGAGTTGATGAATCGTTCGTCAATCCGCATGGCAACCTCCTGCGTCTCCTATCTCATCGCCAGCCAGAAGCGTTTTTATAGCTTTTGTAGTACCGAGATGCCGCAAGATCTGCTTTTTCCGTCGGCTGCTCACGCATGGACTGGACTTTCAACAGCAACTTCACCTCACCGGAGGACATGCCCAATTGTGCCGCTATCTCCTCGGGCGCTTGGCCAAGCCGCTGTAGATACAAGGCCTTTTCTGCAACTGGAGAGACTTGGGGCTCTTGCTCGGGCATTCTCCGGTGCGAAAGCGCCAAGGATTGATGTTCGAGTTCGGCGAGGCGGATGTCAAACTGCCGCAACTGGTCAGCAACTCGCACGAGATCATCGGAGATGCGCCTTCGCTCGTGACGGCGCTCCCGTGCGGTGCGCCGGCTCTCCACAAAGAGCCGGACTGTGACGATAAGAGCAGTGATCACGCCTGCGGTCCAAAGTCCGAATGCGATCAGTTGGACCGAGTCAAACCTATCTGTGAGATTAAGCATTGGAGTCCTCGCTTTCGCGGTTCTGTGGATGCAATGGGCTGATGGAAGAACCGATGGACTCCACTGCGAAGACCTCTGTCAGGCGTACGCCGTAATGCCCGTCGACTGCGACCAATTCACCCAAACCGACCGTGATGTCGTTTACGCGTAATTCCACGGGATCCTGCACGGCCCGGTCGAGTTCCAACACGCAACCGGATCCCAACTGCAGCACCTCGCGAATCGGAACCCTTGCGGATCCGAACACCACGGTTACCGGGAGTTCCAATTCCATGAGCGATCGGCCAGTAGTGGCTGCCATATTTTCTCCCAATCAACTAATAGATACCCTTTGGTGAAGGCCACTGCGTGGCAAGGAGTCCTCGCAGCCGCAGAATCGCCTGAGTCTTGAGCTGAGCAACCCTGGAGAGATGGAGCTTCATGATTCCGGCAATCTCCCGAAGGTTCAGGTCTTTCATGTAGTAGAGGGTGAGCACAGTCCTCTCCGGCGCGGGCATTGCGTTGATGCCGCGGAAGAGTAGTTGCGTCAGTTCCGCTCTTTGCAGGTGCATGAGCGGAAGGTCTTGTTTCTCGTCCGCAATTCGCCCCGCCAGGGTGAGTCCATCCTGCGAAGGATGAGCATCGTCCAGACTGCCGATTGTGACTGCCCTGACCTCGGAGAGCAGTTCATGATACGCCGCGAGCTCAATTCCGAGTTCGGATGCGATTTCCTGTTCTGTCGGAGATCTCTGAAGACGCTGCTGGAGGCGATTCATCGTTTCCGAGATCTCCTTTGCCTGCTTGCGCCGGTGCGCGGGGATACCGTCCAGATCGCGGATGCTGTCCAGTATCGCCCCCCGAATTTTGAATTCCGCGTAGGTACGGAGCTTCACGTTGAGGGTCGGATTGAAGTTGTCAATGGCGGCAATCAGACCGACAATTCCCGTTGAAATCAAATCCTCTAACTGGAATGTGCTCGGAAGCCTGTCATGGATCCGCATCGCGATCAAGCGGACCTGGGGCAGGTGCTCCATGATCAGCCGCTCCCGTTCGTCGGGACATGGCGCATGGCGTTGGCCGTAAGCAGCGATAGCTTGACTGGTCATGAATCCCTCATGCAACGGACGAAGCCGCGTGATCCCATGCTGGCTCGAAGATCAACCGGCACAGCTCGCGGCTGTCGGCCGGCGCAAGATCCTCGGGGATCCTCTGGCCCGCGCTTAGAAAAGAAAAAGGCTTGTTTGCCAGAATCGCCTCGCTTACCGCTGCCCCCAGACTGCCTGTCTCATCCATCTTGGTGAGGACCCACTTGCATGGACGGAAGCAAGAATATAGCTCGGCTTGGCGCCGCAGATCGGTTCTTCGCAGGGACGCCGGTATCACCAAATGGATCTCAGCGCTGGATTCCCTCAGCATTTCAGCCAGTTCTCCGACGGACTGCATTTCCTGTGGGCCGCAGCCCGGCGTGTCGATGAGCACGACCTGCGGTCCGCGCAGGCCGAGCAGAGTCTCTTCCAGGGAAGCAACGCTGTCGAAATGCTGAAAGCTGATTCCTAGTAGCGAGGCGTATGTCTTCAACTGAGTGGCGGCGCCGACCCTTACCCAGTCGGCGGAGAAGAGCTGAACCGGTCTCTTCTGGCCCAACCCGCAGCGGATGGCGATCTTGATTAGCGTGGATGTCTTTCCCGCGCCGGGCGGTCCCACCAGCGCAATCACGCGCGGTGCGGAGTCGTTGACCTGGGGGAGGGATGGGTCCACCACAATGCGCCTTGCCAATTCGTCCTTGATTGCGTCTTCCAGCCGGACAGCCCCGCCGAGAGTCCGGACCCGCGACTGGGCGGCATCGACAACTGCACGCGCCAGATCGGTATCCAGTTCGCTGGCGGTCAGCCGCGTCATGTGTTCTTCCGCGATTTCCGGCGCAGGTACGGGGGCGGGCCGCATGGTGGGTCGCTCAGCGCGAGCCAGTAAATCCCGGAGCCCCTCCACTTCCCTCCGCAACTCGAATACCTGGCCGCTGAGACTGGACTGGTCGTCCTGTGTTCTCAGGGAAGAGTATCTCTCCTGCGGGGCTTTCTCTGGTGGTGTTTTGGTGATCGGGCGCGCAGAGGCTGTTGCGCGGGAAGGCAGTGTGCCTGGCGCGGCTTCCATCAACCCCGCTACAACCTCGTACTTGCCAAGATGAATCGAGGTGGGAGAGGCACGGCGCGAGGTGACCACCATGGCTTCCGGGCCCAGTTCCTCGTATGCCGCCTTCATCCCGGCTTCGACGCTGTCCGCAAAGAACGACTTAATCCGCATGATCGAATCTCACTTCATTCCATCAGCCCCAGGGATACGACCCTTACGTTTGGGGGAATCTCGTTATGGGATAGAACCGTCAGATTGGGGAAAGAGGTTTCGACCAATTGGCGGAGGAAAAAACGCGCACTCGTGGAGGTGATTAGCACAGCGGAGGTGTCGGGCCGTTTCATCACCTGGCCGATCCGGGTCAAGAGATTTCGGATCGCGGCCGGTGGCAGTGTCAGCACACTGTTCTGTTCGGTATGCTCGACAGCCGCTTCGATACTCTGTTCAATGTGCTGTGCAAGGAAGAATGCCGGCAGTTCACCCGCCCGGCTCATTTGCTGCTGCGCGAGCGAGCGGCGCAACGCCTGCCGCACATACTCGGTAATCAGAACCGGGTTGCGTGTGATAGCGGCAGCCTCGCCCATTGCTTCCAGAATCGTCCCAGCATCGCGAACCGAAACTCGCTCGCGGAGCAGATTCTGTAGAACCTTCTGCACAGTTGCAAGGGGCACCAATTTCGGTACAAGTTCCTCGACAGCTTTGGGATTATCCTGTGCAACCCGGTCACAATAGGCCTTCGCGTCCTGGCGAGTAAACAACTCATGGGCGTGCCTCTGGATCAATTCGGACAGATGCGTTCCAAGGACGCTGATCGGGTCCACAACCGTGTACCCAGCGCGCCGCGCGAGTTCGCCGCGGTCCGGCGTGATCCATAGCGCTGGCAGTCCGAAGGCCGGCTCGGTAGTCTTTCGCCCGGCCAGGTTGGGGTCGGCATCCGATCCTGGAATTGCCATCTCATGTCCATTCGGTAGCTCATACCGCGAAAGTTCCACGCCTTTGATGCGAATAACGTACTCTCGCGAGTGCAACGCAGTATTATCCTGGATCTTCAGCGGCGGAAGTAGATACCCGAGCTGATTCGCGATCTGACGGCGGATGGACGAGATGCGCTGGAGCAGCGGAGAAGCGGCGCCTCCGTCGGCCATCCCAACCAGTCCGAGGCCGATCTCCAAGGTCAGAGGCTCGACCTTCAGAAGCGCTTCCACATTTTCTTTGGCAGGCCCCGCCTTCGCCGTCTGCTGAACGGCCGACACAGCTTGCTTCTTCCGCATGCTCCAGCCGGCAAGACCAAGCGCCCCGCCCACCATGAGGAATGGCGCCGCAGGCAGGCCAGGAAGTAGGCCAAGGGCAGTGAGCACACCAGCGGATAGGAAGATCGGCTGAGTCCGTCCGAACAACTGTTGTTGGAACTCCGGACCCAACTGATCGTCAGAGCCGGCGCGTGTCACGACGAGACCACCACACACCGAGACCATCAATGCTGGAATCACCGTGACAAGGCCGTCGCCGATCGTAAGAACCGTGTAGGTCTGCATCGCACGTTTGATTTCCATTCCGTGCTGCAGAACTCCAATCAGAAAGCCCGCCACTACGTTGATGCCCGTAACAAGAATGCTCGCGACCGCATCCCGCTGTGTGAAGCGCGATGCTCCGTCCATTGCCCCATAGAACTCCGCTTCCTTGGCCAATTGGCGGCGGCGCTTGCGAGCCTCGGTTTCGTCGATCAGACCTGAATTCAGATCCGAGTCAATCGACATCTGCTTTCCAGGCATGGCATCCAGAGTGAATCGCGCCGTCACTTCTGAAATACGGACTGCACCGTGATTGATGACTACGTACTGAATCGCAATCAGAAGCAAAAAGATAACAAATCCAATGACATAGTTCCCGCCGACAACAAAGCTCCCGAACGACTCGATCACGTGTCCGGCGGCGCTGATTCCGGTGTTCCCGTTCAAGAGAATCAGCCTGGTTGAGGAGACGTTCAGTGACAGCCGGAACAGCGTAAGCAGAAGCAGCGCGGTCGGGAAAACGCTGAACTCAACAGGCTTCTGGATGAACATGGATGCCATCAATACGACCACGGACAGCATGATGTCGATCACCAGGAGCACATCGAGCAGCATCGGCGGCATGGGGACAATCAATGCCATCAGAATGGCGAGAACAGTGACGGGTACGGCGAGTTCGCTCAGCGTGCCCAGGGCCTGGCGGACAGAAGGATTCTGCAGAAGAGTAGCGGCGTTTGCTTGAGCCATGGTACCTCTCCCCTCAGCTCTCTATCCCACACTGGCGCCAATGGCCTTGATCTTGGACAGAAGCGTGGTTCTCTTCATTCCGAGAAGGACTGCGGCACGAGCGCGGTTGCCGTCTGCCTTTCGAAGTGCCTGGGCGAGCAAGGCTCGCTCGATCTGTAGGATGACTTCCTCGAAATTGACGCCGGTATCGGGCAATTCCATATCGGGCCCATGCTGCAGCATGTCGTCTTCCAGGTCGAAGTCGGAGGCCGCCAGAACCTCCCGGTCTCCGGCGAGCATCACGGCCTTCTCGATGGCGTGCTCGAGTTCCCTCACATTGCCGGGCCAGTTCCATCCCGACAGGCGCTGCATCGCAGTGTGCGAGATCGTCTTCATCGGAATACGTTCGAGGGAACAGATTTTGGAAAGGAAGTGTTGGACAAGCAGGGGAATGTCAGATGCCCGCTCCCGCAACGCTGGAAGCCGGATCGGCACTACGTTCAGACGGTAGTAGAGATCGGGACGGAAACGGCGCGCGCGTACGGCTTCGGCCAAATCGATATTCGTCGCAGCGATGATGCGGACGTCCACTTTGATGGGAGTGGAACTGCCCAGACGCAGGAGTTCGCCCTCCTGCAGCACCCTGAGCAGCTTCGCCTGAACCTCAAGCGGCATGTCTCCAATCTCGTCGAGGAACAGCGTGCCGTTGTGCGCGCGTTCAAAGTGCCCCGCGCGGTGGGAAATCGCTCCCGTGAACGCTCCCTTAGTGTGGCCGAACAGTTCTGCCTCCAGCAGATGTTCCGGAAGAGCCGCGCAATTCACGGCGAGCATCGGCATCCGGGCACGGTCACTCGCCATGTGGATCGCTCGGGCGGCCACTTCCTTTCCAGTCCCCGTGGCCCCGCTGATTAGTACCGTGCACTTCCTCGGTGCTACGAGCTCGATCGTGTCATGCACCACTTGCATGGCATGGCTCGCACCAATGAGCGTGTTCTTCCAGTGCTCTCCTGGATTCCTCGTGGTAGCCGGCGCCTGACCGCCGGTCGGAAAAACATGACCAGACATCGATTACATCCTTCCCGGTCTTCCGACATTTGCTCGACACACGCCCGATTCGCATGACGGCGCCCCGCGGAGCCATGTCGATCCGCGGCATCGGGCCTATCCTCACCCACCGAGCATTTGGCGAGCTTCCTCCGGGAAGCTGGCGTCAGTCCTGGTTGACGCTGAAACCGGTGCTTCGGCGAGATCCGGTCGGCCTACTCTAGCTTGTATAGGAGTAGTATCGGAGTGTGAAGTGGGTTACTGTAGAGCAACTGGCATACACTTACGTAAATAAGTTCGAAAATCGGCTGTGATTTTCGAAGAGATCCCCATCATATGACTCTGCCAGCCTATGATCGCTACGCCGAAGACCAGGTCCTTCACGCTTCGCCCATGGACATTGTGGTATTTCTCTACAACCGGGCGCTGGTTCGCTTGCAGGAGGCGGAGGAGAATGCCAAACGGAATCCCGCTTTGTACTCCGCTGGGATCGAAAAAGCACTACGGATTATCGATATTCTCTTGGAAGGACTGCGTCCGGTCGAGTCGAGCTCGATCACGGAGAACCTCCAGAGGCTGTACTTCTACATGCAAAGCGAGCTCACCCAGGCCCACGGTTCAGTATTGGGCGTAACTCGCGTATCAGTAGTTCGCCGGGACCTTGCGACCTTGTTGGAGGGATGGGAGAAAGCCGCCGAGGACGTCCGGCGAAGCGCTCGCAGCACGCAACAGGCGAGGGTTTCGCCAGCAGCGCTCATTGACGCTGAACGGGAAGGCGCGCTCCATCGTTGGGAGGCATAAGATCCCTACATCCATCGTGTATTGATCACTCCGATTGGCCGGCGGGGGGATTCAGGAGGTGCTCCGTCATGAGTCTCGCAAGCCCGAGACCGCCTTGGGCTGCCATTGATTTGGCCAGGTATTCTTCAGCCATTTCGATGGCTGGCCCCGCAGTTTGATCCTCGCCAGAACCCATCCAACCTTCGCTGGTCCGGCCCGCACGAAGTAACTGCGTGATTAGCAGAGACTCGAACTCCTGGGCCACTGCCTGCGGGGACTTTTCCGCGGCAGGATTCTCGCCGCCGCGCAGTACTGAGTACGAGGGATTGATCGAGTCCACGGCCTACCTCCTAGATGATTTCCAGTTCCGCTTCCAAAGCCCCTGCAGCCTTTAGATTCTGTAAAATGGCGACCACGTCCCGCGCCGTGGAACCGATAGCGGAGAGTGCCTTGACGAGTTCCTCCACAGTGGCTCCCTGCTTCAGCACAATATTCTTGGCCTTCTCTTCCTTTACCCCCACGCCCACCCGAGGGACGATCTCCGTGGTCCCGCGTGAGAACGGCTGCGGCTGGGAAACGTCAAACCGGGTCTCGATTTCCACGGTCAGCGCGCCGTGCATGACGGCAATTGGCGATATCTGGACCTCTTTCCCCATTACGATCGTTCCGGTGCGCTCATTCACGACGACCTTCGAGGCGCGGTCTGCCTCCACCGTGAGCCGTTCAATCGAAGCGATGAACTCGGAGGTGCGGGCCGCAAACTCTCGTGGCACTTGCACCTTCACAATGCCAGAATTTTCCGACAGAGCGATGGGAAATTCGGCCGAATATTTACGATTGATCGCCTCCGCGATCCGTACGGACGTGGTGAAATCCGCTGATCGCAGTTGGAGGTGCACATGCTCCCCAAACTGGACCTGCGGCCCTCCTCGTTCGATGATTGCACCGTTCGGGACCCGGCCAACCGTTGGGTGGTTCAACGTCGATGAGGTCCCAGCCCGTCCAACACCGAACCCGCCGGTCACCACCGGGCCCTGGGCCGTTGCATAGACTTGCCCGTCCACGCCTCGGAGGCTGGTCAGAACCAGGAGCCCACCCTGCAGGTTCGACGCGTCGCCGATCGCGGCGGCGGTTACATCAATGCGGGCGCCAGGTTGGGCGAAGGCCGGCAAGTTGCCGGTCACCATCACTGCGGCGATGTTATTGACGCGAATTGCGTTCGGCGATACTGCAACGCCCATGCGGTTCAACAGATTGGTGAGGCTCTGCGTCGAAAACACGGTCTGCCTGCGGTCACCAGTCCCGTTGAGACCGACCACCAGTCCATACCCCACGAGCTGGTTCTCGCGAACTCCTTCGATGGTCACCAGTTCCTTCAGCCTGGTTGCGGCTGGTGCTGGATGAATAAACCCAAGGAACACTGTTGCAATTATCAACACAAATGCCTCTTTTCACCTGCTGCCCAAGGCTTAGAACGGCAGCAACCCGAGAAGAATCCGATAGAGAATAAATGGACGGCGAACCGCGTCGCCGACGACCCCTTTCCCGTTGAGGAATATCTCCATCTGCGCAACCCGATCGGAATGGACGCTATTATTCGGACTCAGATCGACAGGGCGCACAATGCCCCTGACTGTTACGGTCTGTTGTTCGGAGTTGACCGCAGTCCTTTTGCTTCCTTCCACGACGAGATAGCCGTTTGGGAGGACATCCACCACGCGGGCGGTAAGGGCAGCCGTGAGCGCCGTCTCGCGGCTGGTTGCGCCTTCGCCGTCAAGGGTCGCTTCCGATGACATCCTGGCAAGGTTGGGCAGCGGACTGGCTGCGCGGGGGATAATCCCGATGGCTCCGATGCCGGCGTTGGCCTTGGATGCCCGGGATGAGCGGACCGTCCCCTTGGTCACGGCTGAAGCGCGTTCCACCACAAGAATCGTGACAATGTCATCTACTCTCGATGCCCGGAGGTCGATTCCGAGATCGGAATATCCCGCGTTGGGGCTCCAGAGGGAACCGGAACTGCGCTCCATGGACGTACCGGCTCGGGCCTTGGCCTCCTGGATGTACTGGTCCAGGGCGTTGGACTGCTCTTGCTTTCGTTGAGCGGCCGGGCACGGCATTAAGCTCGTAATAATAAGGAGAAGAACTGCTGAGGATTTCATTGCTGGCTCCCAGTCGCCACATCCGCTAACCCAGGACCTGCGATTCGGGCCCGAATGCGTTTTTTCGTGGCTCTATTCTGTACAGAAACGCTTTGGCCGGTTCGCCCGGACCCCTCCGCGATTCCCTCGAAGGAGACGACGGCCGCCCCGGCACGGGCACGCACCACGATGGGGTCGCCACGGCGAACCTCTGGTGCCGCATCCACGTCGGATTGGCTCAACGGCGCCCCAAGCGGAATCCTCCGTTTGGTGATCCGCCCGGAGATGTCGTCCATACGGACGGAGCCCCCCGGAAGCGGAAGAACCTCGCAGGGTTCTTCACGGAGATGCTCTGGTAGGACCAAGGTACGCGCGCCGATCTCCGCCAACGCCACGACGCGGGTCCCAGGAACGCCGATCCGGACCAGAGCCCACACCGGGAAACGGCGCTGGCCTTCCACGGCGATCCAGCCCTTCCACATCACCGGTCCAGGCTTTGCGCCGGCGAGAGCCCCAAGCGGAAAAGCCAAATCGCCCAACGGCACCGGAAACCGGCTCCAGTCCAGGATTTCCAGCCGGACATCGGTGGGTAAGCCTTTACGAATTGCGCCCTCAATCTCCTTCGGGCTGAGGTTGCGCACTTTACGTTCGAAACAGATTTCGGCGCTCTGAGGAATCACGATCTTATGCTCCCGAGCGAGATGATTCAGCTCCCACGGACGCATGACACGCCGGATGCCTGGCTGCGGGGCGTACCCGAGGTCGATTTCCGGATCCGCCGATTGGAGTTCCGGCATGCCCTTGGCGGCATCGGCCATACGAATGCGCGGGCCCTCCACTGAAATACATTCCGCGCCTCGTGCAATTCCTGCCGCGAAGCACAGAGAGACAAACGGGATGAGCACTTTGCGGATCATCGGGAGAGATTGTTCACTTGCTGGTACATTTCGTCGGCGGCCTTTACAACCTTGGAATTCGCTTCATAGGCCCGCTGACTCACGATTAGGTTGATGAACTCTTCTACGACGCTCACGTTGGACTGCTCAACATGGCCTTGGAGAAGTGAGCCCAGGCCCTCCTGTCCGCCAGGATTGCCGACAATCGGGTCTCCGGAGGCATCCGTCGGCGTGTACAGGTTACGGCCAATGCTATTTAATCCCGCTGGGTTCATGAAGTTCGCAAGCTGAATCTGACCGGCCAGTTGCGCGGCGGTTTGGTTCGGCTGCGTAAAGCTGACCGTTCCGTCGGGCGCGATGGTGATGGCCTGCGCATCCTGCGGGATTGTAATCTGAGGCTCCAGCGGATCTCCATCGGCAGTCACGAGATTGCCGTCGCGGTCCAGATGGAATGAGCCGGACCGCGTATAGGCGAGTTCTCCCGAAGCGCGCCGGATTTGGAAGAAACCGCGGCCTTGAATCACAAGGTCGAGCGGATTCTCAGTTGCCTGGAAATTGCCTTGCGTGAAGACGATTTCGTTGGAAGCGGCGCGCGTACCCAGACCGAGTTGCAGTCCGGTCGGAACCACCGTCTGCTGACCCGCGGACGATCCCGGCTGTACCATGCTCTGATAAAGCAGATCCTGGAACTGCGCCCGGCGCGCCTTGAAACCAGCCGTATTCGCGTTTGCCAGGTTGTGTGCGATATTGTCGACGTTCAACTGCTGAGCGGTCATTCCGCTGGCAGCGCTGTATAGTGCTCGGATCATCGAGGTTGTCTCCGCTTTTCTGGCTCATCATGAGCCGACTTTTGCGAGATCTTCCAGGCTCTTCCGCCCCATCTCGCCGGTTACGCTGACCGCCTTTTGCAGCATTTCGAATTGGCGCATGACGCTGACCAAACGAACCGCCGACTCCGCCACACCCACATTGGAGGCCTCCACGCGGCCCTGTTGGACCATCGGAGTCGCGGCTATCCGGCTTTCCGCCGGACCGACATGCCGAAAGTAAGAGCCGGCCTGTTTTGTAAGTGCTCCGCTCTCCTTGAAGCTGACCAGTTGGAGCTTGCCCACGGTCTGGCCGCCCTGCTGGATGGTTCCGTCGCGGAGCACTTCCGTGTTCCGATTCGCGGCGAGTTTGATCTCTTCTCCCTTGTCATTGAGCACCGGATAGCCGTCTTTCGTGGTGAGCACGCCAGCGCGGCTCAGATCGAATTCCCCCGAGCGAGTGTAGAGAGTGCCATTCGGCGCCTTGACCGAGAAGAACCCTGCGCCCGACAAGGCGAAATCGAGCGCGTTACCGGTGTTCTGGATCAATCCTTGCGAGAAATCGGTCCACTGGCCCTCCAAACTCGGCAACTCGCCAGAGAAGGGCAAGTCCCCATTCTTCGCGGAGTAGACACTATGAAACTCGCGATCTGCCTTGTAGCCGGTAGCTGAGGCGTTCGCGATATTGTTCGCGAGCATATCGAGAGACTCCATTCTTGTGCGGAGCCCTGCCGCGGCCTGCGTGGTGATCGGATCCATAGCGGTAACGACGAACTAACTTGCAATCGCCGCGCCAAACAACAACGCGGGGCCGAACCCCGAGTATTCGCTTCGATGTCCAGCGGAACATCACATCCGAAGAGAACAGGACGGCGACGCAAAGCGGAGCAGCACTTGGTCCCGCCATCACGTGTGGTACACAGGCTCCCTTGCAGCCACCGCGGCAACAAGAGCGGTTTTGCGCGGCATCCCAAACAAATTATCGAAACTTCTGATCTCGATGCGATAAGCAAGGCAGCCATCCTTTGCCGCAGCTCGGCGTGCGTCGAGGATCCGACGCCCGATGCGTCGAGATCTCGACGCACATGCTTCCTGGAGTCGGGCCTTTTCGTGCGGATATTGGAGAAAAACCACGCCACACACTTTGGCGGTTAATCTGCAATCCATTCCGCATAATGAACATTGGTTTTCAGGCCGCGGGGTTTTCCGTGCTGCCAGGTATTCCGGGCGAAGTTAGTTCACCAGGAGTATCCTGGAGCGGCGCAGTGCCAGTGCCGATGTTCGCAAGCCTTTTGGATGTCACTGTGAACGGGGAGCCGGAAGACAGCAGTTTGCGCGCCGCGCACGGCACAAATCTCCAGGAAGATGCGGCCGGCTTGGATGGGACCGAGAGTGGCCTGGTCGCCGGACTGTGGTTCGTGACTTGGAGCCACGAACCGAAGCCGCACCCGGTTCATCTATGCCCCAGTGTTCCCCTGCCCTCACAGCAGACCGGCGAAGCATCCGGTTCCGAAAGATCGGATTCGATTCCGGAAGACGCGGAGACCCGTGAGCACAGGGCAGCGGCAAATCTGAACCCATCTCCAATCGCCGGCCTTTTGGTGCAGTCAACGGAACTGATGCAAGGAATCACGAAGCAGGTTCGGGATGCTCAAGTAGCGGAAACGTTCGCTCCAGGGAAGTCCGGTGACACCAAGCGCCAGTTCATCGGCGTAGACCGCTCCATCAAGGCCGTGATAGGGCCGAGCCTGCCCCTTGCAGCTTTGGTGCCGGTCGACACGGCCGCGCCGGAGACAGAGGAGCCTAGACGTGCCACCCTCCAACCTCCGCCAGAGAATGCCTACCACTCGACGGACAAAGAACAGACGAACCGCTTGAGTACGCCTCAGCCCACAGCCCCGATGGCGGAACCGATACGTCTGGCGGCGCAAGTGTTGACAGTTCAGGGCGACTGCGACAGAGAATCCACTCAGCTTGCTGAATCGCACACCAGCCCACGACTACCTTGGGAGCGAGCGGCCACTACGGCCTTGCCACAAAGCCAGGATTCACCTGGCCCCAAGAACCTTCAGGCCGGATCTTTCACTTTGTTCCCTGCCCTGACTGACGAGTCGATAGCGGAGAACACGGACGTCCGCTCTCCCGCGCTGCAAAGCGCCGATGCGACTTCTCAAGCGCCGAAGACCGTCCCAAAGGAGATCGCTGCACCGGAGCCGCTGATGCCGGTTGCCTTCCGAGGCACGATCTCTCTGAAGCGGCAGGAACCCCCCTCCGAACCGGCCAAGCAGGCCCATCAGCAGCCGAAACCGAAAACCGGGGCGGTGCAAGAGGGCCCGCCGCGACCCGAAAAGGCATTCCCGATCGATCCTCCTCCAAAGACGCGAGTGGCGACCGAGAAGACAGCCTCTGACTGTCTTCTCGCGCCGCCACCGGTACCGGATCCATCCATCCGATCGAGGCACGCGCAGCCGGCGGAAGCCAAGCTCTCTCCATCCGCAACATTCGCGAGCGAGGAGGCCCCGGCGAACCAGAACCTCCCGATGCACAGCCTCACTGTTCGTCTGAGTGAGGGGTCAGCGGCAAGTACCATCTTGCGATTGGCCGCCAATTCATCCGGCCAGATCAGCCTTTCGGTTCGAACGCCCGACGCCCTGCTGGCGCAGGCGATGCAGAGCAACTTGAACGACCTTTCGATGAATCTTTCTCGAATCGGTGTCGCGGCGGACTTGTGGCCACAGACCAACGCCGCGGCCGAATCCACCAACGGCCGAGCCACGGACAGCGACAGCGGCGGCCACGAACAACAACCGGGCTTCGCTCAGGAATCCCGGAAAGACCGCGATCAGCGGCGGAACCAGCCGAACTGGGACGACTATCTCCAGCGTATGTGGCTGGTAAATCCGGAGTAATTGCATGAGTGAGATCACTGCGGTATCGAATTCATCCCTGGCGCCGGCGGTGGCGCCAGACCGCACCAACCGGACATCCTCCGGGAGCGCGGTGAGTAAGGATACGTTTCTGAAGCTGCTGGTGGCGCAGATCAAACACCAGGACCCTTTGAAGCCAACCGACGGAACGCAATTCCTGGCTCAACTGGCCCAGTTCAGCCAACTGGAACAGTTGATGGACATCCGGCAGCAGCTCTCGCTCATCGCGGCCAACAGTGAGCCAAGCGCCCCGGCCCCGGTGGACACTTCATCCAGCGGCCCGAATCACACGAACCCTGCGAATACCAATAACCCAGCCAACACGGCGAACACAACGAACTCGACCAATACGAATCCATCCCCACAGGAGAATCAGTAATGCCCGGCTCTTTTTCGACTGCCCTTTCCGGATTGAATGCTCATTCCACAGCGATTGACACGGTTGGCAACAACCTCGCAAACTTAAACACCATCGGCTATAAAGCCAGTATGACCTCCTTTCGGGACCTGATCAGCCAGACCATCGGATTCGGCAGCAGTTCCAGTCAGTTGGGAATGGGCGTGAACCGCCCGGTCAACGTTCGCCAGTTCACTCAAGGAAACATTCAGACAACGTCGGGACCGCTGGATGCGGCCATCCAAGGAGATGGGTTCTTCCTGCTCCGCGACGGAAGCGGCAACCGGCTGCTGACGCGGAATGGCAGTTTCACAATCGATGCCACCGGCAACCTGCGAACCACGACAGGCGCTTTCGTGCAAGGTTGGTCGGAGTCTGGTGGTGCGCTGAATACAGCGGGCCCCGTATCGAACATCCGGCTCCCGTTCGGATCATTGCGTCCTCCCACGGCGACCAATCGAGTCAGTCTCGATGCCAATCTGGATGCCGGCGCCGCTGTGGACAGCACTTTCTCTACACCCATGGAAGTGGTCGACTCGCTCGGCGCTTCGCACGTTCTCACCGTAACGTTCACCAAGACCGGGCCCAATGCCTGGAGCTACAAGGTAACGATTCCAGGCGAGGAACTCACCAGCGGTACCGCCGGAACTCCGAGCCAGGTGGCCACGGGATCACTCACGTTCAACGACCGGGGCGTCCTCACCTCACCTGCTCCCCCACCTCCCGCAACCAACGGTGTGGTGGACCTGAACGTCGCGGGCCTGAAGAACGGCGCGGCTGATCTTGCGATGAAGTGGGATTTCTACAGTTCTGATCTGCGAGCCCGCATGACGCAATTTGCGCAGCAGTCGGCAACGTCAGCCAACGCACAGAATGGCGCCGCTTCAGCGCAGATGGTTCGGGTGGGCATGTCGGACGGTGGACGCGTCGTCGCACAGTATTCCAACGGGCAGGAGTTGATCGTGGCGCAACTGGCTCTCGGCGCGGTCGCGAATCCTGACTCGCTGGTTGCGGTGGGCGACAACAACTTCATCCTTGGGGCGGATTCGTCCGCATTGACAATTGGCCTTCCCGGAACTGGCGGCAGAGGTGAAATCCTCGGTTCGGCGCTCGAATCCTCTACGGTCGACATCGCCCGCGAGTTCACCAATCTGATTGTCTTCCAGCGCGGATACCAGGCCAATTCGCGTGTCATTACGACCATCGACGAATTGAATCAGGAGACGCTGAACCTTAAGCGGTAGTGGGTGAATCACCATGACGAATCCGCAAGTCAGCAATCTTGAGTCTTACGGCGATGTCGGTCTGCGACTCGAAGTCGTGGTAGACAACGTTCCGATGAGCATCCGTCAATTGCTGAGCCTGCAGCCAGGTAAGACGCTGCCGACAAAGCGCCCTCTCGGCGAGCGGCTCGACCTGATGGCCGAGAACGTTTGCCTGGGCGCGGTGGAGCTTGCGGCCTCCGACGGAAAAGTGACGGTTCGGGTGATCGAAGTTGCTCCTTGTGAGACCGCCTGAGAGGCAAATCCCTATGGATGTCGTGCAACAGATCCTGGCAGCGGTGACGGTGATCGGCGTGTTACTTGGCGTGGTGTGGCTCGGGCAGCGCCGGGGCTTGGTGCGATTGATGGGCCGACCGTCCTCGGCACGAGGGCAGCGGCTGGAACTGATCGACCGCCTGGCGCTGTCGCCTCAACACTCACTGCATCTCGTGAAAGTGGACAACCGCGTTTTTCTGGTGGGACTGGCGCCCGGAAGCTGCTGTTTGCTGGATAGCCCGGATCTGGCGGCAACGCTCTCACCGGAAAGCCGCCATGGAAAGGAGGGGCACACCCGATGATGCGCGGTTGCATCCTGCTGGCATTGCTGCCGGGCTTGGCGCTCGGTGCGAAAGCCGAAGCCTCGCAGGCGATCTTTCGCACCACCGGCGCTCCGCTGGGACTCAGCACTCCGCTTCAAATCGCCGCAATTCTGACGCTGTTGACCGTGGTTCCGGCGATCATCATGTCGATCACGCCGTTTCTTCGCATCGTGGTTGTGTTGCACTTTCTCCGGCAGGCCCTCGGCACCCAGTCGACTCCCTCCAATCAGATCCTCATCGGCCTTGCACTTTTCTTATCCGCGCTTGTCATGCAACCGGTGGCCGTAGAGATGTACCGGGCGGGATGGGAGCCTCTGGAAAAAGGGGAGATCTCTTGGCAGACGGCCGTGGAGCAGGGCGGCAAGCCGCTGAAACCCTTCCTGGCCAAGTTCGCCAGAGAGAAGGACGTGAAGCTATTCATGGAGATTTCCAAGAGTCCCCAGCCTCGTACGCCAGAGGATTTGGATCTGCGCGTCCTGATCCCGGCCTACATCATTTCTGAGCTTAAGACTGGATTTCAGATTGGCGCCGTGCTGTTCCTGCCTTTTCTCGTGATTGACCTTGTCGTCGCATCGGTGACGCTTTCGGTCGGCATGGTGCAACTGCCGCCCGTCATGCTTTCCGCGCCGTTCAAGATTCTCCTCTTCGTTCTTGTGGATGGCTGGAACCTGGTTCTTGGATCTTTGATGAAAAGCTTCCAATAAGGAGACGCTCTATGACTCCCGAATTCGTAACTCATCTGATCGGTCAGACTCTGTTTGCAGCTTTCGCCCTTTGCGCTCCGCTGCTGGTTATCAGCTTTTTGGTAGGCATTGTGATCAACATCATCCAAGTGGCGACATCTCTACAGGATTCCGCATTCAGCACGATTCCCCGTCTCGCATCATTCTTCCTCGGATTCCTTTTGTTGATGCCGTGGATGCTGCAGCGTCTGCTCACCTTCACGGCCTCCATTCTGGGAGATCTCAGCCGGTATGCCCATTGAGGCGGGTGTCGCGCTCGAAAACACGCTACTGACGTTCGTCCTGGTGCTATGCCGTGTGGGCGGTGTGTTTGTGTTTGTCCCGATACCCGGGATGCGGCAGGGACCGGAGGCAGCAAGAGTAGTGTTATCTGTAAGCATCGCTTTCGCTCTCTATCCGGCCTGGCCTCGACTCCAGTGGGAGCCAACCATGGGCGAGGTGCTCGGTGCGATCATCGTCGAAGCCCTCTTCGGCCTGATGGTAGGTATTCTTGTCGGATATCTCACCGAGATGTTCGCGCTGGGTGCGCAAATTCTGAGCTTGCAGGCAGGCTACAGCTATGCCTCGACCATCGATCCCAACACACAGGCCGAATCCGGCGTTCTGTCCATCGCGGCACAGTTGTTTTCTGGCTTGCTTTTCTTCTCGCTGGGCCTGCACCTGCACGTTTTGCGGATCTTTGCCGCGACCCTGGAGGCGTGTCCTCCCGGCAGCTTTCGACTGACTCATTCGCTCGGCGATCAACTGATCCGCTTCGGCGGCGAAATGCTCTCCACGGGCTTTCGCCTGGCGCTGCCCGTGATCGTAATTCTCGCGGTGATCGATATCACGCTGGCGCTGGTCGGGAGGCTCAACGGACAGCTTCAACTTCTGGCTCTGGCCTTTCCAGCGAAGATGTTGATTTCGCTCTGCGCCTTGTCGTGGTTGATCGTAACGTGGCCGAAGATCTACGGATCGGCAGCCACACGGCTACTCAGCGCCGTGGAGTCCAGCATCCAGGGATTCCGGCCATGAGCGACCACGGCGAACGCACAGAACAACCCACTCCGCGGCGCGTATTGAAGGCCCGCGAAGAGGGTGACTTCCCCGTCTCACGGGAACTCACAGGTGCGTTGCAGTTCTTCGGGTTCGTTGCTCTCCTGAGCTACGGTGGGCAGCAGTGGTTTGCTGACTCAAGGGAGTGGATGGCAGGCGGCCTACAGCAGGCATTCCGGCCGAATCTCTCCGTTTCGTCAGTGATGGCGACGGGCCTGTATCTTGCACAGCACGCCCTGCTGCCTCTTGTGTGGGCAGGACTGGGTCTTCTGACCGCGAGCCTCTTGGCGCACCTTGTTTTCACTGGAATGGGGGTTAGCTTCAAGAAGTTCTCCTCGGGTCTATCCAACTTCAAGCCGATGGCGAAATTGAAGGAGGTCCGGAGCCAGGCGCTCCAATCCGCCCTGCAGGCGGCGATCTTCATGGTGGGATCTGGGTTCGCACTCTACGGACTAGCCGTGCTGCACGGAGAAGAACTGTTCGCACTTCCGTTGATGAGCTTATATGCCGGTCTGCAGGTCGCGCTCCGGTCGCTCGACAATCTGCTGTGGAAAGCCGCGCTGGTATTTGGAATCTTCGGCGCATGGGACATGTTCCGGCAGCGCAGGCGGTTCTGGCAGCGATTGAAGATGACCAAGCAACAAGTGAAGCAGGAATTGAAAGAAAGCGAAGGCAGCCCGGAGGTCAAGTCCCGGATTCGCCGGATCCAGCGAGGCATGCTCCGCCACCGCATGATGAGTCAGGTGCCTCAGGCAACGGCGGTCATCGTCAACCCCACGCACTTCGCGGTCGCGATCCGTTATGACCATGAAACCATGCCATGCCCTGTGGTTGTAGCCAAGGGCAAAAACTACCTCGCGCTACGGATCAAGGAGTGCGCGATCAAGCACGGGGTTGCGATTGTGGAGAACCCGCCGCTGGCGCAGGCTTTGTACAAGAGCGTGCAGGTTGGACAGGAAGTGCCGCCGACGCTGTACCGCGCGATCGCCGAGGTGCTGGCCTTCATTTATCGTGTCGCGCGTATGAACCCGAGAGTCGCCTGATGAATCGCTATCGAACCACCACCCATTGCCTTCGCAACATCGCATCCATGTGCCTGCTTTGCTGTGTCGTGGGCACCTTGGAAGCGAGCGCCGAACAGGAACAACGAGGCCAGCAAGGCGCGCTGGAGAGACAGCGGAATGCGGTTCGCCGCCAGACGGGTACCCGTGACGCGACGGACTCCTGGTTCATTGTGCCTTGGCCGAACCGGTTCCCGTTGGCTCCGGCACCGCCCACGGTTTCGCTACCTCCCGTCTCGGACCAGGCTCAAGAGTGCGATCCGCTTCCGGCTGGCCAAGTGCGTCCGCTGGTCGATTCAGCAGCCGGGAAGGCCGGCCTGAGTACAGAGTTCGTGATGGCGGTGATCGAGCAGGAGAGCAGTTTCCGGCCCTGCGCGGTCTCCGACAAAGGCGCACAAGGTTTGATGCAACTCATGCCCGGAACTGCGCAGGAACTTGGAGTCACCGATCCGTTTGACGCGGCTGCAAACATCAATGGCGGCGTGAAGTACCTCAAGCAGTTGCTTTCCCGCTTCAATAATGATGTCAGCTTGGCTCTTGGAGCATACAACGCCGGGGAGGGCCGGGTTGCGAAAGACAATAAGATCCCCGACATCCCGGAGACACAACGGTATGTTCAGGAGATTCTCAAGCGAGTTGGATCGAGCCCCGTGGTGCGAGGGACCTCGGAGCAGACTGTGCCCTCGGCCGGGCCCATTCCCACAAGACCTTCCGGACAATGAAGGGTAGTTCGCGCGGCCTTTCAGGCTGTCCGTTGTTAGAAGTAGAACTTCAGGGCGAACTGTACAATCCGCGGGGCAATGGTATTTGCGTTGAGACGGCCAAGCGCGAGGTTCAGCGCGCGGGCCGTACATGCCGGGCTGAGCGAACGTATCTGATTCGTTGCGCCCAACTCCGCGGCGTTCGCCGGACACCCAACTCCGCCGGCGCCCGGTCCTGAGAGAGCTGCAATCGCAGTGTCCACTGGCGTGCCTTGGCTCTTTGCGATGATCGCGTCCCACACTCCCGGTTGGCGCAGCGCCGCGTAGCGATTCTGCACACCTTGCACCGGGGTGAAGTTCGGCGACGTGCCCACCAGCAACGGATGCTGCGCCGCTCCCCCAAGCAAGTTCGAGAGGTTCGGATTCGGCGTGTAGTTCTTCATGTTGAGCACGTTGAAGATCTCGCCGCGCAGTTCGAAATAGCGGCGCTTGTTCTCAAACGGCGAGATCTTCTTGAACACACTCATGTCGAGCGAGCGCACCCATGGATTGTATAGGTCCAGATTGCGAGGCGCATTGCCGCGCTGCCCTGGCTCGGGAAACGCGAATGCGCGTGGATTCACATACGGTACGCCCGTCCACGCGTTTTCGCGGGTCCAATCGGGATTCCGCAGCGGAACGCCGGCGATCATATCGGGCCGCAAGGCGCCGCCGGGCGTGCCCACGTCGAATGAGTTGCCTAAGCCGAGTGGCACCGACGCAGGGAAGCCGCTGCGAATGCGCGAAAGCCCGTTGATGCTCCATCCACCGATGAAATAGTCCTTCAGTCCGCCGCCGTTGAAAAACTTACGGCCGCGTCCGAAAGGTGCTTCCAGCAGCGCCACGATGTTGAACACATGCGGTGTATTGGTGGAAGAGACCGATCGGTCGGCCCGCGTGTTGTAGGGATCCTGGCTGCGAATGATGGGGAAATCGAGCGCCGAGTTGTTGAAGGAGTTGTTGGGAATCGGAAAGTTGATGCCACCGGACGAATCGTCCAGGTTCTTCGAAAATGTGTAGTTGAACCGGAACTGCAGACCTCGTGAGAAGCGCCGTTCGGACTCGATCACGAGCGCGTGATAGTTGGAACTCGTATTCGTCGCCGCGATCGCGAAGATCGCCGAAGAGAAACGCCCCGAGAACCCGGGCGTCGGGATGGCGCCTGTGAACTGGTCCACACGGTTCAGATTCTGCGGCGGCCCGAACAGGTTGTGGCCGCGCGACCCTTGATAGCCCACTCGCACGACGGTCGCTTCCATCAGCCCGTACTCAAGTGTGAGCGAGTAGTTGTGAATGGTCGGCATCTTGAAATCGCGATTGCCGACAACGCCTGTCGATTGATACAGCACGTTCTGCCGCGGTGTGCCCAATTGCGTCAACCCCGCGCGGTCGCCCGGCCGAATGATGCCGCTCGGCGGGATCTGGAACAGCGTGTTGTCGGATGCGAGCACTGGGTTATTGAAGCCGAACTGCATTGGCACGGCCCTGTCATTGCAAAGCGCGAGACCGCAACTCGGAATGTTGGTGGGCGAGTTGATGTCGTTCGCGCCGAGCAGATAGCTGATCTGGCGGTAGCCAGTCGCCGTCTGCGAGCCGAGATTCGGAATCGGTTCGCGCTCATTGCCCATCAGCGTGCCGTGCGTCATGCCGTAGCCGCCTCGAATCACGAAACGGCGATCCTCTCGATTCCAGTCAAAGCCCGGTGTCCATGCGAATCCGAACCGTGGCTCGAGCACATCCTTGATCGCGGGATTGATGTAGCGGGATCTACCATCCACGCCGGCATACTCGAATACCGGCGCCGGTAATGCCTGTCCCGCCGCATTCAGTACGAAAGGATTCGGCTCGAGACGGTCGAGATTCAGTTGGCCCTGACGATTGAATTTCTCCCAGCGCGGCGACTGGAACTGATACCGCAGTCCGAGATTGAGTGTCAGTCTTGGCGAAACCTTCCATTCCGTCTGCGCGTACCCGCCCAGGTTCAGCCACCGGTAGTAGTAAGGCACGGAGAGATTCTCCGTCTGTACCTGCACGCCCTGCGGAACGCCCAACAGGAAACTCGCGAAACGCTCTCCACCAAATACCTGCGCGGCGCAATCCGGGGCCTGGCCGCCCAGCGGATTCGTTTGGCAATACTGCTCCGCTGTCGTGTCGGGAGTCCAGAAGAAACGGCCGCCCGCAAGCGAGCCAACACCGAGGTTCGATTGATTCAACTGCAAGTGCGATGCGGCGAATCCGAACTTCCATGTCATTGTGCCCTTCACCCACGAGAAGTCGTTGGTCAACGAGTACGAGTGTTCCTTGTTGAAGCCGACATCCTGCGGAGAGTTGAAGCCCAGCGTCGCCAGCCCCGCTCCACCGGTCTGGCCGCTCACGCCTCTTGGCGCGCCTGCGTCATAAAAGCGTGGCATGCCGAAACCAAGCAGGTTTACCTGGCCCGCGCCCGCGCCGCCCACGTTGAGGTACTCGCTGGTGTAGTCGCGATTCAGCAACGCTTCCGGAAAGTTGCGCCCAAAGCTGCCATACACATAGTTGGCCCGGAACTCGTTGGTCATCGTCGGCCGCGGCGTCGACGTCAGCGCCATCAACACCTGCCGCGAAGTGTTCGCATCGCTGATCAGTCCG